>JAIXTI010000077.1 GCA_027484025.1 bacterium
GTCGCCATCGCGGCTCATCGTCGAGATCACCGAAAGCGATGTCATGCGCGAACCCGAGGTCGCGTTGGCCAAGCTCAACGCGCTCAAGACGCTTGGCGTGCGGCTCGCCATCGACGACTTCGGCACAGGCTATTCATCGCTCAGTCATTTGCAGTTCTTCCCGGTGGACGAACTCAAGATTGATCGCTCATTCGTGACGCGTATCGACGATGGTGACCGGGAAGCAGCGTTCGTGCGCACGATCGTCTCGCTCGCCAAGTCGTTGCGCGTGGAAGTCGTGGCCGAGGGCGTCGAAGAGCCCGCCCAGCATCAGTTTCTGCGCTCCGTGGGCTGCGACATCGGCCAAGGGTATTTGTACAGCCGCCCGCTTCCGGCGGGAGCGGTGGAGCGGTTCGTGACCGACTCCCGTCAGGTGCTCCCGCTGGTGGCGCCGACGCACCCGCGTCGGCTCGCGTAGCGCGGCCGCGCCGCGTTACCGCGACCGCTAGCGGCCGCGGCGCTTCCCGGGATGTCGCCCGCCGGACTTACCGTATCCGGCCTTCCCGCCACCGCCTTTGCCATGCCGTGGACCGCTTCGTTCGTGTCGTCCATGACCGCGCACCTCACGATCCCGATCGTCATGTCCGCGTGATTTGCGCGCGTCGTGTGCGGCGCGCTCCTCGTCGGTAAACGGCAAATCGAGACGGTCCTGCAACTCGAGCAGATCGTCTGCGCGCACCGATCCCCGCTGGCCGCGCGGCACCACGAAGCGCAACGCGCGATCGAGCGTGGGCAACTCCTCGTGAATCATCGTGCGCGCCAGCTTTTCGGGGAGGCGCAAGCGCGCCACCGGCACACGCCCACCGTCGTGCTCTTCGACGTCGTAATCGATCGACACCGTGCGATCACGGATTTCGACGGCGCCGGGGAGCGCACGCGCGGCCGCCAGCTGTGATTCGCTCACGAAATCTCGACGATCGAGCAGCATGGGGAGCGCACGCACCTCTTCCCAGCTGCGTGCGTCGCCCATGCGCTCTTCGTACCAGGCCGTCAGTTCGACCTGACCGAGGCGCGGCGTAATGCCCCCAAGTCGCCGCCAGACTTCGCGGATCTCCTCGACGATGGGCTGATTGCGGCGGACGGCGCTGTGGCGCAGTTCGCCGCGTGCGGCCGCCTCGGCCAGCAAATGTCGCGCACCCGCCGCGAACTCCGGCGGGAACACGGGCAACGGTTCCGTCTCACGCGAGAGTTCGAAACCGTAGTACGTGACCCGCCGACGCAAAATGACCGGCGAGTGCTTGCGCTCTGCATCGAGAGCGAGCTCGGGCGGATGGCGCTGCGCGTTCTCCCGCACGAGATCCATCGACAGCTGCGTGCCTTCGATGGCAGCGCGCGGAATCCCATGCCGGTCGGCGAAGTAGCGCAACGACCCCGCCACCGCTCCCCACGATCCGCACACGCTCGTCTTGGAAACGCGCGCCTCGTGTCCGTCCACCGTCTGCTCTTCGATGACGAGATCGAAGGGCATGTAGCGCGAGAGCAGGTCGGCGAACTTGCGGTGCATCGCCGCGCCGGCAATGGGCAGCGTTTGCGGGAGCGGCATGCCGACACTGCGATACACGCTGGCCATGGCCAGTGCGGCGTCTTCGAGCGCCTTCACGAGCACGCCGCGCTGCTCCGCCCAGTGGGCAATGCGTTCGGCATCGAAGAGATGCCGCGGCAAGCCGTATACCTCGCCAATGTACCCTGCCACGCGGAAACCTTCCGCATACAGGTTGTACGCTGTGAGGTGATCACTGCCGCGCACGACCAGCCCCTCGAGATCGCGCCCGTCACGCGTCATGCGATGCAGTGATTCCACACCGCTCATGACGGCGAGCGCCGGCAACAACTCGTCGTCGCCTGTGACGATCAGCTCGCCCCACTTGCGATCGACCGGGAGCGCTTCGACGGCCTTGCCGTAGCTCGTCAGCCGGCCGTTCTCGACGAGGCCGCGCGCTTCGAGCACCGCCACCGCCTTGCGATACGCGGCACGATCGAGCGGCACCGGCAAGTCGAGATCGTCGGCGCGCACGCCAAGATCGGCACAGGTGAGCGCCACCCGTTCGCTGTCACCGGCCAGCTGGAAATCGGGCTCGGTTGGGCGCAGCGCCTCGAAACGGATATCACGATCGCTGAGGATGTACACGCGTCCGCCTTCGACACGTCCGTGCACACGTCCGGCCATCTGCAGAATTTCGTTCGCCCCGAGGTGCACGCGCGTGAGCACGTTGCGTCCGCGGTCGATGAGATTCGTGAAGCGCGTATCGTCGATGATGACGGTGTCGAGCCCCGGCACATTGAGCGCGCTCTGCCCGGCCGCGGTCATGGCGAGAAAGAACGGCTTGGGCACCACCCCTTCGAGGAAGGGGCGAATGACGCGAATGGGTTCGCCGCCATGATAATGCGCCGCGGTGATGCGCGGAAAACGCGAGCGCACCCACTCGGCCGCTTCTTCCACCCCCGCCCGCGTGGGGAGAAAAATCGCCACCCCACGTTCGCTGCGCGCGAGCTTCTGCAGAAACCGATCGTCGAGGAATGTGAGCGGCTGTTTGCGCTCCACTTCGACCTTGGCGGCCTTCGTCGCATCGAACGCCGAGACCTGCAGCACGTCGGTGCTTTCGAGATAGCGCGCGTAGAACGACGGATCGACGGTCGCCGACAACCAGATGAACCGACAGCCGACTCGCTTGCCGAGCGCCAAACAGAGTTCGAGTTCGGCGCTCGTCTGGTGAATTTCGTCGACGACGAGCGTATCGGTCGCGTGAATGTCGCCGTCCTGAAACCACCGCCGCGCGATGCCGGTCGTGATCACCACGACATTCCAGCTCGGCGTCTCGGGCGTGGCTTCGCGCTCGCGATTCACGACGCCGACGCGCAGGGTGTCGGTGCCGAGTATGGTTTGCGCGATGGGGCGGATGGCGAGTGTCTTGCCGGTGCCGGTGCCGGCCACGATGCCGAACCCTTCGCCGCTGGCGGCGAGACGGCGCAGGTCAGCGCCGCGGGTGCGCTCGAGGAACGTGTCGAGCTGGAGCCCGACGGCGAGCTCGATGGTCTCGCACGCGGCGCGCGTGGGCGCAATCACAATGATGCGGCCGGAGGCCGGCTTCGACGCGAGAAACGTCTCGCGGTCGGGAGGCAGAAAGCGATCCGTAGTTTCTCTCACGCTTTCAATCTACGCGTGGGTCGGGGTCGGGGTGTTGGTCGGGGCACCGCCACCACAGTCGGGGTACAGCCACGACAGTCGGGGTACTGCTACCACAGTCGGGGTCTACAAACAGTCGGGGTCCCAGTCGGGTCTGGCGCGGCGCTGCGCTGGCGCGTCGGGGTCGGGGCTCAAATGTCGGGGTCGGGGTCGGGGCAGCCCCGACACTTTATCCCCGACCCCGACGCGCGAGCGCAGCGTAGCGCCCGACCCGGCCGAGACCCCGACTGTCTGTAGACCCCGACTGTGGTAGCAGTGCCCCGACTGTCGTAGCGGTACCCCGACTGTAGTGGCTGTGCCCAGACCCCGACCAAGACCCCAGAGCCCAGACAAAGCAACAGCAGAATCAGCGCTGGATCAGTTTGACCCGCTGCCCGCCCCGAAAAATCTCAACTCTGTCCGCGCGTCCGTCGCGGTTCACGTCGGTCCACACCTGCAGCAGCTCGCTGTTGGTGTCGAGAAAAATCGCCCGCCACGGAATGCCGCCACGCCCTTGGTCGGGTATTCGCACGATGAACTCGTTCGTCCCCAGCCACTGCATGATCTCGGCGCTCGGCCGCCCCTGCGTCACATCGAGGGCGCTTCGCATCGCCGGCAATACCTGCGGGTACGCCCGCGACGCGAACTCGGGGAGATCGTCGCAGCGCCCGTCCTTGTCACGATCGATGCACACCGGCGGCCCGAAGCGTTGATCGTCGCACCAGCCGTCGCCGTCACGGTCCAGACAGCTGCTGCTGCCAAAGCCTGGCGGCGGCGCGTTCTGCGAGAAGTAGCGGGGGTCGTTCACCGCACCCGGCACCACCACGCCGCCGGGGGTGACATACCCGCCGTATGACCCTGCCGGCCCCTGCGGTAACGGTGCCGATCCCGGATACGACGAAGCCGGCGAACTCGTCGCCGGCCGGTCGCCGTGCAGCTGCTCATCGGTGATCTTCTTGGCCTCCCACGCATCGCGCGCCCGTGGATCGGCCTGCGACAGATCAGGCGGAATCAGCGGCGGCCCCTTCTTCTCGACGCCGCGCAGGTTCTTGATGGGCAGGTCATCGATCTTCTTGCCCTTCGATTTGTCGTCGCCATAAATGACACGACCGTTCGACGGCTTGTTGCGCACCGCCGACGCACAATCGGTCGGCGCCGGCTGCTGCTGCGCCGGCACCCCGTCCACCCACACGCGGCACATCCCCGCAGGCGGCAGATACTCCCGCGGCACGCCAGCCACGGACTCCTTGTCTTTGTCCTTGTCCTTCGACTGGGCCGACGCGCTGACCGCCGTGACTGACAGACTCAGCACGACCGTCGCGACCATCAGACGCCAGGGAGATGTATTGGGATGCAGCATTGCGCACGTCCTCCAGCAGACACCACGCGCCCACTCACGATGAGCGGACGTCGGGCATCCTGCCGGCTACAGGGGCAGGGTATGTGCCATCCTCAGCCGAAAGTGGCCGAGTCCACGTAAGTATCGGCAGATCGGTACCCTACGGACAGGGGGAGGGTCCCCGCCGTCACGACCCGTGTCCGTGCGTGAGGACGGGGGGTGTCCTCCAGAAGTGAGTACTGAGAACTGAGACCTCCGAACTCAGACCTCAGAACTCAGCCCGGATCGGCGTGAGAGTCGAGTCACGCAGCAGTGAGAAGCCAGGAACCGCGGACCGCGGGGCCTGACCTCTCACCCCTGCGTGACTCGACTCTCACGCCGATCCGGGCTGACGTCTCAACTCTCGACCTCTCGCCTCAGCCTCTGACCGCTCAGAACTCAGCGCTCAGTCAAGAGCGGAATCAGTCGCCGAAGCTGATTCCCAGCATTCTCGCGCTCTGCACGATGTCGTGCTTCGGATCCACCCGCTTGGTTTCCCGCAGCACTTCCTCGATCGGCAGCGTCACCAGGTGCGGCGACTGCAGGGCGACCATGTGCCCCCACTTCTTGTCGGCCACGGCCTGCACGGCCGCGGCGCCAAAGCGGGTCGCGAGCAGGCGGTCGTAGCCCGTCGGCGATCCGCCGCGCTGCAGGTGACCCAACACCATCGAGCGCGTTTCCTTGCCCGTGACGCGCTGAATGTCGTAACCCAGCCGCTCGGCGATCCCTCCCAGCCGTCGGTCCTGCCCCGGCAGCGACGCGCCGATGATCGACTCATTGCCCCCCTTGGGCTTGGAGCCTTCGGCCACCACCACGATGCTGAAGCGCTTTCCGGTCGCATCGCGCTGCATGATCTTCTCGCACACCTTGTCGAGCTCCCACTCGATTTCGGGAATGAGAATCACGTCGGCGGTACCGGCCACACCCGCGTGCAGCGCAATGAAGCCCGCCTCGCGCCCCATGACTTCCAGCACCATCACGCGATCGTGCGACTCGGCCGTGGTGTGCAGCTTGTCGATCGCCTCCATCGCCGTGTTCACGGCGGTGTCGAAGCCGAAGGTCGTGATCGTCCCCGCCACATCGTTGTCGATGGTCTTGGGCACGCTCACCACCCGCACCCCCTTCGACTGCAGCTGCTGCGCAATCTTGAGCGAGCCGTCGCCGCCAATGGAGATGATGGCCTCGATCCCCAGATTGCGGGCGTTTTCCACCAGCTCGTCCGACCGGTCGATGTTCTTGTAGCTGCCGTCGGGCTGCAAAATGGGATACGCGAACGGGCTGCCCCGGTTCGTCGTCTTGATGATCGTCCCGCCCTGCCCCGCGATGCCGCGGACGCTGTCGGCGGTCAGGGGGACGATTTCGTCTTCGCCCAGCAGTCCGGCAAAGCCACGCTTGATGCCGAGGACGTCCCAACCGCGGGTACGCGCCGAAAGAACCGCGGCCCGGATGACCGCATTGAGGCCTGGGGCGTCACCGCCGCCGGTGGAAATGGCAATCCGCATGTTTCTGTAAATGACGTGGGTGTAGGGAGTGAGGCGTAATGTACCCTCGGGACCCGATTTGGGGGAAAGGGGGGACGCGTTGGAATGCACCAATGCGCGTCGTTTGGGTAACGGAGTTTCCAGCCACCGGCCCCATGTTGCCTCCCATGACCCCAACCCCCACAACCCGCCCCCCGCGCGGCACCACGACCATCGAGCAGCTCGTCGTGCTCACCATCCTGGGCCTGTTGGCCACGCTGTCGCTGACCAGCGGCGCCCCCCTGCTGCAGGCGGCGGCGGTGGAGAGCGCGTCACGTGAAACAGCCAATCTGTTCGCACTGGCCCGTGATCACGCCCTGGCGGCACACACCCGAACGGCCGTGCGCTTCGAGACGGCAACCCAGCGCGTGGTAGTGCACAGCGGCCGCGACACGCTGGCGGTGGCCGATTTCCGGCAGCGAGGCGTCACGATCGACCCCACCCGCGATTCGATGGCCTATGCACCAACCGGGCTCGGTGTTGGCGCCGCCAATCTTCGCCTCATTCTGCGGCGCGGCACACATGCCGACACCGTGACCGTCTCACGCCTCGGGCGCGTCGCACAATGAGCGCAGGGCGTGGAGACCAACCGGCCGGCAACTGATTGTTGCCGGCCACCATATGGCCCGCTCAGGTGCCGAAGTCGAACCCGGGCACGCTCACGCGCGGAATTTCCTGGCCGATCGTGCGTTCAATCGTGCGCACCATGCCGATATCCTCGGCGCTCATGAACGTATACGCATCGCCGGTGCTCGCCGCACGACCCGTTCGACCGATGCGATGCACGTAGTCTTCGGGCTGCTGCGGAACGTCATAGTTGATGACGTGCGTGATCCCGCTGATGTCGAGTCCACGTTGTGCAATGTCCGTCGCGACGAGCACGCGCAATACGCCGTTCTTGAAGTCTTCCAGCGCCGCCATTCGCTCACGCTGCGACTTGTCGGCGTGCATCGCGCCCGCGCGGACCCCGGCCTTCTCGAGATCCCGCACCACCCGATCGGCGCCGCTCTTGGTGCGGGTGAACACCAGCACCGAGTCGTGCGCTTCCTTGGTGAGCAGGTGCACCAGCAGGTCGTTCTTCCGGTGGCGCGGCACCGGATACACCGCGTGCGTCACCGTGATGGCAGCACTCGAGCGGCGCCCCACCTGCACGACCACCGGCTTGCGCAAATATTTGCGCGCCAGCGCTTCGACTTCGGGAGGCATCGTCGCCGAAAACAGCAGTGTCTGGCGGTACCGCGGAATCTGCTCGACGATACGATTGAGCTGCGGCGCAAAGCCCATGTCGAGCATACGGTCCGCTTCGTCGAGCACCAGCGTCTCGAGGTACGAGAAGTCGACGTTGCGCTTCTCGAGGTGGTCGAGCAACCGGCCCGGCGTGGCGACGACGACGTCGACGCCCTGCCGGAGCGCCTTTTCCTGCGGCTCGTAGCCCACGCCACCGAAGACCGGGATGACGTTCACCGGCGCGTGCGCCGAATACTTCCGGACGCTCTCTTCCACCTGCAGGCAGAGCTCGCGGGTGGGGGTGAGCACCAGCACGCGCGTGCGGCGCGGACCGCCAATGAGGCGGTGTACCATGGGAAGCGTGAAGCTTGCCGTCTTGCCGGTACCGGTCTGGGCCAGACCGATGAGGTCGCGACCGGTCAGGGCAAGTGGAATGGCTTCGCGCTGGATGGGGGTCGGACGTTCGTACCCGGCGTCGTGCAGCGCGTTGAGCAGGGGCTGAGCCAGCCCCAGGTCGGCGAACGTCACATCGCCGACGAGCGTATCAGGATCGATGACTGTCATGTGTGTACCGGAAAGGTAATGCCTTTCACCCTTTCCGGGGGGTCTGGCGGGAATGAGGGCCGCGGAGCCCGCCGCGCCGGTGCGCCCAAAGCGGGGGCCCGACGACAGCGGCGCGGCGTTAGAGCAGGTCGAGCGTGCGACCGGCCAGCTTCGCGATGAGACAGAGCCGGAAGGTGACGTCGGTCGAGAGCGTCGTCTCGAGGTTGCCCCCCCACTCGGTATCCCCCAGCGGGAGGAGTGGCCATGACCACGCCGGCACGTTGGCGGGCATGACGACCGACCGGGGCGGCGTCCACACCCCCTTACGGCTCCGATCGTCGAGCGTCCGCTCCAGCAGCTTCACCCACCCTTCATGGCGCCCGAGAATACCCATGCGCGCCATCGTTTCCAGCCACGCCAGGGCACTCGGCATATCACCGTCGAGCGCACTGCGCGTGGTGAGGAAATCGCCGAGCACATAGTGCGGCTGCTCGATGAGCCGCTCCCCCATCTGCTGCATGGGGACCTGACGCGGCCACGGCTGCGTAAGCCAGCTGTATAGCTGGTCCATGAACTGGTAATGCTCACTACGGAACTGCGGCATGTAGCTCAGCATCACCAACAGGTGAAACGACGGCGGCGACACTTCGGGCGGGAGCACGTGCTGGTTCCCCACCCGGATCCATGGCTTCTGCGCCAGCGGCGATTTGAAGAACGTGTGCACCCGGTCAATCAACCGGCGCGCCGCCCCGCGTAATCGGGGGTCGTCCTCGAAGCCCGCCTGCGCCAAGGCAGCCGCGGCCGCTTCACGCAGCTGCAGCCGGCCGCGCAACACCAGTTCCTCATCGTCCCCTTCCGGCCGGAGTTCGGCCAGGAGCGTGGGATCGGTGTCTTCCGCCAGCAAGCGGAACAGCAGTCGCTTGGTGGCCACCATGCCAGGCGTTTCGGTGTCCCACCCCAGTTCGAGCAGGCGACGATACGCCGGGATCGTCCCGACCCCTTCGAGGGTGGTCCCACCGGGCGCGGCCAGCATGCCGCCGGGCCAGGTCCCGTCGTGATCCTGCATCCCCATGAGATGCCAGCCAGCCCGACTGGCATACGGGACACGAGGCCACCCCGGGCTCGTCGAGTGCTGACCCGCAATGTCCCGCAGCAGGCGGAACTGCACGGCCGGGCTTCCGTGCGCGAGCAGCCACGTCGCTGGGACCGGCACAACGGGCGGCGGTGGCGGCGGCGGAACGAATACGGGACGCGGTACCGTCAGTTCGCCCGGAACATAGACGCTGTCGATACCCGCCGGCGGCGGAGAAGACGGAGAAAGGGTCACTATTCCGCTATTGTACGCACAAATCGCAGGACCGCCAGAGGCAGCCGTGGGTCGACGCGCCAAAGCTTCTGCTTTCCAGATGCAAGAACAGGCGCAAGGCGGGCACGGGCGACGAGAAATTCCCGGCGGCCTTAACGCTTTGGGTGTGGTTTGCGTCTATTCACCGAGGCACACGACGCGGCGCACGGGCGCCACTGCCAGTGCCCAGACCACCCACGGATCCTACCCCATGAAGAACACTCTTCGCGTCATCGCCGCGGTTGCGGCCTTCGCCATTGCTACGCCCGCGTTCGCCCAGGGCGGCGGTGGCGGTGGCGGCGGCATGCGGATGTCCCCCGCCGAGCGCGCGGCACGCCAGAAGGAGCAGCTGTTCGCCGGCATCACGCTCACGGCCGACCAGTCGACCAAGGTCGACACGATCATGGCGCAGGCGGGCCGCAAGCAGATGGAAGCCATGCAGGCGGCCGGTGGTGACCGCGCCGCCATGATGGAAACCATGCAGAAGATGAACGCCGAGCGGAACGACGCACTCAAGGCCGTTCTCACCGACGACCAGAAGAAGAAGTTCGAAGAGAACCTGGCGGCCATGCCGCGCGGCCGCGGCGGCGTCTAAGGCTCCACCCGCATGAAACGCGGGGGCACCGGCACGACAGCCGGTGCCCCCGTGTGCGTTGTGGCATTAGCGTTCGGTGGCATGCCGCACCGCACGACGCTCTCCTTCCGCCGCCGCTGAATGCGCGGCGAGTTCGTGGACCTCCAAGGGGTCCGGTTGTATTGCTATGCCTTCGGACAGCGCGGCGCCGGCAACCCCATCGTGCTGGTGCACGGGTCGTTCACGTCGTCGCATCTCTGGCAGGATGTCCTGCCCCGATTCCCCAAGGGGCACCGCGTGCTGGTGCTCGACCTGCTGGGCCACGGCCGCAGCGACCCGCCCGGTACGGCCGACATGTCCGTCGCCGGACACGCCGCGCGGCTCACGCAGTTGCTCGATGTCATGGGTGTGCCCTCCGCGATGCTCGTGGGCCACGGCATGGGCGCCGCGATCGCAGCCCGAGTGGCGCATGAACAGCCCGCGCGCATCGCGCACCTCATGCTCGTCAACCCCACGCTGCTCGCCGCCACCGCACAGGAGGCATTGCTCAACCGACGGGTGCGGCGTCTCGCGATGCTCGTGCCGCTCTGGAAGCGCCTGGCGCCCTCGTGGTTGGCGTCGGCGTTGCACGCCGCCCTGCTCCCCTGCTTCGCACACCGCGACGTCGGCGCGCGCTCGCTCGATGTGTATCTCAAGCCGTTCCGCTTGCGCGAGGGGCGCGATGCCGCATGCGCACAGCTGGTGGCCCTCAATCGATCACGTGGCGATACCGTCGACGCCCTCGCGCCCGGCGCGCTGCAATGCCCCACCTCGCTGGTCCTCGGCGACGCCGATCCCTTCCTCAACGCGGCGCGCAGCGCCCGTTTGGTAACGTGGATTGGCCAGGCCACCAACTCTCGTGCGACCATTCACCAGCTTCCCGGCGTGGCCCATGTGGCCCCCGAAGAAGCGCCCGACCGACTTGGTACGCTCGTCGGCGAACTCCTCACCCGCTGACGCCCTCACAAGGACATCGCTCTCAATGGACCGTCTCGAGACCATGCGCGCCATGGCTGCCAAGCAGCCGCAGAATGCCCTCGTACGCTTTGGCTTGGCCAACGAACTGCTCAAGGCCAACCTGCTCGATGAAGCCGCGACCGAACTGGCCGCGTACCTCGGCATGTACGACGACGAAGGGAACGGGTGGCTGCGCTACGCCGACACTCTCACCGCGCTCGGCCGGCACGACGAAGTCGCGGCCGCTGTCGCCAAAGGCATTGATGCCGCGACACGGTTTGGGCACGGCACGCTCGTCATGGAATTCGAAGAGCGCTTCAGCTGACCGTCAGAGCCGCCGACTTTCTTCGGCGGCGTCGAGCACGTACCCCAATTCGCGCGACACCGCGCGCGCTTCCTGCGTAGCGTTGGTGAAGTCGTCGGCGCTGGCACTCACGCCCATGGTGCGCAGCTTCACGATATCGAAACGCAGCGAACGCAGTGCCATGGCCGCGCTGTCGAGCTGCCGCGCCATCGTGTCTCGGCGCGACTGCAGGTCGTCGAGGCTCGCCCGTTGCCGTGTGAGCAGCTGCAAGCGGCGCTCTTTGTCGGGTGCGTGCTCTGGCTCCGCTTCTACCGCAGCAATGCGCGTCTGCAATTCGGCGAGCGCGTACCCCGGCAAATCGCGATCGAGTCGCTCCAACCCCGTGGCCAGTGAACCAATGCGTTCCATGAGCGCGTCGGCGGTGGGCGCCACATCGGGCACGAGCTGGCGTTCGTCGGCCGTGAGCTTGCTGACCACGTCGTGAATCACGACCCGGTCATCGGCGGCGTTGCGCACCGCCGCGCCGTACTTCGACTGCAACACCACCGGCCCGGCATGGCGGTCGATGAGTTCGCGCGACAGCTCCGCGTGTGATCGCGTGTCGAGTCGTCCAGCCGTGCTCTGCCACTCGTCTCCCCACGCCGCCAGCGGAGACACGCCGAACTTGCGCAGCTTGAAGAAGTCGATCATGAGCAGCTGCATGCTCACCATCGACGCGAGTAATCCACCAACTGCCGGGACAATGAGCGGCTCCGCGTTGAGCGATGCCCCGATGACCAGACTCACGGTGCCAATACCGGCCGACGCGCCAAGCCACTTTACATGTTTGCGGAACTTCGCCACGCGGTCGGCCAACTTGCCGGGACTGCCGGCCGGCATGTTCGCGATCTGCTGCGCGCGCAGTTGGTCGACATAGGCCGCCGAGCTGGCGGTCCGATGTTCCTTGACCGACTGGCGCCAGCTCTTCACGGCGTCCTTCTGCGCCTGCTTCCATGCGCGGCGTGCCGAGCGGTCGGCCCCGATGGGGAGTGGCGGCAGCTGTGGCACAGGCGGCAGCGCACCGATAGCCGGCAGCTGGCGCGGCGCCAGTTCAGGCTCGGCCACGCGACGCGGCGCCCAGTCTTCGGCGCGATGCCCGAAGCGGTCATCGACCGCTTCACGCGAGAGCGATGGTGGCAACGGTGCCGGCGCGACGGCCGGGAGATACGATGCCTCCGCCGCGTGCGCATGTGGCGCGCGATGCCCGCCGTTGTCGAGCGAACCATCACGCTGTACGCGGCGCAACATGTCGCGCAGCTGCATGGCACTGTCCCACCGGTCGGCGGGACGCTTGGCGAGGCAGCGGTCGAGAATGTCCACCAGCACGCGCGGGGCATCCGGACGAAGTGTCCGTAGCGGCGGTGGCGTTTCGCTCACATGCTTGAGCAGCATGGAGGGTGTCGTCGACGCCTCGAAGGGCAGCTTGCCGGCCAGCATGAGATAGCCGATGACGCCCACCGAATAGACGTCACTGCGCCCGTCGACGTCCTTGTCGCCCATGGCCTGCTCGGGGCTCATGAACGCCGGGGTGCCCACGGCAATGCCGGTTTGTGTGAGACGGGTGCCACTCTCCGCTGCGCGCGCGATGCCGAAGTCGGTCACCATGGCGCGGCCCGTCTCGCGATCGAGCAGCACATTGTCCGGCTTGATGTCGCGGTGGACCACGCCACTGGCGTGCGCGTAGGCGAGCGCGTCGGACATTTGCTCGAGCATGTTCGCGATGAACGCAAACGGTGGCCGCGGCTCGCGAATGATGCGCGCCGCAAGGCTTTCGCCACGCACGAGTGCCATGGCGAAGCAGACCACCCCCTGCTCTTCGTGCACCGAGTAGATGGGCACGATGTGCGGATGATTGAGACGCGCCGCCGTCTGTGCCTCGCGCACGAACCGTTCACGCACCTCGGGGCGGAAGGCGAGATCGGGAGGCAGCACTTTGAGCGCGACGTGCCGCTGCAGCCGGATATCTTCGGCGGCGTACACCACCGCCATGCCGCCGCGTCCGACCTCGTCGCCAATGAGGTACGTGTCGCCGACCGCGGCGGTCACGCGATCGCGCAGCATGGCCGCATCGGCGCTGTGCCCGTCGTGGCGCCCCAGATTGCCGTGCACGTTCGGCGGTCGGTGCCCCGGCAACTGCTCGGGGGCGACGTCGGGGGTATCGAACATGGCGTCAGCCGCTCAGCTGCGGCCCGACGCCGTACCGGAGCGTCGTGGCGACGTGAGATCGCGCACTTCGTTGGCCGCTTGCACGGCAATATCGACATCGCGCGCCATCTGCATGGCTTGCTCGGCCACCAACGTCACGCTTTGCACCGAGCTGTTGCCCGTGCGCAGACGCACGAGATCGAGCCGCACGTTCTCGAGCGCCAGGCGGCAGCTTTCCATTTGTGCACGACGCGATTGCAGCTTGGCCTGCCCGTCGACCATGGTGCGACGTTCGCGGCGCAGCTGGGCCAACCGACGCACGCGGGCTTCACTGCGTGTGGTATCGAGCGGATTGGCTTCGGCTTCGAGCGTTGCGATTTCCTGATCGGCGCGCGCCAGCAGTTCCGGCGAGAGCGTGAGCTCGAGACGCACGAGGTCTTTGGCAATCGACTCGAGCTTGTTCACGAGTTCGACTGTCGTAGAGGCGACGTCGGGAATGCGCGAGCGTTCGTCGGCCGGCAGCGTGGAGAGCAGCCGGCCGATTTCTTCGCGATCAGCGCGCGCACCACGCACCAACGGGAGGTACGCGCCAAGTTCGTCGTCGCGGGCCGGCGCCATGGGGGCGACGGCCACCCCCTTGCTGTTGCGCGCCGCGCCGGCCGCCGCCGGGCCGCTCAGCGTGAGCGCCCCTTTGAGGCGACCCGTGAGCTTGCCCTGGGCCCGCAGTTCTTCGCGCTTCTTGCTGCTGAAGGTGGCCAACACACTGTTGGTCAGGTCTTCGATGACTTCACCGAACATCCGGTGCCGCGGCTGCCGCAGCACGTCGCGCCAGTCGTACCCGTTGGTCCAGAGCTTGGCGTACTTCCATGCCATGTACACCGACCAGATCGTGGTCGCGCCACCAAAGCTGGCGTCGCCAAGGACGGTGAAGACCACGAACACACTGTTCACGAACAGATACGGCACCAACCGGCGCCGGAATTTCTGTACCTCTGGCGCTTCCCACCGCACGTTGTCTTCGACGGTGGCGAGATAGCTGTCGCCCGACGGCGCGCGCATGCCCGGCGCGCCGTATGTCGACAACGGACGTTCCGCGGAACGCGCGGGGTTGGCACTGCCGAAATCGGCGGGGGCCGTCGTGAGCGTGCGCGGCGAGTACGACGGCGGCTGATACGGCGCCGGCGCGTACGGGGCGTTGGCATTTGTGGGCAACGGCATCCCGCCAATGGGGGCGCCGTTGAACGTAACAGGCGGCAACGGGGCCGGAGCCGACGCGGTGCCGTTCATCGCGCCAGGGTGCGCGGGCGGCAGCACACCGGTGCGCAGCGCCTGCGTGAGATCGTTCGCCTGCTGAAAGCGATGCTCGGGGTTCTTTTCGAGCAGCCGCATGACGATGGCCGCCAGATCGGCGGGCACGTCGGCGCGACGCTGCGCAATGGACACCGGCGCTTCGGCCAGATGCTTGACGAGCAGCGCCGGCGTGGTCCCCCCGACGAACGGCGGCTCGCCGCAGAGCATCTGATACGCGACGATGCCGAGCGAATAGAGATCGCTGCGGGCATCGAGATCGCGGTCACCTGACGCCTGCTCGGGGCTCATGTACGCCGGCGTCCCGATCGCCATGCCGGTGGCCGTCAGGCGCGACTGTTCTCCGCTGTCGGTCGCGGCGCGTGCAATGCCGAAGTCGGTCACGAGCGCACGCCCGTCGATCCCGTCGAGCAGGATGTTGTCAGGCTTGATGTCGCGGTGCACGACGCCGCGCGAATGCGCGTAGGCCAGGGCATCCGACACTTCAAGCAGCCAGCGGCGCACGTTGTCCACCGGCAGCGGCCCGCGCTTCTGCACCAGCGTGGCGAGGTTGTCGCCATCGATGCACGCCATCACGAAGAACACGAGGTTCCCGACTTCGTCGACCGAATAGATGGGGACGATGTTCGGATGGCTCAGCTGCGCGGCCGTCTCCGCTTCACGCAGAAAGCGCGAGCGCACATCGCGCCGGAACGACAGCTCGGGGGGCAGCAGCTTGATGGCGACAAAGCGCTTGAGCCGGCGGTCCTTGGCGCGGTACACGATTCCCATTCCGCCACGGCCGATTTCCTGGTCGAGCTCGTAGGCAGCGCTGAGCGCCTGCTCTACGTGTGCACGTAGCTCAGCGTCTTCGGCGTGATGGGCGGTGTTTTCGGACACTCGAAACGGATTTCGGGGAGTTGACGGTCTTCTCTAGTGTACCACGTCGGAGAAACGGGGTACAGCATCTCACAGGGACGAACTGTCAGGGGTGCGCCCGCTGTGTATCGGCATACGTCGCCGGTTCCACCGAAGTTGCAAAATGACTCACCTTGGGTCGGGGTCGGGGTGGCGGGTGGTTGTCGGGGTACGGCCACTACAGTCGGGGCACAGCCACCACGGTCGGGGCACTGCCACGACAGTCGGGGTCGATAAACAGTCGGGGTCCCGGTCGGGTCGGGCGCGGCGCTTTGCTGGCGCGTCGGGGTCGGGGATAAACGGTCGGGGCTGCCCCGACCCCGACCCCCGACAGCTTATCCCCGCCCCCCCCGTCCCCCGACCAAGACGAGCCAGCGAAGCGCCCGCGCGAGACCCGGCCGAGACCCCGACTGGTATTCGACCCCGACCGTCGTGGCAGTGCCCCGACCGTGGTGGCTGTGCCCCGACTGTAGTGGCCGTGCCCAGACCCCCACCCGCAACCCCGACCACGACCAAGGCCGATTTGGCAGCCAAGCGGGTCAGGTCGGCACGACCTCCCCCGTTGTTCTTGCCATTTCTGCCGCGTTGGCGTAATCCGGACGGTGCGGATCGTGCCATTCAGTGGGCGCTATTCCTCCTTGCTCAGGATTCGATATGGGTCAGCGTCAGACACTTCCCGTCCTCCCGTTGCGTGGGACGGTCATGTTCCCCGGCATCACCGCCCCGATCGCGGCCGGCCGCCCCGGTACCCTTCGCGCCATCGAAACGGCGCTCAAGGGCGACCGGCTCGTCTTCGCCGTCGCGCAGCGGGACAACACCGAGGAGCCAACTTCGGACATTCTCTTCACCACCGGGGTCATCGCCCGCATCGGCCAGGTGCAGCGTGGGCTGGGTGGCGTGCAGCTGCTGCTGCAGGGTGAACAGCGCGCCACCGCGCTGCACTACGCCGAACAGGACGGCCATCTCACCGCCGTCATCGTGCCGGCCGAGGAGATGACCCCGCTCGATCTCAAGGATCCGGCCTTCACGGCGTTGCACAAGGAAGCGCGCGAACGCGCGGCCGAACTCGGCGAGAAGCGCGGGCTTCCGGAAGAGGTCGTGCATCAGGTGCTCGACTCCGTCGAAGACGCCGGGCGCTTCTCCGATCTCGTCGCCGGCTACATCGAACTCACCGTACCCGAAAAGCAGGGGCTCCTCGAAACGCTCAGCGTCGAAGAGCGACTGCGCCGCGTGCTCGTGCACGTGCAGCGACAGATCGGCCTGCTCGAAGCACAGGAAGACATCAAGAGTCAGGTGCAGGAAGAGCTGGGGGAACGGCAGCGCGAGATGTTCCTGCGCGAGCAGCTCAAGGCCATTCAGAAGGAGCTCGGCGACGACGACTCCAGCAAGGAGATCAGCGAACTGCGCGAGAAGCTCAGCAAGCTCGAGCTCCCCAAGGAAGCGCGCGCCGAAGTCGAGCGCGAACTGGGGCGCCTCGAGCGTGCCGGCCGCGAAAGCATGGAAGCACAGGTCATCCGCACGTATCTCGAGTGGATCGCAGAGCTGCCGTGGAACACGCGCAGCGACGATCATCTCCAGCTCGCACGATCCGGCGAGATTCTCGACGAAGATCACTACGGTCTCAAGGATGTGAAGGACCGTGTGCTCGAATTCCTTGCCGTGCGTCAGCTGCGCGCTCAGCAGGTGGCCGAAGAAGTCGCGACGACCGGAGAGTTTCCGGCGTCGAAGCTCAAGGGCGATGCCACCGACGCCAGCCCGGCGCTCGGCGGCACCGATGACGATCACAAGATCACCGACACCAAGGAAGCGAAGTCGCGCGCCATGGCGCGTGGCCCCATTCTGCTCTTCAACGGACCGCCGGGTGTCGGCAAGACGAGTATTGCCAAGTCGATCGCGCGTGCGCTCGGCCGCGAGTACGTGCGCGTGGCGTTGGGCGGTGCGCGTGATGAAGCCGACATTCGTGGACACCGGCGCACCTACGTGGGCGCCATGCCCGGACGCATCATTCAAGGCATGAAGCAGGCGGGGACGCGCAATCCGGTCTTCCTGCTCGATGAAGTCGACAAGCTCGGGCAGTCGTACCAGGGCGATCCGTCGAGCGCGTTGCTCGAAGTGCTCGATCCGGCGCAGAACGACTCGTTCACCGATCACTACCTCGGCGTGCCGTTCGATCTCAGCGAAGTGCTCTTCATCGCGACGTCGAACTTCATTCAGAACATTCCCGGGCCACTGCTCGACCGCATGGAAGTGGTCGACTTCAGCGGCTACACCGAACGCGAGAAGGCGGAAATTGCCAAGACGTATCTGGTGCCCCGCCAGCTCGAAGAGTCGGGATTGTCCAATCGTCACCTCACCTTCACCGACGAAGCCGTCATGAAGGTGATCAGCGAGTACACGCGCGAAAGCGGCGTTCGCCAACTGGAGCGTCAGTTGGGCGCCGTCACGCGCAAGGTCGCGCGTCGTGTCGCGATGGGCGACACCGCCACTATCGACGACAAGGTCATCACCGCCGAAGAAGTACGTGAACTCTTGGGGCGCCCCAAGGTGCACCCGGAGCATGCGTCAGAGGAGGACGAAGTGGGGATCTCCACGGGCATGTACTACACGCCCATGGGCGGTGACATCATGTTCGTCGAAGCCAGCATTCGCCGAGGCGGGCGCACCAAGCCCACCGACGACGAGGAGCAGGTGCGCGTCGGCCCCATCTCCCTCATTCTCACCGGCCAGCTTGGTGATGTCATGAAGGAGAGCGCGCGGGCGGCACTGACCTACGCGACCAACAACGCGGAAGCGCTGGGCATTCCGGCCGACCGCGTGGCGGGTGCGAGTGAAGCGCACATTCACGTCCCTGCGGGCGCGATGCCCAAGGACGGGCCGAGGGCGGGCATTGCCATCGCCACGGCGCTGGTGAGCGAGATGTCCAACCGCAAGGTGCGGCGCGATGTCTCCATGACCGGTGAGATCACGCTCCGTGGCCGCGTGCTCCCCATTGGCGGCGTCAAGGAGAAGGTGCTCGGCGCACACCGCGCCGGCATCAAGGTCGTGATCATCCCGAAGGCCAACGAAGCCGATCTCGAGGACGTGCCGGAAGAGGTGCGCAAGCAGCTCACCTTCCACCCAGTGGAGACGCTGCGCGATGTGTTGCGCATTGCGCTGGTGCACACATCGACGGAAGCGGCCGTCGAGGAGTTGATCGGCGTCTGACGGTGAACGTGGATACGAAAAACGCCGGGGGCTGATGCCTCCGGCGTTTTTCGTGCCCGCGTTCGCCGCTACCAGCCTGGCGCGAGACTGAGCCCAAAGGTGCCGCCAACGCCGCGTTGCAGTGGCCGCGCGTAGAAGAACTCCGCGATGACGGCGCCGCCGTTGAGGCGCGTGGAGAGACCATACGAAAGCAGCGGCCGCCGACTCGCGTCCGACAGCGGACCACGGAACTGCACGGCATCGCCACTCCGCCACGCGAGCCCCGCATCAACGAACGGGGCGAACTCCATTGGAACCGCGCGCAAACCCATGGCCGATGCCGGGAGCCGATATTCGGCGTTGACGACGGCAATGCGAGAACCGAAAGCGTTGTCCGCAAGCAGACACCCTCCCGCCGCGCGCGGTGGGCAATCCCGCTCGTTCCAGCTATCGACCGCATATCCACGGACCAGTGTCGCCGACGCTACTGACAACGGGGCCAAGCCACCGTTCAACGCGTCACGGCCCACGCGTCCCACGTGCATACCGCGCACCGCGAGCGACCCGCGCCACGCCGGTCGATACCAGCGAGCGTCGGCGGTGAACGATGCCACCTGAATCCGACCGGTCGTCTGTGCATACTCCAGCCGATAGCGCCATCCCACCAACGGAGACACCGCGCCGAACACAGCGGCGTCTCCGACCATCGCTACACTGAACTGCGCAAATTGCGCGGCCGGCCCCAGCGACTCACGCACCTGCTCGGACTCCAGCAATCGCCCGCTGTTCAGATTGACGAGTTCGCGGGTGACATCCACCGCCTGCGTCAGCCGGGTCGCCGTCGTAGCGACTTCGAGACGGCGTGTGCGGGAGAAGGGATATTGCGCGCCGACCGTGGCATCGTAGGCGGTGGTGCGGATGACACCACGTTCGATAAGCGCCACGGCCGTGCGTTCCCCGCGTTCGTTCAGAACTTCTCCCGTGGCAATACGCGAGCTGCTCGACGCCTGTGGTATGCGCCCCACTGAGGCGAACACGTTCCACCGTGATGCCGCATTCAAGTAGAAGAGCTGTCCTCCGACATCCTGAATGCGTCCCTGCGCCTGCACTGCGAGCCCCAGCCGGCGTCTCGCCAGCAGATCACTCCAGAAGACGCTGGCACCTCCGCCCACCGCAGATCCATTGGCGCCGGCTGACACACCTGCCGAGGGCACGCCGACCCCTTCCAGTGCCAGTCGCGAGCGATAGCGGCGTGTCGTGGCCGCACCCGCCGTTGGGCCCGGCAACCCGCTCGCACCATCGGCGAGCATCATGTCGATGAGTGGCGATGGCGACGCGACGTTCGGCGGAAGCACGCCGCCAAGATCATCGAGAATCGGCGCCGTCGGCACCTCGCGGTCCGCCGCGAGCCGCTGATAGCTCTCTACCCGGGTGGGATCGAGTTCGATGAGCGCATAACGGTCGCGGAGGAACGCGGTGACGACGATGGTGTTCGTCTCCGTCGCCACGCTCAACGCCGGCGAGCGCGGCGTGATGCCGCTGATCCCCGTGCGCACCTGCGTCAGCTGATCGAACACGCCGCGCGCCATGTCCAGGCGAAAGACATCGGCTACCCCGTTCACTTCCCCCACGAAGTACAACGACCGACCGTCACCACTCCATTGCGGATTGATGGCGCGGGTCCGCTCGCCAAGGTCGGGCAACACGCGCACGCGGCCGCCGACCGGGTCCACAAGCGCCAACTGCAGGCGCCCGTATTGGTGCACCGCGAGATCGGTGCTGCGATGACGATCCGTGGAGACGGCGATGTAGCGCCCATCGGGCGACCAGGCCGGATGCAGTTCGGTGAAGCCATCATTGGTGAGCTGCTGCACCCGGTGTTCCTGCAAATCATACAGGAACAGGTCCCCTTGCCCGTCACGGGATCCGGCAATCGCCAACTGCCGCCCATCGGGTGACCAACTCACGGCGCTGATGGACTGCACGCGCGGTATGCGAATGCGCCGGTTCACCGCTCCCGTCGTCGCGTTGAGCATGGCGAGTTCCGCATCACCGCGGCGAACGACAACCTGCGCGAACTCGCGCGAATCCGGCGACCATGCGCCCGAGGCGTACAGAAAGGCGATGGCGTCGGTATGCCCGTCGCTGGCACTGCTGGAGAACGTGCGCAATACGCGTCCCGTGACCATATCACGCACGCGCACGTCGATTTGCCCGAGCGCATCCTGCCCCAGGTACGCGAGCCGCGTGCCGTCGGGGCTGAGCTGCGGATTGACAGTGAGTCGCTCGGGAGTATCGAGCAGCCGGCCAATCGCCTCCGTCGACTCACGCGCGTTCATGAGCGGCGCGTACGTCGCAATGATCGATTCGTGCCATGCCGCTTCCAGCGCCGGTACCGTGATACCGAGCGTGCGCGTAATGCTCATCGTGATGCCCACGCGCAGGGCGTCGCGGAAGAGCGCCGAGACGGCTTCATCGCCCCAGCGACCGCCCACGTAGGCCCAGAAGGCGTGGCCGTATCGGTACGGGAACACGCGCGGATCGGTCGTGAGCTGCGCGATCGACGGCAAGGACCCCGAGGCGAGCGCTGCGCGCAGCCACATGGCGGTATTCGGATCGTCGCTGCCCAGCGACACGTACTCGGCCATTCCCTCGACAAACCAGAGCGGGAGTCGCATCATCGCCGTCGCGCCGCCCGACGACTCCGCGAGATCGAACTGAAAGAGATGCGCGATCTCGTGCCCGAGGACGTGGTCGTTCTCCGCCCCCACGCCGGTGAGCGGCATGACGAGACGATCGCGCAGTCCTTCCGCAAAGCCGCGCGTCCCTTCACTCAGGGGCGTGTTGGCCAGCGTAGTCTGCTGGAAATCGGGATGATTGGTGTAGAGAATGAGCGGCTTGCGCGCTGTGAACTCGTGCCCGAGGAGCATCGAGAAACGCGCGTACCAGCGTTCCGCTTTGCGCGCCATCTCGCGTACAGTAGGCTCGGCGGCGCGGTCGTAGTGAATGTCGAAATGCGTGGTGCGCAGCACCTGGATGTCGAACTGCTCCCACCGCACCCGATTCTGACCGAAGTACTGCGCGGGGAGCGTATCGAACGGCACAACGCCTGCGAGCACGATCAGCGCGAGGCAAATGATTCGCATAAGACCAAACCCGCCCGGAGCGGATGTTCAGAAGGACTGTTGCCAGCGCACGACGGCGACCTGTTCATGACGTCCGCCGAACGACGGCGCGGTGACATCGACCGACGCACTGAGTCGCGTGGACGATGTAGGAATCCAGCTCACGGCCATTCCACCCGTGTGCGCCTCGCGCACGGCCCCGGTGGCCAATACGCGGATGGCCGGATCGTGCCGGAACTGCAACATGCCGAGACGCGCGCCCACTTCGATCGCGCCGCGTACGGAGCGCGGCGTGATTTCCTGATTGACGTCGCGAGCACCGTTGAAGATCACTGCCGATCGCAACGAGAGCGCCGTGCTGCGCAGCTGTGTGCTACTCGACGCCAGCTGCACCTCCTGCCACTGCTCGACCGCCTCGAGCCCCGCCATGACTCGCGCGTTGCCGGCGACGGCGCCAGCCGATGCCCGGCCGCGCGCCCCGTTGGCGACTACCGTCCCGGCGGCGCTTCCGTCATTCCGGAACGCCACCAACTGCAGTTGTCCCACCGACAGCAATCGCGCGACCGCCGGCGCGTCGATGGTGCCGCGCTCTTCACCGGCGAGTACACTGGATTGCAGGTCGGTGTACGTCGCGCCGCGGACGCGACGCCAGCCGACGCGCGCGAGCAGATCGTACCCCACGCCCGTCGTTGCGCTGATATCACCGTCGGTATCCACTACCGGTGCATCGGAGCGCAGCGGTGTGCGGAACGCCCCAGCGACCATCGTGAGCGCGCGACGCTCTACACTGACCTGTCCGCCCATGCTCCGACTGGGCATCAACGTGTTCACGATGCTCCGTTCCGGAAAAAGCAGCGTACTCGATGACTGCATGCGCTCGGTCCCGAACGCCGGACGGAATCGCCCTAGTCGTGCCGCGATGCCGCGACCACGCCACCCGACGAACGCATCCTGGACCTGCACACGCCCCTGGCCGAAGTCCGGCTGCAACCGCACATGCCAGCCGTTGGGACGCGCGGCGTCGAACACCAGTCGCGCGCGCCGGAGCAACAGGCCATCCGGCGCGCGATTCTGTGGCCCCGAGTTCCAGCGACCGTCGACTTGCAGATAGCCACCGAGACTCACGCGCATCTCGTCTCCAACCGCAAGATCGAGACGACCGCGCTCATCGTCCGTGCGTACCGGGGAACGTCCGGCGGCTTGCGCGCCGACGTGCGAACTCGCGCAGCCCAGACAGACGACAAGCCACGCTACTGCGGCACCGCGACTCAATAGCGGATCCCGAGCATGATCGGCAGCATGGTCGTCCAGCGAGCGCCGTCGCTGGTGGGGGTCCGTATCGCGTGCAGCCGCATCTCCACGAACAGATCGCGCGTGCCCACCGCGATCACTTCGCCCACACCGATGTTCACCCCCGGTGCGGCCCTGGTGGTAAAGCGCATCCCGGGGTCGTTGTACCAGTACCACCCAGCACCCAGCACGCCGTACGGATCGAGTCGCCCTTCATGACGCCGCGTGGTCAGGTTCAAGGTCAACGCCGACACCCGAAAGTCATCCGTGGCGCCAGACCGCGGCGCCGCGCGGGAGTGCGAGTACATCCCTTCCGCCGTGAATCCGACGGGAATGCGTGGGGCGCGCATCCACAGCCCGGCCTTCGCCGTCACCCCTTCACTGACAAGATCTCGCAGCGAACCGCCCGGCACCGCCAGCCCAATGGCTGCCGACGGAGCGGCGGACCATTGAGCTTCGACGGTGCGGGCCTGCATCGTCCCCAGGTAGCACAGCGCCGCGGCCGTCAATCGCACGACGCGGGATGGCATCACGGGTTGCGAACCGGAACCGAGGGCAAGTTCGGACGGACGATGCGGCGCGGCGCGTTCTGCGTCGTCGGCTCCACCGAGGGCGTACCCGGATTCATGCGCATGTCCACCGACGTGTCGTTCGTCAGCATCATCGGCGACTTGCCATCGGTGACGATGACCTTCGCGTTGCTGCTGCGCGCGAGCTCACGAAACGCTTCGATCTGCTGGTAGCTGATGATCGCCGGCGTGAGCCCCTGCGCAATGATGGCCCACGAATCGCGGATACCCTGCGCTTCGATGGTACGACGCTCGGCTTCCTGCTTTTCGCGGTCGAGCACGAACTTCATCTGCTCCGAACGCTGTTCGGCCTCGAGCTTCTCTTCGATGGCGCGCGCGAGGTCAGCCGGGAGACGAATGCTCTTGAGCAGAACGTTCTCGACGACGAAGCCCTTGGGGCCGAGGACTTCCATCATCTGCTGCTTGATGGCGGTCTCGATCCCGATACGTACCCCGGAGTGCATGTCCTTGGCCATATAGCGCGCGGACACGTCGGCGGCCGCCGACCGGAAGACGGGGATGATGACGTCATCTTCGTAGCTGACACCGCTCGTCTCGAGAATCTGGCGGATGCTCTCCGTCTTGGCGCGGTAGAGAATGGAGACTTCGGCCGCGACGTTGAGGCCTTCCTTGGACGGCATCTCGAGGCGGACTTCACGGTTCACCACGCGCGCGGGAACGCGCAGCACGGAATTGATGCCGGGAATCACGAACTGGGCGCCGGGCTGCAGCGGGCCGCTCGAAATGCGACCGAACGACGTTTTGACGCCGATTTCGTCCTGGCGAATGGTGGCGCAGGCCGTGAGCATTGGCAGTGAGCTCACGCCGAGGATCACGAGGCGAAGCGAGCGCGATGAATTGGTCATGGGCGACTCTGCGGGGTGCGAAGTGCGAGTCCTTCGCGATTTCCGGATATGCCACAGGCACCGTACGGACGTACGGCACGCATACCGGTCGCGAAGGTCTCGCCCGGGCCACGACATGGTGGCCTCGACCGTCCGTGCGCTCTCGCGGGCGCAGTGTTGACGAATCGGTCGCGCGGACCGGCATGAGCCGACCGCGGTGCTACTCCCCTTCTCACTATGAGGGTAGTGAGCCCTGCTGCATTGATCCAATTGATTCTTTCATTCTTTCGCATTGGGAAAACCTATGATTCCATGCCTGCGCCCCTGCCATCTGTGTTGCTGCCGTCCGCCGTCTCGGCGTGATCCCGCAGCATCGCGCCGAGACAGCAGACCGCAGCCACACAGACCGCAGGCGCGCAGAACACGCCGAACGTCCACCGCTACACATCCGCCACGCGGTGGAAGTACAGGTCTTCAATATCGGGCTCCACGGGCTCGAAGTGATCGCCCGGGCTGGTGGTGGCGTACACGTGCAGCACGGTGTTGCCCGCAGCCATGCGGCTGGAAATCACGTGATACCGCGCGCGGTAGTCGTCCGCCTGCGCGCGTGGCACGATGCGCCGCCAGATGTGCCCGCGTACTTCATCGAGAAGGCGCTCGGGCTCACCCTGCACCACCACCTGCCCTTGGTTGATGATGGCCATGTGCGAGCACAACTCACGCACGTCCTCCACGATGTGCGTGGACAGAATGACCACTACGTCGTGGCCAATGTCGGCGAGCAGATTGAGAAACCGGTTCCGCTCCGTTGGGTCGAGTCCCGCCGTGGGTTCGTCGACGATGAGTAACGTGGGGCTGCCCGCGAGCGCGATGGCGATACCCAATCGCTGCTTCATGCCGCCGGAGTAGCCACCCACGCTCTGCTTGCGCACGTCGTACAAATTCACCTGCTGCAACAGGGCGCCAACGAGTTCCTTGCGCTCTCTGGGGTTCACGACACCCTTGAGCGTCGCGAAGTGATCGAGAATGGCGTCGGCCGGCATGTTGGGATACAGGCCGAACTCCTGCGGCAAGTACCCCAGTTGCGCGCGCAGCTTCTCCGGCTCGCGCAACACGTCGATATCGCGAAAATGAATGGTGCCGCTATCGGGTAGCTGCAGCGTGGCAATAGTACGCATGAGCGACGACTTGCCCGCCCCGTTGGGGCCGAGCAAACCGAACATTCCCGGGGCAATCGTGAGCGAGATGTCTCGCAAGGCGCGGACCCCATTCGGGTAGGTCTTGCAGATCTGCGCAATGCGGAGCGTCATGCGGAGCAGGGTGAAAGGGGCGGACCGTCGGCAGGTGCTTCATTCACCATGCCACCCGCCCCTCACCACCGCAACACCGTGAGGCCCCATCCGGGCCTCAGCGTACGACGAGATTCAATGGCGGCGCCTCCCACACCGTCGTGGTGTTGCGAAGCACGCGGAAGCTCATACGCGACGCGCCGGCGCTCTGCCCCACGACGGAACCGCCGAGTCGATCACCCGACCATTGTGCCCGCGCCGGGTCTTCGATGACCACGGGCAGGGCGTGATCCGGATGCGGCTGCAACGTGAACCATTCGTTGCGCGGCGGCATGTCATGATCATCCGGCGCGCGCCCCTGTTTCACGAAATGGACGCGCAAGGTTCGCGGCTGTCCTACGCGCACCACCGGAAACCCGTGCCAATGATCGTCATGCGAAAACATGATGTCGCCAGTGGCCGGATCCTCCACGACGATACTGGCAATTTCCAGGCGGGGCGCCGTGGGCGGTGGCGCGGCAATGTCGCCGCCACCGCCGCACGCCGCCAAGCCCAGGACTCCGAACAGCATGCGCCAGCGGTGGACCGTCGGACGAGTGCGCCCGCTGGAGGTGGGAACGCGGCGAACAATGCTCATGACGAAGCTCCGGATGATCTGTTGATGGGGCAGGACGCCGCAGGATGGACGACGACATCCAGCCACGGCGAGACGAGATCCGCATGGGTGAGATGCCAAACGAGGAAGCGCACGCGCGTCGTACCGGGCGCCAGCGCCGTCAGTCGACCGCGACCACGCAGCGGCTCCCACAGCACGATGGGATCCGCGCTTTCACCGCGAATTTCGAGATCACGGCGCGAGACGAGATCCACCGGAACGCCTCGAAAATCGAGGGGCTTCGGAACCAGCGTCCGTACTTCGTCGACACACAGCTGCACCGGCGCGCCGCTCCACGTGCGATTGTCGGTCGTCCGCATGACGGCGGCGGCAGTGAGCGAGTCCGTGAACACGAGATCCGCCACTTCAGCGTGTGGGGTCACGACGGCAATGGGATGTTCACAGCCGAGCAAGACGAACGCACACAGCGCGAAACAAAACGAAACGTGTCGGCGCATCACCAGCTCCACCGGTAGAGCACGCGCAGATTCCGTCCCGGCTGCGGCGCCACCTGCTTGGCGCGCCACAGGTGATCACGCCAGTCCGCATTGAAGAGATTGTCCACGGACAACGTGACGTCATGCAACCGGGTACCGGTCATCCAACGACGCGCGAGGCTCGCGTTGACCAACACCCACCCCGGCGTGGCACAGAACTCGGCAGGGAGCAGCGCCGGTGCGTTGTCGCCACGCACCGCCTGCGATTGCTCGAGCGCGCACGTAGTGGCCCCCACCGTGTTCGGCGCCGGCGGCACCCGCCCTTGTCGCGCCGCCGCGTCGGCGGCGAGGGTGGCACTCCACCGCGCACCCTCGTGGCGGAGTTGCCATCGCGTACGGAGCGGCGGCATGGCGGGCAACGGCCCCCACCCACTCGCGCTCGTTGCCAGAGGTGACGTCGCCGCAATGCCCGTTGCCATTTGCGCCGCATCGGGCTGCTGCTGCACACCGCGCACCCACGACGCGGTGGCATCGAACGTCAGCTGCGAGATCACGCGCCATTCTACACGACCTTCCGCGCCGTGCATGCGCGCGTTCGCCTGATCGGCTTGATACACGTTGTATCGCCTCAAACGACGGTCGCGCACCGGCTGCCCGGTTTCGCGATCGACCAGCGGACGTTGGTAGATGAAATCGTTCAGCGTCATCGTGAAGAGTGCGACCTCGCCGTTCCATTTCGGTCGCGTCAGTCGCGCGAAGAAATCCACGCCATTGCCACGTTCGGCGCGCAGCTGCGGGTTGCCGACTTCATACGCGTATGTGGCGAGGTGCGGCCCGGCGGAAAACAGCTCCTCGATGGCTGGCGGCCGGAAGGCGCGCGCCACGCTGGCGCCAACCACGATGCCAGCACCAACCGCGGCCGATACCCCAACGCTGCCGGTCGGCGCAGAAAACGCGCGGGTGCGGACATCGCGCACCAACGCCGTCTCGGTACTGTCCAGCGGGACAGTGCGCGTCGCGTCCCATCGTGCGCCCCACTGCAACCGAACGGCGCGCCCGCCAAACAGTTCGTCGAGTTCCCATTCTTCCATGGCGAAGACCGCGCCGCCGCGCAGCACCCCGGGACGTGTTCCGGTGAAGCTTCCTTCGGCGCGAAAATCCCGCCACTGCAACCAGCTGCCGGCGCTTCCTCGCACCGGCACCCCCGCATGTCTCACGTATTGCACGAGCGCATCGCCATTGGCCATGAGCTGGCCGAATCGCGTACCCACAAAGCCACCGCGCTCGAGTTCCGATTGTTCGAAGCGGACCATCTGCGCCGACAGATTGGCTTGCGTGACCCGAGGCCACCAAGTGTGAGCACTCGACGCCGCTGGCGCCCGCCACGCCGCATCGAGTCGCCCTGCTCGGCGTGACAGATCGACGTACACACCACCGTCGTGCGCACCTGGTAACACCACGCCGCCAAAACTCCCCGGCACGCCATAGCTGCTGGCCACGTCACGCACCGCGGCACCGATACGCCACACGCCCCACCCGGTGGTGACGTCAACCAGCGAGGCGCCGGCGCCGACGTCGTAGCCGCGCAGATCCGAAAAGGGGAGCCGGCCCGCGGGCGCCCGCGTATCACCGGCCGTGCGCCATGAGCCACCGATGCGCCACGCCAGCGCGCCGGCGCCGCCGCGCAGCGTTGCCTGTGCGACGCCGCCGTTGTTCACGGATTCCCCTTGCCCGCTCACCACGCCACTCAGACGGCGCTGTGCACGTTCGGCAGGGACATCGTCGCGCACCACATTGACCACGCCACCCAGACTATTGCTGCCATAGAGCAAACCGGCCGGCCCGCGGATGACTTCGACGCGGCGCGCCGTCATCGGATCGATCGTGACCGCATGATCCGGCGCGGTGGTCGCAATATCGCCCGTGCGCTGTCCGTCCTCGAGGACCAACACGCGGTCCCCACTTAAGCCGCGAATAACGGGTTGCGTGGCCATAGGCCCATTGCTGCGTGCCGTCACGCCTGGCTCCCCCGCGAGCGTCGCGGCAATGGATGGTGCGAGCCGCCGATCGAGCGCGCGCCCTTCAAGCACCGTGACCGGACGCGCGAGCGTCAGGCCGCTTCCCTGCACGGCTGTCACGCGAACGACACCGAGGGTCTGTGCGCGGGCGGCTCGTCGCAGCGAATCCTCGCGCACACGCGCCACACGCTGAGAGTCCGCGGGCACAGGAATCGCCTGCGCGACGAGAGTGGCCGGGAAAAGCTTCCCGGCCACCGTGCACACCAGCAAACACCACGCCCGTTGGCGAATCGCCACGATTACCGCTGCAGCGAACGGGTCTCACGCACACCGAGCAGCGCGATACGCTCGGGAGTGCCACCCACGTTCATGGTGCGGGCGAGCGTCGGGATGCCACTGCTGCTGATGTTGACTTCGAGAATGCGCCCCTGCGTGGGGCTGGTCATGTACGCCACGCCCTCGGCGAAGGCAAAGAACGGCGTGAGGACTGCGCCACTCGTCGGCATGGGCGGCACCGCTCCGCTGAGTGTTCCCGTGACCTGCCGCGTGGCCATGTTGACGACATGCAGGTTACCCAAACGACCGAGGATGATCGCGAAGCGTCCTGTGTGATCGAGTTCGGCCGTCCAATCGAGCTCATTGCCCGGAATGGTCACCGGCAACATCGTCTGCGTCGACACTTGGGCAACACCGATGGCGCGCGTGGCGGGGCTGACCGGCTGGCCGCGGATGGCCATGCGCACGAGGAAGTTGTCCTGCCCCTCACGCGCCCAGACGGTCCCGACGCCGAAGCGCGGATCGGTGCCGTGCACGAACTTCTGGAACGTGGCCGTGGTACCGCTCGTGCGCACGAAGAGGGCCCCGTCGGCACACCCATACAGCTTGCCCACCGCGTTGCCGGCCAGCCCATGGAGGCCGGGACAGGAGGTGTTGCGTGCCACCTCCTGTCCCTGACGGTTGTACACGACGACCCCGTTGGGGAGCACCGGATTGGCGGGATCCTGGATTGACGCCGACACCAGGCCGCCGTCGCCGTTGGACATGCCCGCGCCGTGATGCGCGTTGCCCGTGCGGACGGTCAGCACCGGCTGCGTATTGCCAGCCGCCACCTGCGCTTCACTCCAGAAGCGCACATTGCCACTGCCGTCGAAGTGGACCGACACCATGTCGCCATTGTAGTTGCCATGGATGGGCGTCTGATCGGAGAAGCTGCCGAGCAACCGGGGGGCCTGTCGGACGCCACGGCCGTTCTGCTCGAAGACGCCGCCATCGATGAACGAGACCTGGTTGCGCGTTTGGAAATGGGCGAACGCAATGCGCCCCTTGGCGGTGTAGAGGTACGTGATCCTCGACGGCAGGCCGCCCATGGAATCGACCCGCACCCCAGTCCCGGCCTCAAAGACGCGCGCAAAGGGCGCCGTGTCGGACACCACCAGCCGGCGGAACTCCGTAGACGGTGCCGTAGCAGCCGCCTCGGTAGGCGTGTCGTCGCCGCAGGCTGCGAGCACGGCGGCACTGGACATCGCCAGCAGGAGACGGGGGGCAGCAGTGCGATGGAATCGGGGAGTGACCATGCGAATCCTCAGGCTGTTATTGATTACGGACTATCAAGACATGGCCAAGGCTAATTCTGGCATATTGCGTTGTCAATATCAGTAAGGACTCCGCGGTTGCGGGGAATCTCCACGCCGTCTCCCGCGCCGACATCTTCAAGAGATGTCGCCAGCTCCCGTCGATCAGCTCGCCCCACACGAGCGTGGACATCGCATTCGCCTCGCCACCGCGGCCGACCACGACGCCATTCACCGGCTCAACTACCGTACGTTCGTCGAGGAGATTCCCCAGCATCCGGCGAACGCGGAGCAGCGGCTGGTGGACCGGTTTCACGACGACAACGTGTACGCGGTCTACGAGGTCGATGGCGCGGTCGTGGGCATGGTCTGTGGGCGCGTCCAGCGACCGTTCTCGCTCGACCAGAAACTGGGTCCGATAGACCAGTGGCTGCCGCCAGGCAGCAATCCCGTCGAAATCCGGCTGCTGGCGGTCGAACCGGCCTTTCGCGCCACGCGCGTTTTTGCGCGGCTCATGCGCTGCATCACGCGCCATTTCATGGACGCCGGCTACGACGTGGGTGTGCTCTCCGGTACCACTCGCCAGCTGGCGCTGTATGAACACCTCGGGTGTGTCCCCTTTGCGCATCGCATCGGGACGCCGGACGCGGAGTATCAACCCATGTACATCACACGCTCGGCCGTTGATGCGTGGCCCGAAGTCATCGGTGCGACAGAGAGCGCCCCAGCGGACGGTGGCAATTTTCTCACCGGCCCGGTTTCCGTTGCGCCGTATGTACGGGCAGCGTTCAACCAAGACGCCGTGTCACACCGGAGCTCGCAGTTTCTGACGCGCTACCGCGACGTACAACAGCGGCTATGTGCACTCACGGGCGCCAGACACGCCACGCTGCTGCTGGGCTCCGGTACCCTCGCCAATGATGTGGTGGGCACGCAACTACTTCAGCTGGATGGGCCGGGCATCGTGGCGGCGAATGGCGAGTTCGGAGAACGACTCGCCGACCACGCTGAAAGGCTCGGCCTTCCGCACACCGTCGTGCGTGCACCGTGGGGAGCACCATTCGAATACGACGCCATCGATAGCGCTATGCGCCGCACGCGAGCACGCTGGCTCTGGTGCGTGCACTCCGACACCAGTACGGGCGTGGTGAACGACGTGGACGTGCTACGCGCGCTCGCGCAGCGACACGACGCGAAGCTGGCGCTCGATGCCATCAGTACGGTGGGAGCACTGCCCCTCAATCTTGACGGCGTCTGGTGTGCGAGCGGGGTCAGTGGCAAATCACTGGCGGCGTTCCCCGGTGTCGCCATCGTTTTTCACGAAGCACTGCCACACGCATCGACGGCGCGCGTACCACGCTATCTCGATCTGCAGCTGGCACACGCGCATGGCGGCGTGCCGTTTACGCAGTCGTCCAACCTCATCGAGGCGCTGCATGCGAGTCTGGCGTTTACCAACTGGCACGCGCGTATGGCGCAGCGGGCGCGTGACGGCCGGTGGTTGCGCGGCGCACTCGAGCGCGTGGGACTTCCCGAACTCGCGCCGGAGTTGGTCGCCTCGCCAATCGTGCACACCATTCCGTTACCGGTCGAGATCGATGCGCAGCAGGTGGGCGAAGCACTGCGCATGACGGGATGGCTGGTGGCGTTCGAAAGTGGCTACCTAGCCGAGCGGAACTGGCTGCAGATCTGCCTCATGGGCGAGTACACCGCCGCGGCACTGCGCGCTCTCCCACATCGACTCGCGGTCGCGGTCGGAGCGTCCCGTCAGTGCGAGCCTGTGCGCTCCGCCGTCGGCGCCTGAGTACCCTCGCACGCCGAAGTCCCACGGCCCGCACCGGCAACCCGCGACGGTATGCCACGACATGCAGCGTTCACGCACCCCGGGCAGCGCTGCGTGTACTGCGTGCTCCACGGGGCTCCTGCCTGCAGATGCTCGAACACGATATCGGCGAGCGCATCGAGAAACTCGGGACGGGCGTTGAGCGCCGGCGCACGCTTGAAGCCTGTCATACCCAAGGTGTGCGCGAGTTCGGCGTACTCGATATCGAGCTCCGACAACGTCTCGATATGGTCGCTGGTGAAGGCAATGGGCACGACCAACACGTTCTTCTGCCCACGCGCGGCGAGCTGTTCGATAACTGTTTCCGTGCTCGGCCCGAGCCAACGCACCGGCCCGACTTCCGACTGGTACGTCACCATGTATGGGTTGCGCAGGCCGATGGCCTGCACTACGCGGCTTACTGTCGCCGACACTTCGGCGGGATAGGCATCTCCGCGATCGATGACCGAC
>JAIXTI010000222.1 GCA_027484025.1 bacterium
CTGCAGCACAGGCTGCGGCACAATACCGAGATACAGAATGGCGACGGCAAAGACACTCATCACGACCTTTTCGCGCCCCGACAGATCGGCCAGGGCAAGGTTGTCCTGCCCGTCGAGGCGACCAAACAACAGGAGCTGCAGCGCGCGGAGACCGTAGGCCGCCGCGAAGATCACGCCGCTCGTGGCGATGATGGCCATGAACGGGAGCTCGGCGTAGGTCCCCAGCAACACGAGGAACTCACCCACAAAGCCGTTCGTGCCCGGCAACGCCACGGTCGACAGCATGACGAGCGTGAGCATGACGCTGAACCACGGGACGACCTTCGCAATCCCGCCGTAGGATGACATATCGGTGCTGCCCGTACGGTCTTCGAGCATACCAGCCAATAGGAACAGTGCGCTGGTGCTGATCCCGCTGCTCACCATACTGACGACAGCCCCCTGTACACTCTGCTGCGTGAGCGCAAAGCTGCCGAGCATGATGAACCCCAAATGACTGATGGAGCTGTACGAAATCATGCGCTTGAAGTCGCGCTGTGTCGTGGCAAGCAGCGCGCCGTACACGATTGCCACGACTGACAGCACGAGAATGGTGCCCCGCACCGCCTCGTTGGTCGCCGCCGCTGGAAACAACGGAATCGCGAAGCGCAGGATGGCGTATGCCCCGACCTTGAGGCCGAGGGTCACGGCCGCAAACGTTGGCGCCGCCCCCTGCGCGTCCGGCAACCACGTGTGAAACGGAACAAGCGCCGACTTCACGGCGAAGGCGGTGAAGAACGCCAAGAACATCAGCAACTGCGTTTGCGGTGTCAGCGTGATCTCGCGCAGGGTGTCGAGATGCAACGAGGTGCCGCCTCCCACATTCCACAGGGCGATGATGGCCACCAGCATGAGCAGTGAACCCACCAACGTGAACAGCACGTAGCGCAGGCTCGCGCGTGACGTGCCCGCCGCTCCCCACACCCCGACCAGCAGGTACGTGGGAATGAGCATCAGTTCCCAGGCGAGATAGAAGAGCAAGAGGTCGAGCGTCACGAACACGCCGACCAGTCCCGAGGTCAGCAACAGCGCCAGGGCGCCAAAGGCAGGCGTCCGGACGGTGACGTTGTTCCACGAGCCGAGGAGCGCGAGCGGAGCGACGACGGCCGTGAGCACCACCATCGGCAGCGACAGTCCATCGACGCCGACACTGAAGGTCGCACCGAGATCGGTGAGCCATGGGAGGTCGACGCGCGCCTGCCAACCGGTACCCCCCGCGTCGTACACGCCCCACAGCGCCAGCGCGAGAACGGCCTCCACCACGAGGGCGCCGAGCGTGAGTACCCGCGCATCTGGACCTCCAGAGGGCGCTTCGACTCCACTCTCATCGCGCGCGACATCACGTCCGAGCACGCGCACGAGCAGCGCGGCCACGATGGGCCACAGCAACATCGCCGGAAGCACCCAGCGATCGAAATTCAGAGACAACAGGAAATCGCGCATGGGTCAGCTCAGCGTAAGGGCGGCAATGAGCGCGAGCGCACCAGCGGCAAGCATCCACGCGTACTTTCCAACGTCACCGTCCTGCAGGCGCGTCCCCATGAGTGCGGCAGTGCGGGCCAGGAACGATCCGCCCATGCTGAAGCCGCGATCGACGCCGCGGTCCACTCCCCGATCGAGCACGACACTCGCGAGCGCCTGCACCGGGCGCACGATGATGGCATCGACCAGCGCATCGGCGCCGTAGGCACGTGCCAGGAGGCTCGTGTCTTCCGGCGAATGTGCCTTGTCCGCCAGCGGCGAGCGATACAACACGAACGCCAGCGCGATGCCGAGCAGCGCGACCCCCGTCGCGACGGCGACCAGCATCGTTTCCGTCGCGTGATCCAGATGGCCTGACCCGGCGAGTACGACGCCGCTCGCGCCGGTGACCGGCGCCAACCACTTGTCGAGGAGGCCAACGGGGCCGATCGGGATGAGCGCCGGCAAGTTGAGCCAACCGCCAGCGACCGTAAGCCCGGCCAGCACCAGTACCGGTCCCGTCATGATCGCGGGCGCTTCGTGCAGCGCATGTCGCTCGCTCTCACCGGTCCGGTTCTCCCCGAAGAAGGTGAGCAACAGCATACGCGTCATGTAGACGGCCGTGAGCAGCGCCGTCAGCACGCCGATCGCGTAGACGCCGTACAGGAGCGAACTGCCCGGCACTCCGAAGAGCGATGCCTGCGCCAGCGGTGATCCGTGTGCCCGCGCGAAGACCGACGCGAGGATCTCATCTTTGGAGAAGAAGCCAGCGAGCGGCGGCACACCGGCAATGGCCAACGTCGCGAGCGTCATGGCCGTGGCCGTGGCGGGCATAAACTTGGACAGCCCGCCCATGTTCCGCAGATCCTGCGGATCATCGTCGCGATGCGTGTGGTGATACGCGTGATGCATGGCGTGGATGACCGAACCGGCGCCAAGGAACAGCAGCGCCTTGAAGAACGCGTGCGTCACCAGGTGAAACACACCGGCCGTATACGCGCCGGCACCGACCCCCACGAACATGTAGCCCAGCTGCGAAACCGTGGAGTACGCCAGCACCTTCTTGATGTCCCACTGCCTGAGGGCAATCGTGGCGGCATACAGCGCGGTCATCGCTCCCACGATGGTGATGAGCAGTGACGCCTGCGGCGCCCCGGCAAAGATGGGCGCTGCGCGCGCCACGAGATACACGCCCGCCGTCACCATAGTGGCGGCGTGAATGAGCGCCGACACCGGCGTTGGGCCAGCCATGGCGTCGGGAAGCCAAATGTACAGCGGAAGCTGCGCGCTCTTGCCGGCGCAGCCGACGAAGAGAAAAATCGCAATGGCCAACACCGTGGGTGTGCCGGCGAGTTGCGCGAGCGCGGGATGCGCGCCGGCGTAGCTCAGCTGTTGCGTCGTGGTCCAGATGAGGAACATTGCGACGAGAAATCCGAAGTCGCCGACGCGGTTGACGATGAACGCCTTCTTCCCGGCGTCGGCATTCGCCTTCTCGCTGAACCAGAATCCGATGAGCAGGTATGAGGCGAGCCCCACGCCTTCCCAGCCGACGAACATGACCGGGTAGCTGCCACCCAGTACGAGCACGAGCATGAACGCCACGAACAGATTGAGATACGCGAAGTACCGCGCATATCCCTGATCGTCACGCATGTAGCCCACCGAGAACAAGTGGATCAGCGAGCCTACGCCGGTGATGACCAGCACCATGAGCATGGAGAGCTGGTCGAGCTGGAAGCTCCAGTCGACGGCGAAATTGCCGGCCACCATCCACTGACCGAGCGACACGATCGCGGGGCCCGTCATGCCGACGCGCATACGCATGAACAGCGCGATGGCGAGGGCGAACGCGGCGATGATGACGCCCGGGCCGACCAGCGTCACCAACAGGTGGCGTGCAGTGCTACGGCCCTCGCTGGCGTCAGCCGATGCGGCACGCAGCGCCACGGCTCCGTTTACCACGAAGCCGAGGAGCGGGAGCAGGATGAGAAGCGGCAGGAGCGTAGCGATCATCCGCGGAGGGTCCGGAGGTTCGAGACGTCCACCGTGCCGAAGTGCCGGAAGATCGAGATGATGATCGCCAGGCCGACGGCCGCTTCTGCGGCAGCGATCGTCATGACCATGACGACGAACACCTGACCGGTCACGTTGTGCATCTTGGCAAAGGCCACGAAGCTGAGGTTCACGGCGTTCAGCATGAGCTCAGCGCACATGAACAGAATGATGGCGTTGCGACGCGTGAGGACGCCGACGAGGCCGATCACAAAAAGAATCGCCGACACGATAAGCGCTTCGGTAATCATGCCTGCACCCGTTTTTTGGCCAGCAGCACCGCGCCAACGACTGCCACGAGGAGCACAAGACTCGTCAGTTCGAACGCCACGAGATAGTCAGTGAAGAGCGACGCGGCTACCGGCTCCACCACGTTGTCCAGCGCCGGCGCCGATTCGACACGCGGCAGTTTGTTGCGCTGCGCCACGAGGAGATTGGCCAGCAACGCGATGCCGACCAGACCGGCCCCAAGCCGCGCACCGAGGCTCCGGAGATCGGTCAGTTCGCTGTGCCCCAGATTGAGGAGCATGACCACGAACACGAAGACCACCATGATGGCACCGGCGTAGACCAGTACCTGAATGGCGCCGATGAACGGGGCATCGAGCATCACGAAAAGTCCCGACAGCGCGAACATCACGTTCACGAGCCACAGCGCCGCCGGCACCGGGTTCTTGCGCGTGACGAACAGCAGCGCCGAGACGATGGCCAACAACGAAAAGAGGTAAAACTGGAACTCGAAGAAGCTGTTCATTCGCCCTTCGGGTCCGCAGGGTCCCACAGCTCGCTCACCGGATGCGTCTGCGCCATCAGTCGCTCGAGGTCGTACACGAACGAGGCCCGATCGTACTCCGAGTTCTCGTAGTGGCGCCCCACGTGAATGGCCTCTTCGGGGCACACCTCCTGGCAGTACCCGCAGAAGATGCACCGAAACTCGTCGATCTCGAACACGATCGGGTAGCGGTTCCCCTGCTCGTCTTCCCCAGGCGTCAGCTTGATGCAGTTGGCCGGGCACACCGTGGGGCACAATCCGCACGCGACGCACTTGGCCTTGCCGTCTTCCGTGGTCAGCATGCGGTGCGTGCCGCGCCAACGCGGCGAGAGGTCCCACTTGGTCTCGGGATACTCCATCGTGACCTTGTGCGGGTCGACGAGGTGCTTGAGCGTCACGGCCATCCCCTTGAGCGTCGCGCGCACGTAGCTCACGCGCTCGAGCGGACGCTCCATGACCTTGATTCCGATTGCCATCAGTTTCCTCCTTCCGCCGTCAACGACGGGGCGGCGATCGCCACCGGCGATGTCAGGTCGGCACGCGGGCGTCCCGCGGCCAATTCACTACGTGACAAGTCCAGCCCGCGGGCGCGCAACCGCTCGAGATCGAGGGGAGCAACACGCGCACTCGCCGGGCTGATGAGTTTGCCGCGATCGAGCCACCACAGCAGGAACGCGATGAGCATCACGTTGAGCGCCAGTAGCGCCAGCGAGAAGAGTGGACCGCGCGCGACGCCGAGCATGTCGAGCCCCAGCGTGGCCGTTGCGATGATCACGATGTATGCCAACGCCACCGGGAGCATCACGCTCCACCCCAGTGACATCAACTGGTCGTAGCGGAAACGCGGCAACGTCCAGCGTACCCACATGAATACGAAGATGAAGAAGCCGACCTTGCTGATCATCATCAGCGTCGTGGCGAGCGTCTTCAGCACGGTGTACGGCGCTTCGTTGTCCCACTGCGTGAACGGGATGTCCCAGCCACCGAAGAACATCACGGCGGTCAATCCACTGACCGTGAGCATGTTCGCATACTCGGCGATGAAGAACATGGAGAACTTCATGCCGCTGTACTCGGTGTGATATCCCGCGACGAGTTCCGACTCCGCCTCGGGCAGGTCGAAGGGCAAGCGGTTGGTCTCCGCGAAGGCCGCCACGAGAAACGTGAACCAGGCCACCGTCAGCGACAGTACATTCCAACCCATGGACGACTGCTGCTGTACAATGGCGCCAAGCGACACGTTGCCGGCAAGCAGCAGCACCGGAATGGTGGACATCCCCATCGCGATTTCATAGGAGATCATCTGCGCACTCGAACGCAGGCCGCCCAGGAACGCGTACTTGTTGTTGGAGGACCATCCGGCGAGCACGATGCCGTACACCCCGAGCGAGGACACCGCGAGGGTGAACAGGAAGCCGACGGGAAGTGGCGCGATGGCCAGATCGATCAGTCCCCATGGCGTAGGCAGCGGTGCGCCGAACGGCAGTACGGCCCATGTCATCATGGCGGGAATGAAGGCCAGTGCCGGAGCGATGATGAAGAGCCACTTGTCCGCAAACGGCGGATTGGTCTCTTCCTTCATGAAGTTCTTGATGCCGTCGGCGACGGGCTGCAGGATGCCGCCGGGACCGGCGCGATTGGGGCCGCGTCGATCCTGAAACCATGCCGCCAGCTTTCGCTCCACCAGCGTCAGCAGCGCCACCGTCACGAGATAAATCCCGAAGAACACGAGAATCTTGATGACGCTCGCGGCGACGAACGTACCGATTGCTTCTGGCGCGACCTGCGGATTGGCCCGCGGAAAAAGCGTAGCCAGGTCGAGCGCGTTCAACACGGCCAAGGGCAGCGTCATGCGCTCACCCCGGCTGCCGCTTCAACACCCTGCTCCAACACGGGCAATCCGCGCAGCCCCAGCGCTTCGTACTCGAGACCGGCGAACGCCGGCTGAGAGGCCGCGAGCGCGGTAAACACTTCGGACGGCAGGAAGTACTGACCATTGCCACCGGCCGCCTCGACCAGATCGGCCAACACGTACCAGGTCGGCCGGGCCACGCCGGGGGCGGTACGCGCCTGCAGGAAGCGCTGTACGCGCCCACGCAGGTTCGTAAACGTCCCTTCTTCTTCGATGGTCGTCGTGATGGGCAATACCACGGTCGCCGACTGCGCCGCGACGGCAGGGAGGGTCGTGCCGATGTAGACGAGCGACGACAGCCCCGGGAGATCGGCCGCCGACACGTCGTCGAGGGCATCACCAACGACAAGCAAGGCGTCGCCCAGTCGCGACGCGTCCGCCACCGTCTCCACTTCGGAAAACCCGAGCAGACGGGCGCCGGTGGCGTTCGCCGCACGCTCAGCTCGGAGGGCGAGGTCGGGCGCGCCCGGGAGCGGCACCACATCGCCGCGCACGACGCGGAACGTCCCCCGCCCCTTCAGCTGCGCGACCAGTTGCTGCAACAGAAACAACGCTTCGTTCGACAGATTGGGCGACGCCAACACGGTGACGCGAGTCCCGCTCAGGGCACGCACGCCAGCAGCAATCGCATCTTCCCAGTCGGCAATGGCGAGGGCGCCGTGCTGGCGCACCATCGGCTGGTCCGCACGATCACGTCGAGCGAAGTCGCGATACGTCTGACGCCCGACCTCGCACATGTAATACTGGTTCACCGCGTCGTTGGGACGTGGCTTGAGACGAACCGGCACGTTGTCACGCGTTTCGGCGACCGCATTGCACCCCTGACTGCAACCGGTGCAAATGGTGGGCGCCCGATCGAGCTCCCACGCGCGTGCCTTGTTGAGGAAATCCTTGCTGAGCAAGGCGCCAACCGGGCACAAGTCAATGACGTTGCCAGCCCACGGATTCGTCAGGTCGTGACCTTCCGCCTTGCCGATGAACGCCCGGTCGCCGCGCTCGGACACGTTGAGCACCGGCTCCTGTGCCACGTCGCCCATGAAACGCACGCACCGCGTACAGAGAATGCACCGGTTCTGCACGTACAGCACATCGCCGCCGAAATCTTCGACGGGATTGAAGCGCTTCGGCTCACGATAGCGTGAATCGGCACGCCCTTCGGCAAAGGTGTAGTCCTGCAACTCACACTCGCCCGCCTGATCGCAGATCGGGCAGTCGAGCGGGTGATTGATGAGCAGGAATTCCAAGACGCCCTTGCGCGCGTCGAGCGCCTTGGGCGAGTGGACGTGTACGACCTGCCCTTCCATGACCGTGGTGGCGCACGCCGGCGCCAACTTCGGCATCTTCTCCACTTCGACCAGACACATGCGGCACACGCCGGCCACCGGGAGACCCGGGTGGTAGCAGTAATGCGGCACGAGTACACCGGCGGTCTTCGCCGCTTCCAGAATCGACATCCCGTCCGGAACCGTGACCGGACGACCTTCGATCGTGAGCGACACCATCTTCACGTCAGCCATTGTCCCCTCACGCCGCCGAGGCGCGGAACGCCCCGGGAACGGTAACCATCGACGGATTCGCCGCGATCTTCGCCTCGAACTCGTGCCGGAACTTCTTGAGACCGGACACCACCGGCGTCGCGCACGAGTCACTCAACACACAGATCGTCTTGCCGCTCATGCCATCGGCAACGGACAACAGCGTATCGAGATCTTCCATCGTGCCCTGATTGTCGCGAATACGCTCCATGATGCGCGTGATCCACGCCGTGCCTTCGCGGCACTGTGAGCACTGTGCGCAGCTCTCATGTGCATAAAAGCGCGTCAGGCGCGCAATCTGACGGACCATGCACTGCCGATCGTCGAATACGATCGCCCCCCCGGAACCGAGCATCGTTCCCGCAGCGACCATCCCCTCATAATCCATGATCGCGCCTTCGGCTTCTTCGCGCGTCAGAATCGGGACCGAGGAGCCGCCGGGGATGACGGCCTTGATCTGCCGACCCGGCAGCGGACCGCCGCACAGTTCGTAGAGGAAATCCTTGAACGGAAAGCCGAGGGCGACTTCGTAGTTGCCCGGACGCGTGATGTTGCCGCATACCGAGAACAACTTGGTGCCGATGCTCTTGGGGTTGTCCGGGCGCCCGAATTGCTTGTACCACTCCGCACCATGCTTGATGATGTACGGGACGGTGGTAAGCGTCTCCACGTTGTTGATCGTGGTGGGCTTGCCGAACAACCCGGCGACGGCCGGGAACGGCGGCTTGATGCGCGGGTTACCGCGCCGCCCTTCGAGCGAATTCATGAGCGCCGTTTCTTCGCCGCAGATGTACGCCCCGGCACCGCGGTGCACGTGGACGTCCACGCGCTTTCCACTACCCATCGCGTTCGCCCCAAGAATACCGGCGGCATAGGCCTCTTCCACCGCCTTGGTCACGCGGGCGTACGGTTCGGTGAACTCGCCGCGAATGTAGATGTACGCCGTTTCCGCGTAGATCGTATGCGCGCCCAGCGCGACACCTTCCACCAAGCCATGCGGGGTCCAGCGCATGATCTCGCGATCCTTGAACGTACCCGGTTCGGATTCGTCCGCGTTGCAGCAAAGATAGTGCGTCTTGCCATCGGGCTTCATGAAGGACCACTTCATGCCCGTCGGGAATCCAGCGCCGCCGCGACCGCGCAGCCCGGAATCCTTTACGATCGTCTGCAGTTCCTGCGGGTCGGTAAAGAGCGCCTTCTCGAGGGCTTCATACCCACCACGGGCACGCCACCCACCGAGGGTGCGCGCCTCGGGATCGCCGAAATACTTGGAGAGAATCGGCGTTTCACGCGGATGGGACGGATGCGGGTACCCCATTACTTCAGCTCCGACAGAACGCGCGGCACCGACTCCGGGGTCACGGATTCGATGAAGTCGTTGTTGATCATGACCGGCGTGGCAAAGCCACAGGCGCCGAGGCACTCCACCTCGATGACGGTATACTTGCCATCTGGGCTCGTGAGTCCGAGGTCGCCGCAGCCGGTGTGTTCGAGGAAACTCTTCACCACATCTTCAGCACCGCAGATGTTGCACGGCGTCGTTGTGCACACCTGAATGAAATGGCGCCCCACGGGATGCTGGTGATACATGGTGTAGAAGCTGACGACGCCCTTGATGTACGCCGGCGTGATCTCGAGGAGCGATGCGATCTCTTCGATCCCCTTGTCGCTCACCCAGCCGCGCGCGTCCTGCAGCATCCACAGCGCTGGCAGCAACGCCGCCTGCTTGGTGGGATAGCGCGACAGAATCGTGTCGAGCTGCGTGCGCGCTTCGCCGACGAACACGGGTTCGTGCGGCTCGTCGTGATGATGACCATGCGGTGGGGCGGCGACGAGCGCGCCTCCACTGGCAGATGGGCCGTGACTCACCGGTCGATTTCTCCCATCACGATGTCGATGCTGGCGTTGATGGCAATCACGTCGGAAAGCAGATGACCTTCCACCATACGGGGGATGGCCGAGAGGTTTACGAAGGAAGGCGGCCGAATGCGCCAACGCACCGGCTTGGAACTGCCGTCGCTGACGAAGTAGTAGCCCTTCTCGCCCTTGGGGCTTTCGACGGGCACGTAACACTCGCCAGCGGGCGGACGCGGCCCTTCCATCACGAGCTTGAAGTGGTGGATCATGCTTTCCATCTCACTCGTCGCCTTGTGCTTGGGAGGCAGAATGAGACGTGGGTCGTCGATGTTGATGGGGCCGTCCGGCAGGCGACGCAGCGCTTGCTCCAGGATGCGCACGCTCTGGCGCATCTCCTCGACGCGCACGAGAAAACGATCGTACACGTCCCCTTGTGTGCCGACCGGTACCTCGAAGTCGTACGTCTCGTAGTCGAGGTACGGGAAATCCTTCCGCACATCGTACGCCACGCCCGACGCCCGCAGCATCGGCCCGGACAAACCGGCGTTGACCGCTTCTTGCGCGTTCATCGCACCAAGGCCCACCGTACGCCCGGCCCAGATGGCGTTGGTCTCGAGCATGCCGACGGACTCTTCGAGCGTCTTGGGGAATCCCTTGAGGAACGCCCGCAGACCATCGAGCCACCCGTCCGGAATATCCGCCGCCATGCCGCCTACGCGTGTGGCGGTCGTGGTCAGTCGCGCACCCACCCACCCTTCAAGCAGGTTGTATACGTTCTCGCGCTCCTGATACAGCCACAGGAACGGCGTGAACGCGCCGATGTCCACCGACGTCGTGCCGAGCCACACCAGATGCGAGATGATGCGCGACAGCTCCATGAGAATGACGCGCAGTACCTTGGTCCGCTCCGTCATCCCTACGCCGAACAACCGCTCCGCGCCCAGTACGAACGCGACGTTGTTGCCCGGCGAATTGAGATAATCCTCGCGGTCCGTCCACGGGATGATCTGATTGTACTGACGGTACTCGCCGATCTTTTCGAAGCCGCAGTGCAGATACCCGATGTGCGGGATGCAGCGCACGACGGTTTCGCCATCGAGCTCCAGTACCAGTCGCAACACGCCATGCGTTGCGGGGTGCTGAGGGCCGATGTTGATGAGCATATGGTCGGCTTCGAGCTCAGGCTCGGCCGTTTGCATCGCGAGTGCCGACGGTGCGTCAACAGCCAGCGCGCGTCCGCCCTGCGCGGTGAGTGCCGCGCGCAGCGGCTGCCCCTGCGCGTCGAGGCCGCTGGTGCCGAGCGCTACTTCGATGGTACGACGCGCGCTCATTCGCCTTCCTCCAGCTTGTCGGTCGCTGCGTGGTCAGCCAGGCGCTGCTTCATGTCCTGCGGCAACGAGTCGAAGGCATCGGCGATGCTGAGCTCTTCCATGGAGTACCGCGCTTCAGGGTCGGCAGCGAGCGCCTGCTTGAGTTGCTCGGCGCGCGAAAACCGCCCACGGAGGGGGAAGTCTTTCCGCAACGGATGCCCCTCGCGGTACTGCTCCCACATGAGGAGCCTGCGCAGGTCGGGGTGCCCTTCAAAGCGAATGCCGAACATGTCGTAGCACTCGCGCTCGAGCCAATCGGCGCCGCTGTAAATGTCGAAAATGCTGGGGACCCACAGCGCGCCACGCTTGGGCAGCTCGACCTTCAGGCGGAGAAACCGCCGGTTCGCCAAGGCGCGAAGATGCCACACGACTTCGAGGGGACGATCACCGTCTCGATACTCCACGGCGGTGACATCGACGAGGTAGTCGTAGCGCTCCGTCGGATCATCGTGCAGGAAGCGCACGATCTCGTGCAGTGCGTCCCGCGTGACAAACACAGTCGTCTCACCCCAGATGACTTCGGAGCGCACGACCGCACCACCGAAGCGGGCCGCCAAAACGGCGGCCGTCGGATTGGCGGGGGAACCGGTTCGCGGCACGTTGACCGGCGTGATGGGCATCCCCTGCGCGTCAGACGCCACCGCCGCCATGGGCGACGGGGCGACGAGCGCCTCAGAACCGGTAGGCACGGGGACGGTCACGGTGCCGATCGGGTTTGATGTACGGAGTTGCCGAACGGCTCGGACAGTTCGTCGATTCGCGAGGGCGGGATGTACAACTGGCTCGTGGGATCAGGCTCGATCTCGACATGCCGCGTGCTGTCCTTGAGGCGCTCCTGCATGACCTTCTTCTGCAGCATGATGATGCCATGCATCAGCGCTTCCGGCCGAGGCGGACAACCGGGCACGTACACATCGACGGGGATGATCGTGTCGATGCCCTGCACCACGGCGTAATTGTCGAACATGCCGCCGGTGGACGCGCAGGCGCCCATGGCGATGACCCACTTGGGTTGCGGCATCTGCTGATAAATGCGTCGCAGCACCGGTGCGAGCTTGAGCGGTACGCGGCCGGCGCAGAGCAGTACGTCGGCTTGTCGCGGCGAGTAACTCAGCCGTTCCATGCCGAAGCGCGACAGATCGTAGCGGCTGGCCGCCGTCGCCATGAACTCGATGGCGCAACAGGCGGTGCCGAAGGGCATCGGCCACAGCGAGCCGGCGCGCGCCCAGTTGACCAAAAAGTCGAGGCGCGTGGTCACCCAGCCATCTTGTGCGGCGGGATCGACCTGAACGAGGCGCGAGTCGTTAGCGGGAATCAGTCCCACGTCAGCGCTCCCTTCTTCCAGACATAGAGGAATCCGACCACGAGGATGAAGGCGAAGACCAGCATTTCCCCGAGACCGAAGAACGACAGCTGTCCGCTGGGACAGGCATTCGCCACCAGCGGTACGTGGCAAGAGAGCTGCCGATAGTGCACGCCCCACGGAATCATGAACACCGTCTCGATATCGAAGACGATGAACAGCATGGCGACGAGATAGAACTTGACCGAGAATCGCTCGCGGGCATCGCCGAGGGGGCTGATGCCGGACTCATACGGTTGCGATTTGACCGCGGTCGGCTGTGCCTTCGTGATGAGGTGCGCGATGCCGAGGATCAGCACCGCGTTCAGGATGACGAAGCCCAGGAGCAGCAGGACCGGCAGATATGTACGTAGCATCGCGGCGCAGCAGGGAACCAACAGATCACGAAGGGGGAGTGACTTCGTGAAACAATTCACAAACGCAGGAGGAAGGTACCAACGGGACCAGAATCCCTCAACAGCATGAGTTATTGTTTTTTGGTGAAGTAACCGTTGAAGCTGTTTTGGCAGGCTTCGCCACTCGGCAGTAGACTACACTCATTAGTCTCGGCGCCTCGATCGCCGCGCATCATGGACCGATCGGTCCTAATGCGGACCATCCAACCCTCCTGCTCTTTACACCCCATGGGGCTCTGCTCAGACCGCTGGATTACACGCATGGCGCGCGAACACGGCATGATCGAACCGTTCGAGGATCGCCAGGTGCGCGAAGGCGTCATCTCCTACGGCGTCAGCTCGTATGGCTACGATATGCGGGTGGCCTCCGAGTATCGGATCTTTACGAACGTGCTGAGCTCGGTAGTCGACCCGAAGCAGTTCGATCCGAAAAGCTTCGTGGAGTTCGAGGGCGACGTCTGTATCGTGCCCCCCAATTCCTTAGCCCTGGCCCGCAGCGTCGAGTACTTCCGCATTCCGCGCAATGTGCTGACGCTTACGGTCGGCAAGAGCACCTACGCGCGCTGCGGCATCATTACCAACGTCACGCCCTTCGAACCGGAATGGGAAGGGTACGTGACGCTCGAAATCTCCAATACCACGCCGCTGCCCGCGAAGATCTACTCGAACGAAGGCATCGCGCAGGTGGTGTTTTTTACGGGTGACGAAGAACCGGAAGTCAGCTACGGCGACAAGAAGGGGAAGTATCAGGGGCAACATGGCGTAACGCTTCCGCGCATCTGACGGCGGATCGGGCCGCCGCGACGGGCGACAGCGTTTGTACTCAAGCCGCGTGACGGGTCCCCGTCACGCGGTTGTCGTTTCACCCGGGGAATGCGCACGGTGCCTCAGTGAAACCGCGCCAGCCGTCCGCTGGCGCCTATGCGCCGTTCAAGAAACGGCCTCCAAGGGACGATACGTAGAAAATCGAGCGTTCGAACGCGTACCGGCCGTGGCCGGATTCGCGTCGCGTGTCGCGGAAAGCGTCGGATCGCATTTCGCGTCCACCAAGCTGCAGACGACGGCGTCCGCACCGCTCCTTCTTTGCTCTCTTTACGGACGTCCGAACCGCCACATGCCGAAGTCGATCTCTTCCCATTCACTGGGAGGGCGCTTGCGCGCGTCTCTCCCTTGGTCGACGCCCCGCGTTGTGGTTGCCGGCTTCGCGCTGTTGCTGGGGGCCACGGCGCCCACGCCGGCGCACGCGCAGGGGCTCGACGGCTATGGCGGCGGCCCGAAGATCTATCTGAACAAGGATAGCACTTCGTTCCTGCGCATTACGCTGTGGTCCCAGATATGGGCACGCTGGCAGCAGAATAACCCGGGGACGATGGTCAACAACAACCCCGATACGCGCGAATCGACGGATTTGGGGATCCGTCGTACCCGCGTGCTCATGCACGGACAGATCACGCCCAAGCTGCTCGTCTTTTGGATTCTTGGGGTGAACAACCAAACGTTTACATCGGGGGGCCTGCAGGGCGGCGATATCGGTGCCGGCTCGAGTGGGATCGATGGTAAGCGCCCGCAGGTGTTCGTGCACGATTCGTGGGGAGAATACACGATCAATCGGCATTTCCAGGTCGGCGGCGGTGTGCTGACTTGGAGCGGGCTGTCGCGCATGACCAATGCGGCGACACTCAACTTTCTCATGGTCGACGCGCCGATCTACAACTGGACGACGATCGATGCCACTGACCAGTTCGCGCGCACGATGGGGGCCTATGCGAAGGGGTCATTCGGAAAACTGAACTACCGCGCCGTCCTTACGAGGCCCTTCGCTATTGCCGGTGGCCAACAGGGCGCCACCACCGTCCCGGTCACAGTCGCGTTGCCGACCGGGGGGAGCGCGACGGGGACCGTAAACGTCGGAGACAACGCCGCCACGAATGGGCTCGTCGCCACGCCCGCGCGCTTCGAGATCGCCAACTGGAATCCCGCGTCCCTCACCTGGATGCCCCAGCTGTACGCCAACTACGACTTTTTCGAACAGGAAAGTCAGGTGCTGCCGTTTACGGTCGGCTCGTACCTCGGGACCAAAAAAGTCTTCAACGTCGGCGCAGGCTTCCAGTATCATCCCGACGCCATGCGGTCTGTACGTCCGCGGGCCTTCTCGGGGACAGGCGCAGGCCGTCGCGCCGTGCTGCCGACCGACGTGCCGAACCCGGCGCCAATCATTCCGAATCTTTCGGTGAACGACTCGACGTACAATGGCGACTGGGTGACTCACCCCATGCGGCATTGGGCGGTGGACGCCTTCCTCGATCTGCCATTGGGTCATCACGGTGACGCGATCACCGCGCACACCGTGTACTACAATCTGGATTACGGTCCCAACTACGTCCGCAACATCGGAATCATGCCGATCGGTGTGGCCAATCCTACGACACGCATTCCCGCTGGACAGGCGAATGCCGGTCAGTTCCAGTTCGAGCAGCCGGGCTTCGCTGGTGGCGGGGCTGGCTATCCGATTCACGGAACTGGCTCCGTGTGGTACACCCAAGCTGGTTATCTCCTACCCACGTCTTGGACGTCGAAGTCGACGCGCTTGCAGCCAACGGGTGCACTCTCGGTGGTCAACTTCGATCGCTTGGGTGAGGGATACGTCATGCCCGAAGTCGGCGTGAATCTGATTTTGGCCGGCCAGAATGCGAAAGTGAGCTTGCAGTGGCGTCAACGCCCCATCTACGACTCGCCTACCCGCACGTCAGACGGTCTGGCCCCCGTGCTCCCCAGCGCAACGACTTCAGCAACGAATCAATTGTTCCCGCTGCAGCGCGGCATGCGGATCACCGGTCGGCGAAACGATTTCATTCTACAGTTCCATGTCCACCTCTGACATCGATCGCGTGACCACGTCGCCTTCCCGGTTGCTTCTCGCCGCCCTGGTTGGAGCGGCCACGTTGTCAATCCTCGGCTACGGTTGCACGACCTGGCGCCGTGAACGGCCTGCCGCGAAACGCATCGTGCAGTTTGCCTGCGATGTGCCCGTGTCGGCGTACGTCGCGAACACCACGGCGGCACTCGCTCAAGCGGGGTTCACCGTGTCGCAAGGCTCTCCGACCACCGGGCTGATCGAGGCCGCCAGGGCAGCGGTCTATACGGGTGCGGGTGAGAGCATCGAGATGAATGGACCGTACCGTTGGACGTCGCGGTATGCCAACTCGGTCGTAGCCGTCACCGTACAAACCGTTCGCGTCAACCCAGATGGGTCGGTCTACGCCGCGGCCAGTCACGACGAGAACTCGGCGCCGGCTGATCGGCGACACTTTCTCCCGGTCATTCAATCCTTACGGCAACTGTGCGCGGGAGCCGCGAAATGAGCGCTGTGCCATCGACCTGTTATCACGTACGCGTTCCGCGCGTTATCGCCTATCGACGTATGACCGAAGCCTTGCTCGGAGGAGTAGCTCGTGGTTGATCGCAAACGTTTGCACGACGTGTCGCTGCGCAAGAAGTTGTCGCTTATCGTGACGACGTTCGCGGTGGGAGCCACAGTCGTCATCGGAATGTTGTCTTTCGGCGTCTGGCGTGGCGAGTCGCGCCAAGCCGACGCCACGCGATTGATCCTGGCCGAAGCCACCCGGGTAGGGCGCACCGCGCAGATGTACGAGCAACAGCGCGCAGCGATGCGCGAGACACTACTTGCCGACGGCCCGGAAGCGCGCGAGGCATCCTACCAGCGGTTGGTGACGCTTGATGCGTCACTCGATACGCTGGTTGCGGCCATGCGGCTCGCCGCGAATGACTCGTCGTTTCGCGCGACCGTCGATTCGCTGGCGCGGCTGCGCACGGGGACGCGCAAAGTGTGGGATGAGATGCACGTCTCCGCTGAGACCAGCACCGGTACTGAGGTCATGGCGCGCTATCGCGAGCCGCTGAAACCGCTTGCCGGCGCGATGGCGGCGCTCATCGGAGAATTGCAGGTGACGCAGGCCAAACTCGCTGAAGCGCAGATTGCCGAGAACTCCCGTGGCACCACGTCGTTGCTCTGGCTGGCGTTTGGCGCCGCCCTCGTCGTCGGCGTGGGGATGCTGACGTTCGCGAACCGCATTGCGTCGACGATCACCGAGCCGGTCGATGCACTGCGACGGATCATGAAGAGTGTGGCCGAAGGCGACCTGACGCACGAGGTGCAATGGCGCAGCCGCGATGAGCTGGGACAACTCAGTGATGCCGTGCGCACGATGGTCGACACCCAGCGTGAGTTCGCGGTCACGATGCGTCGCGTGGCGGCCGGTGAACTCGGCGTCCGATGGGAACCACGCTCGAGCGCGGACGTGGCGGGCCGCGCACTGGGCGAGCTTGCCGTAACGGTCGAAGAGCTCGTGGTTGCCGTAGAGAAGCGTCGCGCGGCCTTCGAAGCCGGAAAGCCCGTGCCGTCGGAGAACGTCGCCTTGGCCGGCGCGTTCCGCGATCTTTTGTCGGGAATCGATCGGGCATTTGGTGCCGCCGCGCCGCTCCATGAAGCCACCAGTGTGTTGCATGCACTCGCGGATGCCGACTTGACCTCACGCGTCACGGGACGCTATCCCGGTGACGCCGCTGGCTTGGTGCCGGCGCTCAACCGGGCCGTCGAGCGGCTGGCCAGCACTGTTTCCCAGACCGCCGATGCGACGAACGCCGTCGCCGAAGGCGCCGACGCGATCAAGCGGACGGCCGCGGAACAATCGGCCGATGCCATGCAACAACAGGCACGGGTGGCGAATGTGCAATCGGGGCTCTCGGCGTTGGCACAGGAGGCCACGAAGGCCGCTGGGGCCTCCCGAGCAGCCACCGCGCAGGCGCAGCATACGGCCGCGTTGGCGCGTGAAGGACAGGTCGACATGCAGAAGTTGCGCGCGCTCATGGAAATGGTGCGCAACTCGGCCGAGGCAAGCCAGCGGGTGACGCGCACCATCGATGAGATCGCATTTCAGACCAATCTGCTCGCGTTGAATGCGGCCGTGGAGGCCGCGCGCGCTGGTGATGCTGGTCGTGGATTCGCCGTCGTTGCCGAGGAGGTCCGCGCGCTAGCGGGGCGCAGCGCAACGGCCGCCAAAGAAACGTCGCGTCTGCTAGAGGAGAACGTCGTTCAGGTCAAGTCAGGAGTTGAAGGCACTACGCGTCTGGCGGCCCAGTTCGACGCGATCCTCGACAGTGTCGACTCGACGTGTTCCGCTTCCGGCGGGGTGGATCACGCGACGGAGCGCCAGCTGATCGCGATTCCCGCGTTGGAGTCGGCCATCGCCGCTGTGCAGCAGGCAACAGAACGCACGTCGAGTGGTGCCGAGCGCATCACTCGCGTGTCGGAAACGCTGGCGGGATCATCAACCGCCCTGGCCGACGTTGTTTCCCAGTTCACGCTGGATCACAACGGTGGCGGGAACGGACTGATGAAAGCCGCGTGAGACGACGGTCCAGGCGGGAAGGCTTCCCGCCGTTACCCGCCCGCGTACACGTATCTGCAGTTCCGTTCTTGCGCCTGCTGTAAGGTCACGATCATCGCGGGTACCACGTCGACGCCGGGCAGCAGGCCGGCGCGTACTTCGTCGCCGAAGGCGGTAACACGTTCGCGATCTCCCCGCTGATCAGCGGGGAGAAACCGACCGCCTGACGCCCGGATCGAATTGGCGCAGGCAAGCAGAATCACGTTGCGCGAGGCGAGCGTTGCAATGGCGTTGTTCATCGGGTTGCGATCCCCCGGCATTCCCATGATTTCCCCAATCGTGGGATACTTGGCCCAGAGAGCGTCGTTGAAAAACCAGCCGATCGACCGGCCGTTCAGTCCAACGATGACCGTACAGTCCTGCTCCCGAATCCCGTACGCGGTCTTTTGCGTGTCGAGATAAGTCTGCGCCCAGCGGAGCGCGAGCCCCTCGGTGGGCATATGTGAGTGAAACACCACGCGGTGTGTGCCGGTGACGCGCGTCGTCCAGGGGTCTTCGACTGCGGCGTTCGCGGCAGCGGCCCCCACGGCTTGCGCCGGCAACACGCCGATGGCCGCGCCGATCGCGGCAAGCCGGCCAATGAAATCGCGACGTGCGGTACTGGTGGTCATCGGGCGAGAGAGTCGGGGGAGATACGACGAGTGAGCAGCGGTCGTGGCGACGGGATGGATCGTCCTGCACGGCGAGCACCATCTGTGGCGTAGGCGACGTCGAGTGGTGCGTCACCTCGCGGCCAGTCACGTTCCTTGCCCGGATGGTCCTGACGCGGCTGCGATAGCACGTACGCCGCGATGTCCGCCGCCTGCTGCGGCGACAGCGTGCCACGTTGGTCGAACGGCATGTTGTGGCGAATAAAAGTCGCGAAAGTGAAGTGTCGAGCCATGCCGGCCCCAACGGAGAAGCTGCCAGCCCCCCAGAGCGGCGGATTGATGCCCATGCCCTGCCCCGCGGCACCATGGCAGCGCGCACACGTGGCCGCATAGCCCTCGCGGCCGCGCCGACCGTCGCCACCGACGCGTACCGTGTCCACGCCGGCCGATCGTGGCCGCTCGCGCAAGGACTCGATGTACGCGACCATGTCGCGGATATCTCGCCCGCTCTCCGGCAGCATGCGGCCGGCAAGGCTGCGCGCGATGCACTCGTTGACACGACGTGCAAGCGATTCCTCGTATGCGGGACGCGCACGAAAGCGTGGGTAGCGCGATGCGCTGCCGTTCCACGGCATCGCCGCGTTGTTGGTGCCGTTATCGAGATGGCACGACACACAGCGCAACCCATTTCCGCTGTACGCCGGAAGCGAATCCGCGAACGCCGTCACCAGCGCCAGTCCGCGGACCGGATTCCCGGTACTCACGTTCGCGACCGCCGGCGTCCGCTGCGCGCGAATGACGGAGACGCCCACGATCGAGGCGAACAGGACGACCGACACGAGTTTCATACGCACGAATATGCGCCAACTACGCGGGGGCGCCAGCGATAGCTCGCCGGCGCCCCCGTGATCGTTCGATGTACCAGCCGAATCAGCCTGAACCGGCAACGGCACGCGGCTCCTGACGACGGGCGCTCGCCACCAGATAATCGCGGTTCATCTTCTTGATGACGTCGATGCTGATCTCCTTCGGGCACGCCTCCTGACATTCACCGGCCAAGGTGCAATGGCCAAAGCCTTCGAGATCCATCTGCTCGACCATGGCGAGGGCGCGCTTGTCCCGCTCAGGCTGTCCCTGCGGGAGGTTGCCGAGGTGCGAAATCTTCGCGCCGGTGAAGAGCGACGCCGACGCGTTGGGACACGCCGCCACACAGGCACCACAGCCGATGCACGCGGCGGCATCCATCGCCTCCTCGAGCACGTCTTTGCCGATGAGAATCTCGTTGGCGTCACGCGCGCCACCGGTGTTCACCGAGATGTAGCCGCCCGCCTGAATGATGCGGTCGAACGACCCACGGTTGACCACGAGATCCTTCACCACCGGGAACGGTGAGGCACGCCACGGTTCGACGGTGATGATGTCGCCGTCCTTGAACGCGCGCATATGGAGCTGACAGGTAGCGGCGCCCTTCCACGGCCCATGGGCCTGACCGTTGATCATCATGGCGCACGAGCCACAGATGCCTTCACGGCAATCGTGCGAGAACGCCACCGGCTCCTTACCCTCGAGCGTCAACTGCTCGTTGAGCATGTCGAACATTTCGAGGAACGACATGTCCGGGCCGACGCCGTCGAGCGTGTACGTCTCGAGCTTGCCGGGGGCCTGGGACGCCGGCTGACGCCAGACGTTGAGAGTGAGCTTCATTACTTGTAGCTCCGCGTGGAGAGGTGCACGTTCTCGTACACCAGCGGTTCCTTGTTGAGGATCGGGGCCTTGCCTTCACCGGCGTACTCCCACGCGGCAACATACGCGTAGTCGTCGTCGTTGCGCTTGGCTTCGCCTTCTTCCTGGTACTCGGTGCGGAAGTGACCACCGCACGACTCTTCACGATTCAGCGCGTCACGGCACATCAGTTCACCCAACTCGATGAAGTCGGCCACGCGTCCGGCCTTCTCCAGCGACTGGTTGAGCGAGTCGCCGCTGCCCGGCACGTTCACGTTGCTCCAGAACTCTTCCTTGAGTTGCGGAATCAGTTCCAGCGCCTTCGTCAGACCGGCCCGGTCACGCGCCATCCCGCAGTACTCCCACATGATCTTGCCGAGTTCCTTGTGGAAGGAATCGACCGTCCGCTTGCCCTTGATGCTCAGGAACTTGTTCTGCTGCGCGCGCACGGCGCCTTCGGCCTCGGCGAACGCCGCATGCGATGTGTCGACCTTGGGCAGCTTGGTACCAGCGAGATAATCGCCGATGGTATACGGCAGTACGAAGTACCCGTCGGCGAGTCCCTGCATGAGCGCCGAGGCGCCAAGACGATTCGCGCCGTGATCGGAGAAGTTGGCTTCACCGGCGACGTGCAACCCGGGCACCGTACTCATGAGGTTGTAGTCGACCCAGAGGCCGCCCATGGTATAGTGCACCGCGGGGTAAATGCGCATGGGCTGCTCATACGGATTTTCGTCCGTGATGCGCTGGTACATGTCGAACAGATTCCCGTAGCGTTCGGCGATCGTCTGCCGGCCAAGACGCTTGATCGACTCGGCGAAGTCGAGGTACACGCCAAGCCCACCCGGCCCCACGCCACGACCATCGTCGCACGCTTCCTTGGCCGCACGTGACGCAATGTCGCGCGGGGCCAGGTTGCCGAAGCTCGGATACTTGCGCTCGAGGAAGTAATCCCGCTCTGCTTCCGGAATCTGCGCCGGCGGACGATTGTCGCCGCGCTTGAGCGGCACCCAGATACGTCCGTCGTTGCGCAGCGATTCCGACATGAGCGTCAGCTTCGACTGATGCTCACCGTGGACCGGAATGCACGTGGGGTGAATCTGCGTGTAGCACGGATTGGCAAACGCCGCCCCCTTCTTGTGCGCGCGCCAGGACGCCGTCACGTTGGAGTACATAGCGTTGGTGCTGAGGTAGAACACGTTGCCGTATCCGCCTGTCGCGAGCACGACGGCATCGGCCGCGTGCGAGGTGATCTTGCCGGTCAGCAGGTTGCGCGTGACAATGCCGCGCGCGTGCCCGTCGACCACGACCAGATCGAGCATTTCCTCGAAGGTGTGCATTTGCACCTTCTTCGCCGCCACCTGCTTCTCGAGCGCCGAGTACGCGCCCAGCAACAGCTGCTGTCCGGTTTGTCCGCGTGCGTAGAACGTGCGCGAGACCTGCGCACCACCGAACGAGCGGTTGGCGAGCAGTCCGCCGTATTCACGTGCGAACGGCACCCCTTGCGCCACACACTGGTCGATGATGTTCACCGACACCTGTGCCAGACGGTACACGTTCGCTTCACGCGCCCGGAAGTCGCCGCCCTTGATCGTGTCGTAGAAGAGTCGGCGCACGGAGTCGCCGTCGTTCTGGTAGTTCTTCGCCGCGTTGATGCCGCCCTGCGCCGCGATGGAGTGCGCGCGCCGCGGCGAATCGTGGAAGACGAAACACGACACGTTGTAGCCCAGCTCGGACATCGTGGCCGCCGCCGATGCACCGGCAAGGCCGGCCCCGACCACGATGACATGGTGCTTCCGCTTGTTGGCGGGGTTCACGAGCTTCATCGAGAACTTGTGGTGGTCCCACTTCGATTCGAGGGGACCACTCGGGATCTTGGGATTCAGGTCGAGCATGTCAGTGGGTCTCCGCGGCGGCCGTGGACGTGACCGTCGCGTCGTCGACTTGTGCCGGCGCGTCGGGGAACAGGCCGAGGACGGCCGCGACAGGAACGACAATGAAGCCGCCCGCCACGACGATCGCGAGTACGAGCGCGAGCTTGCGCTTGAGGGGCTGCGTGGACGGTTGTGCCACGCCGAGCGTGCGCACCACGGCCCAGCTGCCATGGTAGAGGTGCAACCCGAGAGCCAACATCGCCAGCACGTAGAACCCGGCGACGAGCGGATTGGCCAGGCCGAGCCGGACGTTGTTGTACGGATCGAGGTGCGTGAACTGCGGATGCACCGCCCCGATCGTGAGGTGCAGCAGATGGAAGACGATGAACGCGAGGAGCAGCACGCCGCCCCAGCGGATGGTGCGCGCCGCCAGTGTCGTGACCTGCGGGCGGCGCACGGCATACGCCTCAGGCCGCGCCGCCTTCGACAACATGGTGAGCTGATACGCGGCCACAGCGTGGAGGACGACGGCCGTGAGCAGGCCGATGCGGATGGCCCAAAGCAACGGCATGCTCGTGCGGAGCAGTTCGGCGTAGTGCTTCATGGCTGCAGGCGCATCCGGATAAAACATCTGGAGGTTGCCAGCCATATGGCCAATGACGAACAGGATCCCGATGATCCCGGTCACAGCCATCACGATCTTCTTGCCGACCGTGCTCTGCCAGAAACGCGAGAGAGCGTACATAAGCGGGGTGGAAGTAGAAACCGGCGCCTCACTGTCGTGAGCGCGCCGGTTCGGACTGAATCAGAGAGTGATCACCGACATGGGCTCGCGCACGGCCTGTGCGGACTTCTCGAGCGCGGCACGCTCATCGGCGGTCAGCTCGATTTCGAGGACCTTCTCGAGTCCATTCTTGCCAAGCTTGCAGGGCACGCCAAGGTAGAGGCCGTTCATGCCGTACTCTCCTTCGAGCCACGCGGCACACGGGAGAATGCGCTTGCGGTCGTGCACGATGGCATCCACCATCTCGACGGCGCCAGCCGACGGCGCATAGTACGCCGACCCGGTCTTGAGATACTTCACGATCTCCGCGCCGCCGTCACGCGCGCGCTGCACGATGGCGGCGAGCTGCTCTTCACCCATGAGCTGACGAATGGGGATGCCGCTGATGGTCGTGTACGAAATGAGCGGCACCATCGTGTCGCCATGTCCACCCAGCACCATCGCCTGAATGTCGCGCACCGACACGTCAAGCGCTTCGGCGATGAACGAGCGATAGCGCGCCGTATCGAGCACACCGGCCATGCCGATGACGCGCTCGCGCGGGAAGCCGGTCACGGCCTTCGCCACGTAGCACATCACGTCGAGCGGGTTCGAGACGACGATGACGATCGCGTTCGGCGACGTGGCCTTGATCTGCTCGGAGACCGACTTGACGATGCCGGCATTGGTGTTCAGCAAATCATCGCGCGACATGCCCGGCTTGCGGGCGATGCCGGCCGTGATGACCACGATGTCCGACCCTGCGGTCTCCTCGTAGCCGTTCGTGCCGATGACACGCGTGTCGAAGCCTTCAACCGGTGCGGACTCCCACTGATCGAGTCCCTTGCCTTGCGGCACGCCGTCGACCACGTCGACCATCACTACCGTACGAGCAAGCTCTTTTTCGGCGATGCGCTGCGCCGTGGTGGCGCCCACATTTCCCGCGCCAACGACCGTGATCTTGTTGACCATGTTATGCCGGATCTCCGAACGGCTATCGAAGCGAAGTACTGCAATGTTGAGTAGAGGAACCATTGCGCGTGCTCGGCGAAAAACGCGTTAGCCGGTTACTCGCAGCGCAACGGTCAGGGAGTGTCGTTCGGGCAAGTTAGAGAGGTGCACACACGCGAGCAATGCAGACGGAAGAGTCCGAACGCGACTTTCTTCGCCCGCGGCCTTCAACGCCTCAGCCGCCGACCTCACTGAGCGCCCGCAGGCCGCCCACGCGCATCTGCAGCAGCGCGTGCTCTTTGGGCTTCTCGGCCAGGGCCTTGGCAAAGAGGGGGGCCAGTGGCTCCCCCCGGCGCAGCGCGTCTCGCAAAACGACTTCGTGGTCACCGAAGAGGCACGTCCGAAGCCGACCGTCGGCGGTGAGCCGGACGCGATTGCAGGTCTCACAGTAGGTGTGCGTCATCGGGGTGATCACCCCGACCGACCCCGGCGCGTTCGGATAGCGATAATAGACCGCCGGACCGTTGCCCTTTTCTGGACCACGATCGGGCGACAGGTCGGCCACAGCGCGCACACGCGATAGCACTTCGTCGCTGGGGACGACGTGGTCCCAGGTCAGTTCCCGCAGCTCGCCCACGGGCATGAGCTCGATGAAGCGCACATGCCACGGATACTCGCGCGTCAGTGCGGCAAAATCGGCAATCTCGTCGTCGTTGATTCCACGCATGACCACGACGTTGATCTTGATGGGGCCGATACCGGCCTCCTGCGCCGCGCGCGCCGCGGTCACCAGATCGAAGCCCAGGTCGCGGCGGGCGATGCGAATCACCCGCTCCGCTTGCAGAGAATCGGCGCTGATGTTCACCCGATCGAGTCCCGCATCCGCGAGCTCGCGGGCCATGACGGGGAGCTTCACCCCATTGGTCGACAGGGCAATGTCTTCGATCCCGTCGATGGCCTTGAGCATGCGGATCAGCGTGGGCAGCTCCGGGCGGATCGTTGGCTCCCCACCAGTGATCCGCAAGCGCTTGAGTCCAAGGGGCGCCAGCTGTCGGACGATCTCGGCGATTTCCTCGTACCGCAGAATCTCCTGCTTGGGCAGCCACGGAAGCCCTTCCAGGGGCATACAGTACTGACAGCGGAAGTTGCAGCGATCGGTAACCGAAATGCGGAGGTATTCGATCTTTCGCCCGAATTGATCAAGCATCGGCGAGCCCCACGTCGGTCCGCGCCGCGGCCCGGGTCGGATCGACCCACGCGCGCTCCCCGTCGAGATAGTGCTCGCGCTTCCAAATGGGCACGCGCTGCTTGAGGGCTTCGATGATGTCCCGGGCCCCGTCGAGGGCGGGGCCACGGTGAGCATGGGCGGCCACGATCGCGACGCTCACGTCGCCAACGCCGAGGGTGCCGATACGATGTTCGATGGCCACGCGAAGCCCGGAGATGCGGTCACAGACCTCGCGAGCGACCGACGCGAGCTCGAGCGCCGCCATCGACTCGTACGCTTCGTAGTCCATGCCGCTGACCCCGCGCCCGTCGTTCAGGTCGCGCACGGTGCCGAGAAAAACCGAAAGAGCACCAACACCGGCGGCCTGCGTCGTGGCGATCAGCCGAGCAACGTCGATGGGCTCCGTGACGATCGCCGAGTGCAGGAGACCGTACTGCGAGGAGGTCGCCGTCATCCGCCGGCGACCGGCGGGATAAGCGCCACTTCATCGCGCGGCCCGACAATGGAGGCGGGTGCGGCAAACGCCTGGTTTACGGCGACCAGAGGCTTCGCTGGAAGACAGTCCCCGCCGGGCATGGCGCGCAACGCCTCAACCAGCACCGACACCGCACAAGGGGCGGTGACCGGCACTTCGAGGCGACGGGCGCCAAAGGCGTCGGCGTACGACGCGAAGAGCAGGATGGGAACGCTCATGACAAGCGGAAGATAGCGCCGGGAGGCCGAAGTAGTTCCGGCGCACTCGAGAAAGCACCGAAATGAGCGACGCCCCCGCCACCTGAGGCAGGCAGCTGAGGGCGTTGAACGAGGAGCGGCAGTGACCGGTTATGAATCGCCGTAATCGTCATCATCGTCGAGCATGTCCGCTTCGACGCCGGCGACCATGGCTCGCAGTTCCTTGCTGGGCTTGAACACGGGGACAGGACGCGCAGAGACCTCGACCGGAGAGCCCGTACGCGGATTCCGAGCCATGCGCGTTTTGCGCTGGCGGATTTTGTACGTCCCGAAGCCACGGACCTCGATGTTTTTCTGCTCCTGCAGCGCTTCCTTGATGGCATCAAGGAACGCGTCAACGACGCGCGCGCAGTCTTTCTTGGAGATGGTCGGTCCGGCGGTCCGAGCAATGCGAGCCGTGACGTTCTCGACCAGATCGGCTTTGGTCATGTGGCGGGCGGAGAGTTTCGGAGCAGAAACGCTGTGGGCACCAAGCTACGGCTCGGTGCCCACGAAGCGAACGTATGGCCTTAGTGCTTATCAGTCAAGCGTTTGGGCCATCTCACCCACGACGATTTCTCAGGGCCGTGAGAAACTGATCGAACAAGGGCACGGCATCGTGCGGTCCCGGAGCGGCCTCCGGATGGTATTGCACGGCAAAGATCGGCAGCGTCTTGTGGCGGAGCCCCTCGACGGTCCCATCGTTCAGATTCACGTGCGTGACAGCCAGATCAGGGGCGCCTTCAACCCCTTCGGGCGAACCGACGACGGCAAACCCGTGGTTCTGCGATGTGATGAGCACCTGACCGGTGGCCAGATCCTTCACCGGCTGGTTCCCCCCGCGATGCCCAAACGGCATCTTGGCCGTCCGCCCGCCAAAGGTCAGTCCGAGCAGCTGGTGCCCGAGGCAAATGCCGAACATCGGCACCTGTTGCGACGCGATGCTTCGGATGGCGGCCGGCGCGTAGGTGACGGCAGCCGGGTCTCCAGGGCCGTTCGACAGGAACACGCCGTCGGGATTCATGGCGAGCACCTGGTCCGCGCTCGTGTCGCTCGGCACCACCGTCACGCGCACCCCGTGCTCCTCGAAGAGGCGCAGGATATTGCGCTTTATCCCGTAGTCGTACGCGACGACGTGGAACGGTGCATCGGCCTTGCCCCAGCTATACGGCTCGCGGGTGGAGACGACCGTCGCCAAGTCGAGCCCTTCCATGCTGGGGCAGCTGTCGAGCGCCGCGAGGGCTTCCTTGGTGGGGGTCTCCCCCGCCCCGATCACGCCCTTCATTACACCGATGTTACGCAGATGCCGCGTCAGTCGACGGGTATCGACCTCGGTGAGCACCGGTACGTCGTACTGCTCGAGCCACTCCCGCAAATCGCCGGTGGCGCGCCAGTTCGAATAGGTCGGTGACAGCTCACGCACCACCACACCCGCGACCTGTGGGCGCGCGGATTCGGGGTCTTCGAGGTTGATGCCGTAGTTGCCGATCTGCGGCGCCGTCAGCACCACGATCTGGCCGTTGTAGGAGGGATCGGTGAACACCTCCTGATAGCCGGTCATGTTCGTGGTGAACACAACTTCGGCAACGGTCGGCAGGGAGGGCCCCACCAGTCGACCGAGAAAAAGGGTTCCGTCCTCGAGGAGGAGGAACCCTTTGGGCGGCAAGCTGTGCACCTGCCGCCTTACTTCTTCGCGGGCGCGGCCGGTGTGGCCGGCGCTGCCTGCTGCGTCAGAGGCGCGGCGGGAGCCGCGGCGCCACCGCCCGTGCTGGGTGCCGACGCGGGGGCCGGCGCGGCGAGCTTGTCGAGCACCGACTTGGGTGCCGTTCCGCGGCTGGACATGATCTGCAGCACGAACGCCAAGCCGAGGAAGATGCCGCCACACCACCACGAGGTCTTCGTGAGGAGGTTGCCGGCCTGACGCGACCCGATCACGGAGTCCGACGACGAGCTCGCGCCGCCGAAGCTGGCAGCGAGACCGCCACCCTTGCCCGACTGGAGAAGAATCGCCGCCGCAAGCACGAAAGCGTCGAGGATGAGCAGAGTCAGCAGAAACGTGTACATGTCGCGGAGACGGATTGCCGTGAGTGAAACGGGCCGGTTCCCAGCCCTAGCCCCGTAAAATCACCTGGTCGCGCCCCTACGACAAGTGCTTGGGGCGCAGAAGGTTGGGCAGACTGACGTGGAGAGCGTGCCCGGTACCGCACTCCACCCCTGGACGCTTACGCCCGTACGATACTCGCCCAGCTGTCGGGATCGAGCGAGGCGCCCCCGACCAGCAAGCCGTCCACGTCAGACGCCGCCAGCAACTGCGATGCATTACCGCGGTTGACCGAGCCGCCATAGAGGATGGGGACCCCGGCCGCCGCCTTCTCCCCAATGCGCGACACCAGCGCCTGACGCAGCACGCCATGAATTTCGCTCGCGTCGGCGGGCGTGGCGGTCCGGCCCGTGCCGATGGCCCACACCGGCTCGTACGCCAACATGATCTGCGCTGTCTGGCCCGCGTCGAGCTCCGCCAGCCCAGCGGTCAGCTGACGTTCGACCACTTCGGCGGTCCGACCGGCTTCGCGCTCCTCGAGCGTTTCGCCGACGCACAACATAGGAGTCAGCCGCCCCTGCACGATGAGCGACATCTTGCGGGTCGTCATTTCGTCGGTTTCCCCGAACACGTGACGCCGTTCGGAGTGTCCGACCAAGACGACGCGCGCCCCCACATCGCGCGCCATCAACACGGAGTTCTCGCCCGTAAAGGCGCCCTGGGCTTCCGAGTGCACATTCTGAACGCCGACCCAGATCTCCGGCCGCTCGCGCAACCCGTCGATCACCGTGGTCAGCGTGATCGCCGACGGGAAAAACACCAGCGTCCGTTCGTTCAGCTTGGGCACCTGCGCGAGAAACCGCTGCAGAAACGCCTTTGCGTCGGTGGGACTGAGATTGAGCTTCCAGTTGGCAGCAATAACCGGCTTGCGATGCATGGGAGAGTCCGAAAAGATGAGCGACGGTCAGCGAACGTCGAGCGCGCTGACGCCGGGAAGGTCTTTGCCTTCGAGAAATTCAAGCGACGCGCCACCGCCGGTTGAGACGTGCGACATCTGTGATTCGAGCCCGGCTTCGGCAACGGCCGCCGCGCTGTCCCCACCACCGATGATGGTGGTGGCACCTTTGCCGGTGGCAATGGCCATCGCTTCCGCGACGCCACGCGTGCCGGCGTCGAACGGCGGTTTCTCGAACACGCCCATCGGGCCGTTCCAGAGTACGGTGCGCGCGCCTTCCACCAGCGTACGATATAACGCCGTACTCGCCGGGCCGATGTCGAACATTGCCTGCCCGACCGGAATCGCGTCACGAGACACCGACGTGGCCTGAGCACCTGCGTCCATGGCCGGTGCGATCGTCGCGTCGATCGGGAGCACCAGCTTGTCACCGGCACGGGCGAGCAAATCCGTTGCCATGGCCAATCGATCGGGCTCGACGAGTGAGTTACCCGTCTCGAAGCCCATCGCCTTGAAGAACGTGCACGCCATCGCCCCGCCAATCAGCAGCTTGTCGACCTTCGGCAGCAACGCTTCGACCACATCGATCTTGCCGGAGATCTTCGAACCACCGAGAATCGCGACGAACGGGCGCTCGGGGGCGGCGAGAGCGGCGCCGAGGTACGCCAGTTCCTTCTCCATGAGCAGCCCGGCGACGGCCGGACGGCAAAACTTTGCGACACCCGCAGTGCTCGCATGCGCGCGGTGCGCCGCACCAAACGCATCGTTCACATAAAAATCACCGAGTTGCGCCATCTGATATGCCAGCGCTTCGTCGTTCTTCTCTTCGCCCGGGAGGAACCGCGTATTCTCGAGCAGCAGGACATCGCCGGGCGCGAGATTCTGCGTCGCTTCGACGGCGCGCTCTCCGACGGTCACGTCGAGAAAATGCACCGGACAGGACAGCAAGGTCTTGAGGCGTGCCGCGACCGGCGCGAGCGAATACCTCGCCTCCGGTGCGCCCTTGGGGCGTCCGAAATGGGCGAGCAATACGACCGACGCCCCGCCATCGCGCAGTGCGTTGATGGTCTGCAACGCCGCCCGGATACGCGTATCGTCGGCGACGGCCCCCGCCTCATCGAGCGGGACGTTGAAGTCGACACGGACAAGCGCTCGTCGCCCCTGCATGTCAGCAGCGGACAGGTCGCGAATGGTTTTGGTGGTCATCGGGAACGGTTCAGGAGAGCGCGCAATACCCGGCCGCGACACGGACGTCGAGCGGGTGCGTCGTACATACGCGAAAGGTCGCAGAGAGAACCACCGGCTCGTCTCTGCGACCTGGGCAGACTGCAAACGCCGACCCCGGCGGTGAACCCGCCGGAGCCGGTGTGGTGTCGCTTAGAGGCGCGAGCCGACGAAACGGAGCAGGTCGACGCAGCGCGACGAGTAGCCCCATTCGTTGTCGTACCAACCGGAGATCTTCACCATGGTGCCGTTGATGACAATGGTGCTGCCGGAGTCGAGCGTGCACGACATCGGGTTGCCGATGTAGTCGACGGAGACGAGCGGCTCATCGCTGTAGCCGAGGATGCCTTCGAGCGTGCTTTCCGACGCCGCCTTGAAGGCCGCGTTGACTTCGTCCTTGGTGACCGGGCGGTCGACGATGCACGTCAGATCGGTGAGCGACACATCGGGCGTGGGAACGCGCACGGCGATTCCGTCGATCTTGCCCTTCACTTCCGGGATCACCAGCGAGGTGGCCTTGGCCGCGCCCGTGGTGGTGGGAATCATCGACACCGCCGCCGCGCGGGCGCGACGCAGGTCCTTGTGCGGCAAGTCGAGGATGCTCTGGTCGTTGGTGTAGCTGTGGATCGTGACCATCGAACCATGTACGAATCCGAAATTGTCGCGAATCACCTTCACCATCGGCACGAGGCAGTTCGTCGTGCACGACGCATTCGAAATGATGTGATGCGAGGCGGCATCGTACTTGTTGCTGTTCACGCCCATCACGATGGTGATGTCTTCATCCGTAGCAGGCGCCGAAATGATGACCTTCTTCGCGCCGCCTTCGATGTGCTTGCGCGCATCGTCCGCCTTGGTGAAGCGCCCCGTGCTCTCGAGCACGATATCGACGCCGAGGTCCTTCCACGGCAGCTTGGCCGGATCGCGCTCGGCGAGAATCTTGATGCGATCGCCGTCGATCGTGATGGCGTCGGCCTCGTGTCCCACCTGTCCGTCGAACTTGCCGTGCACCGAGTCGTACTTGAACAGGTGCGCCAGAGTGGCGGTGTCGGTCAGGTCGTTGATGGCCACGAAGTCGATGTCGGCGACGCCCTGCTGCTTGGCGGCGCGGAGCACCTGGCGTCCGATGCGGCCGAAGCCGTTAATGCCAACGCGAATACCCATTCGAGTCAGTTCCGGGTGAAGTCTGAGTCAGGAGCGGCACGGTCGCCAGGATCGGGCGCCCGTCCGAAGGTCACACAGCTGATGATGCGAGCACCGCCGTCCAGCAAGGCATGGACTGCGGCATTGACCGTCGCGGCGGTCGTGATGACATCGTCGACCAGCACCACGTGCTGGCCCCGAAGGCGTGCTTGCCAATTCACCGGCACCGCAAACGCCTGTGAAACGTTGCTTGTCCGCTCCGAAGGTGTCAACCGGACTTGCGATTGAGTATGTCGGATACGCATCAGCGCGTCGGGCCACACCGGGAGTTGCCACAACGGGCCGAGGGCCTGCGCCAGCAGCGCCGCCTGATTATAGCCGCGCTCGCGGAATCGCTCGGCGGCGAGCGGAATGGGGATGAGCGCCGTACGCTCCTCGCGAACATCCTGGGGCCAGTCGAGGCGCGCCATGCGTCGACCCATCGCCAGCGCAGCGCGCGACCAGCCTTGGTACTTGAGCGCATGCACCAGGTCGCCCCCCGTCCCGACGTCCATGCGCGTGACGGACCGGACCGCACGGAGCGCCGGCGACAAACGCGCGCACCAACGGCACGGGGGGATTTCGGTGCTCGACGTCGAGATGGCCATTGGCGTACCGGTAGTATCACCCTGTGGTGCCTTCCGTCCTTCCGGAAGTGGCAAACTGATCGACAACAGTGGATGACCGCAGCGTTCGCACAACGGGTACGTCAACGGAACCAGACGCGAAAGACAGAGCGCGCACACAATGCCGTCCACATCGGGCCGATGTGCGCGGCGACAGATGACGCAGGCGGCAGGAAGCAACAGATCGAGCAATCCGCCGCCGGCCGCTCGGACCGATGCCATCCACGACGGCGCGAGAGCCGTCATGTATCAGCATTCCCCGGACCGCGCATGGCGCGCGGCGCGTCGGCAGGCGGCACCACCGCACCCAGCGCCTCCCACATGACCGACCGCGGGGCCTCGATCCCGAACCAGCATTCGAACGCACTCGCTCCCTGCTCCACGAGCATGCGAAGGCCGTCTTCGGCGATCAGCCCTTGGGCGCGTGCGGCATGCACCCAATCGGTCCCCGACACGCGATAGACCAGATCGTACACCGCGCAGTCCTGACGAAGCAGCGTCAATGGTACCGGATGCGCATCGCTGTCGCGCATGCCGAGGGGCGTGGCGTTGACCACCAGCGAAACCGATGACCACGGCACCGTCGCGGTGTCCACGTGGTGCAGCACTGAGCGCTGCTGCCCCTCCAGCGCCGTGTTCGCCACGAGGGCGACCGCACGATCGGGCGTTCGCGCGACAAGGTGCAGCCTAGTGGACACACCGCCCACGCCGTCGAGCGCGACCAGGACAGCGGCGGCCGCCCCGCCCGCCCCAACAAGCACGACGTCGCCGGCGATCCCGTGTGGACAGAGCGCCGCGATCGTCGCCCGAATGCCGTCGATATCGGTGTTGTGACCGACGAGCGCCGCGCCGTCCCACCAAAACGTGTTCACGGCGCCGGTGCGTTCGGCGGCCGTGCTACGCTGTGCACAGGCTGCATACACCGCTTGCTTGTGCGGCATCGTGACGTTGCCGCCGGTGCGCGTCTCACGAAATGTTGCGAGGACGCCAGTGAGTTCACTCGCCGACACCTCACAGCGTGCATACGTCACGGCGCGCCCAACGGCGTTGAGGGCCGCGGTCTGAAAGACCGGCGATAACGACTGTGCCACGGGTTGGCCGAGAATGACCAGCGCGCGCGGCGCCTCGGACGCACGCGGCGCCGTGTTCACCGATCAGCCTTGGCGCTGACGCGTGATCGCATCGAGGATGCCGCCAATTTCGTGCTCGAGTTCCCGGTAGGTCGCGCGATAGACCTCGAGATCACCACCGAACGGATCGCTCACGGCGCGCGCCTCACCACCAGTGAACGCGGTGAGCATGTGCGATCGCCCACTGCCACCAAGGGCTTCTGCCCGTTCGAGATGGTGTGGTCCCATGGCGAGAATGACGTCCGCGGCCGCGACGATCTCCGGCGACAGTTGCCGCGCACGATGTTCACTGATGTCGATCCCATGCTCGAGCGACACGAGCAGAGACCCGTCGGAGGCCGGTGAATCCGGCCAGGCACTGGTCCCCGCGCTGCTCACCGCGAGGTCAGTGAGCTGTCTCTCGGCAATGAGTCGACGTGCGATCCCCTCGGCGAGCGGGCTTCGGCAGGTGTTGCCGGTGCAGACAAAAAGCAAATGCATCAGGTATCTCCGAGGAGGTCGGGCACGACACCGCGCAGCTGCGACGCAGCGAGCACGCCAGGCCGAATCACACGCGCTCGTCGACCGGTACAATCCACGACGGTGGAGGGCTTGCTGGGTTCGAGCCGCCCCCCATCGAGTACATGCAGCAATCCGCGACGGATCTCGTCCGGCCACTGGCTTACAATCTCTGAGGCGACCATGGCCGGCGGTACCCCTGGCCGGTTGGCGCTCGTACTGGTGATCGGCTCGCCGTACGCGTGCAGCAGACGTTGCAATCCAACATGTGGCGTGAACCGTACCGCCACACCACCTTCGGGTCCA
>JAIXTI010000137.1 GCA_027484025.1 bacterium
CCCCCAGCTACACCCCCCCCAGGCGCCATGACCAACCATTCCCGCCTTACTGTTCCGCGACGCTCCCGTGCCCTGCTACGCGGGCTCGTGGCCGCGTCATCCCTGCTCCTGCCGGCCCGCGTCACCGCACAAACCCCAGCCTCGTTCCCGGCCTCCGAGCCCGTGCTCGAGCGCATCTGGCGCTTGGGCATGGACAGCTCACAAGTGCAGCGGCTGGGGCAGGTGCTGCTCGACTCGCTCGGTCCCCGCCTCACCGGAACGGCGCGGCAGAAGGCGGCCAATGACTGGCTCGTCTCGCTGTACAAGCAGTGGGGCGTCGAAGGACGTAACGAGCAGATCGGCACGTGGCGTGGCTGGCGCCGCGGGCATTCGCACATCGATCTCGTGTCGCCGCGCGTGCGCACGCTCGAAGGCACCATGCTGGCGTGGAGCCCGGGGACGAAAAAGAAAGACCTGACGGCGCCCACCATCATTCTGCCGCGCTTCGCCGATAGCACTGAGTTCGTGCGCTGGTTGCCGCAGGCCAAGGGCAAGCTCGTACTCGTGTCGGCGCCGCAGCCCACCTGCCGCCCCACGGACAGCTGGGCCGCCAACGCCACCCCCGCCAGCAAGGCGCGCATGGACAGCCTGCGCGCCGAGGTACAGCGCGAATGGGGTGGCGCCAACGTGCGTGGCACCGGTTACAGCAACGCGCTCGGCACCGGCAGTCTCGGCATGCGGCTCGAGCAGGGCGGTGTCGCGGGCGTGATCACGTCGCGTCCCAAGAATGCGTGGGGCACGATTGACGTGTTCGAGAGCTACAACACCGTCGCGCCCGCGGTGGCGCTGTCGTGTGAAGACTACGGGCTCGTCTTCCGGCTCACGGAGAACAACCAGCAGCCCACGCTGCGGCTCAACCTCGATGCCGACCTGCTTGGCGAGCAGCCCATCTTCAACACGCTGGGCATCATCAAGGGAAGCGAGAAGCCCGACGAATATGTGCTGCTCTCGGCGCACTTCGATTCGTTCGACGGTGGCAGCGGCGCGACGGATAATGGCACCGGTTCGCTCACGATGCTCGAAGCGTTCCGCCTGCTCACGCAGGTGTATCCCAAGCCCAAGCGCACGATCATCGTGGGCCACTGGACGGCCGAAGAGCATGGTCTGGTGGGGTCGCGTGCCTACACCGAAGACCATCCGGAAGTGGTGCAGGGACTGCAGGCGCTCTTCAATCAGGATGGCGGCACGGGGCGCATTCTGAGCGTGGGCGCTGGCGGGCTTCCGAATGGCGGTGAGCATCTCACGCAGTGGATGTCGCGTTTGCCCAAGGAGTTTACCAGCGTCGTGAGTGCGCGCATTCCCGGGTCGCCCTCGGGTGGTGGCAGCGACGATGCGAGTTTCGCCTGCTACGGCGCACCCGCGTTCGGCATGGGTGGTACGAGCTGGGAGTACGGCAACTACACGTGGCACACCAACCGCGACACGTTCGACAAGGTCGTGTGGGATGATGTGAAGCACAACGCGACGCTCACGGCGATGCTGGCCTATCTCGCGAGCGAGGACCCCACGAAGATCACGCGGGAGCGCGCAACGGCAGAGCAGATTGCGCCGGGCCGTGGTGGTGCGGGCGCCTTCGCGTGGCCTACCTGCCAGAAGGCGCCGCGGAAGACGAGCCCGCGTTTGCGCTGACGTGATCGTTGCGACTGCCGGCGTAGGGGAGCACGAGCGTGAAGGTGCTCCCCTCGCCGAGCGCTGACGCGACGGCGAGCGCTCCCTCCGCCTCGTGCATGGCTTTCGCCACCGAGGCGAGCCCGAGCCCCGTACCTTTGCCGCGGGGCTTGGTGGTGAAGAACGGTTCGCACAAGCGCGCGACGGTATCCGGCGACATCCCGGTACCGCGATCACGCACGGAGATGGCGACGTATTCACCATCGCCGAGTTTTGCGCCGCTCAGCAGCCCTTCGGGCGAACGCGAGACACGCTCCACCTGAACGGTGACATGGGGCACGTTGCCGCCGCTGGCGTCGCGCGCATTGGCCACAAGGTTGAGTAGCGCCTGCAGCAGTTCCGTGGGATCGATGTACACCCACGCGCGGGCGTCGACCGTGACCACGTCCAGCGTGCCCTCGGGCACGAGCCGCCGCAGCAATCGGCCGTTCTCGCGCACGAGCACGGCCGCATCCATGCGTGACGGCCTGGCGTCACTTTGCCGCGCAATACTCAAGAGGCGGCGCGTCAGATCGACACCGCGTTCGGCCGCCATCGCGATTTCCTCGATGTCGGCCAACGCCTGATGATGCTCGGGGAGTGCCTCACGCGCCGTCTCGGCCGCGCTCAGCATGATGGTGAGCACATTGTTGAAGTCGTGCGCCACGGTGCCGGCCACCATGCCAATGGCTTCCATGCGCCGGGATTCCACCAGACGTGCTTCGAGGATCGCGCGTTCGTCGAGTTCCGATTCGAGTTGCTGTGTGCGCTCCTCGAGACTCGAGAGGGTGCCCGCCAGTTCGTCGGTCATGCGATTGACGTCGCGACCGAGTTGCGTGATCTCGTCGTCGGTGCCGTCAAGCGGCACGCGCGCGCCATGATCACCGCGTGCGATGCGACGCACTACCACGGCCATGTCTTCGATGCGCTTGGCGAAGCGCCCGCCAACGACGGCTGACAGCATCGCCACACTCAGGAGCACCGCGCCGGCAAAGAGCAGGGTACTGCGTGCTTCGCGCCGGGCCGGCTCGAGCACCACATCTTCGTCGGTCGTCATCGCCACGTACCACGGCACGGTCGTGAGCCGCAGCGCGGTTTCCCGGATGACGTTGCCGTGGGTGCGCAAACGGTACCGGCGTTCGCGCACGCCACCGGCGAGAGTTGCTTCGGACAACAGCTCCACGTTGGCAGGAAGCGAATCCCAGGATTGCCTGGCGGGTTGCACACCGTCGCGTCGAGGGAGGGGCCAGGCACCGACGACGTCGCCGGTGACCTTCCGGACACGCAGCAGACCGGCGCTCGGGGCGACGGTCCCGATTTCGCTCAGAATTTGTGTGAAGGCCGTTGGACGCGTGCGGAGGCCGAGCACCGCCAACTGTTGCCCCGTGCGACTGCGCACCGAGGCCAGGAACGTCGTGTTGGCCGCACTCCCGTCGCTTGTGCCGAAGGAGACAACCGAGGGAAACGGCAGATCGCGCACGGGGCCCGTGGTCGTCTCCCCCACCTCCTCCGACGTCGCCAGGAGGAGACGCCGGTCCGACGCGACCAGGCCCGCCAGCGTGTTGTGAATGGGATCGACGCGAACGAGCGCGTTCAACGCATAGAGCGCACCGGCCTTCGACGGTTGCGATCCTTCGGCGAACTCGATGAGCAGCGGATTCTGCGCAGCGGTGCGGACGGCATCGAGCCGTGCGCCCACCAGCGCCTCGAGGCGTGCCGCAGCACTGGATACACTGGCGGACATGCTCGCAGAGGCCTGGGCGGTGAGCAGCCTCGTGGCGAAGCGGTAATCGCGCCACGCCAGCAGCAGCACGGCGACTGCCACGCTCAGCAAGGTGCCGAGAATGACCGATCGTCGGACGGATCGACGCGTGAGACGTGCCGCGACGCTGGTCATTGCGGCAGGAACGCGGGGGTGAAGAGCGACGAAAGGTCGGTGGGGGCCCGCAGCACCCCATTGTCCGAGAGAAACTTCACGTGCACCGCGGCGGAGGTCAGCAACGCGGGCTCACCGGAGACACCGAGCAGGCGACGGTTGTCGTCGAGTGAAAGCCAGCGGAACCCACGAATGGGGGGCAAGGTGGCGGGATCGCGTTGGAGCGCACGTGCGGCGCGCGGAATGATCGAGTCGGGCGTGGCCATGATGGCGGTCCCTTGGTCGACTACACGTTGGAACAGCTCACGCACCGCCGCGGGATGGCTCCGCAGCATCGATTCACGCACCGCCAGACACTGAATGACGAGGCCGGGCGTTTCGCGCGTCGAATACAGCTGGCGAAAGGCGGGCGCTTCGAGGCGCGACAGATACGGTTCCCATGTCTCGCCGGCATCGATGGTTCCGGCGGTCAACGCGCGGGGGACATCCCGGGCCGCGACATCGACGAGCGTGACCTCGGAGGTGGTGAGCCCGGCGGTCGCGAGCATGCGGCTCACGAGCAACTCCGCGAAGGTGCCGGGCTTTACGCCAATGCGCTTTCCCTTCAAGTCGGCAACGGACGGAATGTCGCCGCGCGCGACGACCGCGTCGGCACCGAGCGATTCGTCGGTGCATCCCACAATGCGCATCGCGTGCACTGATTGCTGCAGTCGCAGCAGGTCGACGAGGGAGGCGGCGATCGCATCGTGGGCGCCGGCAGCAAAGCGCGCGAAGAGCAGGTCGGAGTCTTCTTCGACGACCGTCACGAGCTTCAGCGTTGGTGACGGGGTCAGCGACGCGATGTCGAGCGGGTAGAATCCGCCCCACAATTCGTGGGCGATTTCGATGCGGACCGGGGCCGGCGCATCGGGGGTGCATGCGACCGCGCTGCCGCAGAGCAGGCCGCCTGCGGCGATGATGGTTCGTATGCGCGAACGAGGTCGGAGCATGCGTTACCGCAAAGGTGAACGAAACGGTCGTCAATCGCACCCCGTGGGAAACGCTACCGCACGGGCGGCCGCTGGTCCATAGCAGAGGCCGCCCGATCGCGTACCAAATGCGAGAACGGCGCCGTTCCGGCACTGGCGCCGGTGGGGCACCGGTGATCTGTTTGAATGGGCTGCGAAGCTGGCGGCCGTTGCGATCGACTTCTTTCCGGACCCACCTTTGCGCTTTCCTTTCCGCCGCTGGCATGTCGCGAGCATGGCCGCCGTCGTGCTGTGGGGGTGTAGCTCCACCAGCGAACCTGTCGTCGCCGCACAAGTCGGCGGGCGTACGATCGTCTACGGCAGGATCACGGGGACCGATGGGGTCGGGGTGGCCAACGTGCAAGTCACGGTGCGGCATCACACCGCCGTGTGCACCGCGCGTCCGAACGAGGCAGAGGTGGTGCAGTCGGGCCCCGATGGACGCTACCGCACGGTGTTGACCGCAACCACGGCGATCGGCTGTGTCTCAGTGAAGGCGTTGCCGCTGACCGTCGGGGGGCTGTCCGCCGATAGCAGCAGCGCCGTTCGCGCCTCATTCAAGCAGAGCGACCCGCTGGATAGTCTCGCCGTGAATTTCACATTGCGCGGCGGGATCCAGTAAACGCGACTCGGTCAGCGCCCCATGGTGCTGACCGCTTTTTCCGTCCCCTCAGCAATCCACAGCTCGACCGCGGTGGCCATGCGATCGTACAGTGCCTCGACGAGCTCGCGTTCGTCGCGCGGCATGGTGTGCAGCACGAAGTCGGCAAGATCGCCGATCTGGCGGCGTTCGTCGATCGGCTTGATGCCGATGCGCAGGCGCGGGTACGTGGGCGACTTGACGTGCGCCTCCACGCTCTTGAGACCATTGTGGCCGCCGGGGCTGCCGGCCGCGCGCAGGCGGTATTCGCCCACCGGTACCGCGACTTCGTCGACAAGCACCAACAGGTCCTGCGCGGCGCTCCATCCTTCGCGCTTGAGATAGCTGCGCAGCACCTCGCCGCTTTTGTTCATGTACGTCTGCGGCTTGACGAGCTTCACTTTCTTGCCACCCACCAGACCGGTGGTGCTCACGGCATCGCCGTCCTTGCGAAACGGTTCGAAATGCCAGCGCTGCGCGAGATGATCGAGCAGCCACCACCCGACGTTGTGGCGCGTGGCGTCGTATTCGCGACCGGGGTTGCCGAGTCCGACAATGACTTTCATACGGAGTGGTAAACGAGCGGGGCGCGGAATGCGCCAGCGTGGAGTGACCATGCTGAGCGAATACCGCGCCCCGTTTGTTGTACCCGGACGATCTTACTTGTCGTCGGGCTTGGCCTTGCGGATGAGCTCCGGCTCGGCAGCGCCATCGGCCGGCGCGTCGGCGGCCTGCTTGGACTGCTGCACGATGCACACCGTGCTCGTCGCGTCGTCGACGATCTTGATGCCCGCGGGCACGGTCAGATCGGAGACGTGCAGCGACTTGCCCACCTTGAGCGACGTGATGTCCACGTCGATGTGGTTGGGGATGTTGCTCGGATCGACCTGGATCTGCAGTTCGTGCATGATCTGGTCGAGGATGCCGCCGTCGAGACGGACGCCTTCCGGCGTGCCGATGTAGACGATGGGGCACTTCACCGTGACCGTTTCACCGGCGACGAGTTCCTGGAAGTCGATATGCAGGATCGTGCGCTTGAACGGGTGGCGCTGGATTTCGCGGATGAGCGTGCGCACCGTCGTGCCGTCGACCGTCAATTCGATGGCCGTGCTGCTGACGGGGATGCTGCGCACCAGCTTTTCCGTGTCGCGCGCGTTGAGCACGAGCGACTGCGGCTCACGATTGTGGCCATAGATGACGGCGGGGATGTTGCCGGCCTGACGGATCTTGCGCGCGGCGCCCTTGCCGGTCTCGGCGCGGACATTTGCAGTAAGCGTGGCGGTAGCCATGGAAAACCTCTGAGAAAAAGTGGTTCGGGAGTAACCGGAAGTGGTCGTCCCGGCCGGTCGTGCGGTACTACGTCCTGCTTATTCGAACAGCACGCTCACCGACTGATCGGCGTGCGTGAAGCGAATGGCCTTGGCGAGCAGGTCGCCAACCGAGAGCGTGCGCAACGACTCGAAGCGACGCTCGGGCGGGAGATTGATGGAATCGGTGACGACGACTTCCTTGATCGGCGCGTTCGAAAGCCGTTCGACGGCGGGGCCGCTGAAGAGGGCGTGCGTCGCACAGACGTAGATGTCGTTCGCGCCAAGATTCTTGAGCGCGCGGGCCGCCTCGGTCACGGTGCCCGCGGTATCGATCATGTCGTCGGGAATGAGACAGTCGCGTCCTTCGACTTCACCGACGACGTTCATCACCTCGGCCACGTTGGCCTTGGGACGCCGCTTGTCGATGATGGCGAAGGTGGCGTCGAGACGCTTGGCAAAGCCGCGCGCCATCTTGGCCGAGCCGACGTCGGGAGCCACGACCACGAGGTCCTTGAGCTCCTTCTTGCGGAAGTAGTTCGTGAACACCGGCGCCGCATACAGATGGTCGACGGGCACGTCGAAGAACCCCTGCAGCTGATGCGCGTGGAAATCGAGACCGAGCACACGGTCGGCGCCGGCGGTTTCGATGAGGTTGGCCATGAGCTTGGCGCCGATGGCCACACGCGGCTGATCCTTGCGGTCCTGTCGGGCGTAGCCCGTGTAGGGGAGCACGCAGGTCACGCGGGCCGCACTCGCGCGGCGGGCGGCGTCAATGAGGAGCAGCAGCTCCAGCATGTTCTCGCCCGGCGGATTCGTGGGCTGCACGACGAAGACGTCAGCGCCGCGGATGTTCTCGTCGATGCGCACGAACACTTCGCCGTCGGCGAAACGGGTGCAGGTGACCTTGCACAGTTCCGCGCCCAACGAGCGGGCGACCTCCTCGGCCAACGGCCGATTGGCCGTACCGGCGAGGATCTTGAATCCGCGAGTCGAGGACGCGAGAGGGACGTCCGTGGCGGCGGTCATGGGCATCTGGAGCGAGTTGATAGTCAGCGAAACACGGCCAGCCTCTCAAGATAGCCAGACTTGGCGGGGTTTGGAACCCGACGAGCTCGTCCGGACGCTGGGTTCCGGCCAGCGGAATAGCACAAATGTGACCGGACCGTCGCGGAACTGCTGCGGGACCGCGCGCGGATGGTGACACGGAGCGCCGATCCTCCCCGCTCCCCCGGCGGATGTCTCCGCAGGGGAGTCACCCTGTCCCTCCACTGACCCAATGTTCTCCGATCGCATACGGCGCTTCGCCGTGGTCACCCTGTTGGCAGCGGCCCCCCTCCCGCTCGCCTGCTACCCTGTGGCATTGCCCGCTCAGGCGACCGAAGGGTTCGTCGCCGGTTTGGTCAAGACACCTGCTGGAGCCCCGGTGGTCGGGGCGACGGTCATTGCCCGCAATGAGGCGACCGGCACGCAGCAGGCCCGTACCACCGACGCCCGCGGGCGCTATGTCTTCGCGCAGCTGCCCATCGGCGGTCCCTACACGGTGTCGGTTCGCCTGTTGGGCTACCGGCCCGCGCGCCGTACCGGCCTGATGCTCAACCTTGGCGACCGCGTGCCCCTCGATATCACCCTCGAGCAGGCGACGCAGGAACTCTCTGCGGTCGACGTCCGCGCCGATCGGGAGAACAAGCGCGTGGAGCGCGTGGGCGGCAGTGTCGTCGTCACCGAAAAGGAAATCCGGCAGCTCCCAATTCAAGACCGCTCGTTCGCCGATCTCGCCATCATCGCGCCCACCACGAGCCGCGCCGGAACCGGCGGCATCATCACGTCGAGTTCGTCGATCGCCGGCGGTCGCGTGACCAGCACGGACATTCGCGTGGACGGCGTACAGGCAAAGAACACGCTCTGGGGCGCCGGCTTCGGGCGCGGCCCCTACTCGCTCTCGGTCGAAGCCGTTCGCGAGTTCGAAGTGGTGACGAACGTGTACGACGTGACGCAGGGGCGGCAGGGAGCCGGCGCCGTGAACGTCGCGACCCGTTCGGGCACCAATACCACGGCGGGTTCGCTCTTCTTGTACAACCGCAACCAGGCGCTGACCACCAATACCAACTTCCTCGGCCAGCCCATCACCAACTTCGAGAACTGGCAGTTCGGTGGGGCCGTCGGTGGCGCTATCAAGAAGGACAAGCTCCACTATTTCCTCGCCTACGATCGCCAGCAGGTGGCCGAGCCGTTCAGCACCTTGCAGGTCGACAACGCCGCCGATTGGTCGCGGTTGCAGGTGGCGCCGGACTCGGTCACGCGCTTCCTGAACATTTTGACCAATCAGTACGGCTTGCCCAGCGGCCGCCAGGTCGGGACGTTCGATCGCAGCAACGCGCTCAACACGGTGTTTGCGCGTTTCGATTGGCAAATCAACGACGCGCATCGCGCGACGCTGCGTACCACGTATTCTGATTGGTTCTACAGCAACTCGATCCCCGATCGCGAACTGTCGGTGCTCGAGAGCCGCGGCAACCAGAAGTCGAACGAGTTGCAGGTCATGGGTTCGGTCAAGTCATCGCTCGCCTCGACGTGGACCAACGACTTCCGTCTCGCGTATACCAACCGCAATCTCCAGAACGAACCCAACACGCGACTCCCGCGTGCGTGGGTGAACGTCTCGTCGGCGCTTCCCAATGGCGGGACGGGGACCAACCAGATTCTGCAGTTCGGTGGGCAGCGCACGAGCCCGGAATTGCAGACGGAAGAGTCGTATCAGCTGGTGAACGTGCTGCGATGGGACGGTGATCGCGCGGCCTTTACCGCCGGTACCGACCACTCGCTCAACAATCTGTCGGTGTTCGTATCGATCGAAACCGACGGGTTGTTCCAGTTCCCCAACCTCGCCGCGCTCGAAGCCCGACGCCCGTCGAGCTACGCGCGACTGGTGCCGTTGCAGAACCTCGAGCCGCGCATGCGGCAGTGGGTGTACGACGGTGGCGCCTACGTACAGGGTGAGTATCGCGCAACGCCGACGCTCAACCTCACCGCCGGCCTTCGCGCCGACATGTCGGCCTTCCTGACGGCGGCGAATCGCAATGTGCTGGTGGAGCAGGCGTTCAACCGTCGCACCGACGTCAAGCCGAGCGACCTGGCCATTCAGCCGCGCGCCCAGCTCACGTGGACGCCCGGCAAGCCCGGCTCGAACCTGCTGCGTATCGGTAGCGGCATGTTCACCGCGCAGCCGCACTACATGGTGCAGATCAACCACCTGCTCAACGACGGCTCGCAGCTGGCCGACGTGCTGCTCACCGGCGCGGCGGTCCCCACGCCCGACTTTGCGTCGTATCGCCAGTCGTTCGCGAACGTCCCGGGTATTCCGGCGGGCAGCTTCCAGCGTCCGGCGTACATCAACATGTTCGACGACAATTTCCGCGTGCCGCGTACGTGGAAGTCGGACGTGGCCTATCAGCGTCGCTTGTTCGACGGCAACCTTACCCTCGGTGCCGCCGCGCAGTACGCGCACACCAGCGACCTGTATCGCTATTACGACCTGAACCTGCGCAGCGCGCCCGACTTCACGCTCGCGAACGAAGGCAATCGCGGTGTGTTCGTGCCGACGTCGGCCATCACCGCTACGGGCGGCCGCAGTCCGGTGCAGGCGCGTCCGTTCACGCAGTTCCAGCGCGTGCTCGAACTGCGCAGCGATGCCGCGCAGCATCAGAAGGCGTTCGTGATTGACGGTGCGGTGCGCTTGCCGCGTGGTGGCTCGCTCAACGGCTCGTTCACGTGGAACGAAACGCGCGACAACAGCTCGTTCAACTGCTGTATTGCCATCTCGTCGGTGTTCACGCCGGTGCCGAGCGATCCGCGAATCGCCACGTGGGGCGCCAGCGCGAATGATTTCCGTCACAAGGTGGTGCTGTACGGCGCGACCCCCGAAGTGGGTGGCTTCCAGTTCAGTGCGCGCGTCATCGGGCAGTCGGGTGCGCCGTGGTCGCCCACGGTGGCGCAGGACATCAACGGCGACGACGTCGGTGCCGGCAGCTCGTTCGGCAACCAGAACGACCTGGCGTTCATCTTCAATCCCACCACGCCGGGGTTGCGTCAGGGCTTTGCCGACTCGCTGCGTCTGGTCATGGATAACCCGGCCAACATCGGCGGCGAGTATCTGCGCGAGAACGTGGGGCGAATTGCCGATCGCAACAGCATTCGCAATCCGTTCGTGACGCAGGTCGACGTGCGGATCACGCAGAAGCTGCCGCCGGTGCGTGGTCAGCGCGCCACGCTCACGCTGGATGTCTTCAATGCGGCGTCGCTCATCAACCACAACTGGGGCGGCATTCGCGCCGTGCCGGGCGCCAATCAGACGCTGCTCAACGTGATCAGCTTCGATCAGGCGGCGCGGGAATACCGCTACCGGGTGAACCCGAACTTCGGTCGCACCGTGAAGCAGGGGAACCGGTACCAGATGCAGCTCGGCGTTCGCTACGAGTTCTGACCGCCCCCTCCCACCGGCCAGCAGTGTTTTGTAGCTTGCACCAAGCGTAAGCTGCTGGCCTATCGTATAACGGCTATTACCCCGGCCTTTGGAGCCGGAGATCTTGGTTCGATTCCAAGTGGGCCTATCAGCCCGCCGGCACCCGCCGGCGGGCTGTGTGCTATCAGGGCCGGACCGGCGACGGCCAGAGCCACGCCGCACCACGTACGCCGCTCGAGTCGCCGTGCATGTTCACCACGACCCGTGTGCTCACCCGATCGGAGAAGACCCACGGGACGACCGCATGTTCGATGGCGGCCGCAAGGCCCGGTGTATTCGAGACGCCGCCGCCAAGGACGATGACATCGGGGTCGAGCACGTTGATGATGGTGGCCAGGCTCCGCGCGGCCCGATGAATGAGCCGTTCCCGTGTGGACACGGCCGAGGTGTCGCCGTCGTCGGCGGCGGCCATGATCTGCGGCGTGGTTCGGGTTTCGCCCGTGTGCCGCAGATGATCGGCCGCGACCCCGGGGCCGGAGATCCACGTCTCGATGCAGCCGCGCTGCCCGCAGTAGCACGACGGTCCGTCGAGTTCATCGGGCGCCGGCCACGGCAGCGGGTTATGTCCCCATTCGCCGCCAATGAGATTGCGCCCCTTGAGCACGTGGCCGTTGATCACAATGCCGCCGCCCACGCCGGTCCCCATGATCACGCCGAACACGACCGGCGCACCGGCCGCGGCACCGTCGCTCGCCTCGGACAGCGCAAAACAGTTGGCGTCGTTTTCGATACGTACGGGACGCTCGAGCGCCGCCTCGAGGTCGCGCCCCAGCGGCTGCCCGATGAGCCAGGTGGAATTGGCGTTCTTCACCAGCCCCGTATCGGGCACGACCGTGCCCGGAATGCCGAGCCCCACGGTACCGTGTTGGCCGAGCGTGGTCTCGATGGTCTGGACAAGTGACACGATCGCGAGCACGGTGGCCGCATACTCGCGTGGCGTGTCGATACGTTGTCGTGCAAGCACGCGGCCATCGGCATGCAGCGCGACGGCTTCGATTTTGGTGCCACCCAAGTCGATGCCGATACGCATGGTCACGGCCGGCGCCACACCGCGTCAGCGCTGGCGTTGCCGACCTTGTCGAGGGCGTTGAGCACCACGCCGTCCACATTGGCGGCGGGGATGTCGGCGGCACGCTGCACGGAGGGAATCACGCGCTGTCTCCATTCGCCGTTGACGAGCCAACGCAGCAGAAACGTGCGTGTGTCGCCGTCGCCGGGATTCATGCTCACCGAAAGCGTACTCCCCGACGTCGCGACAGCGAGCGTCGGCACTGCGGGCGCCGTGGCGTCGAGCCACGGTGTTGCCGGCGGAATGGCGCCCGTCGCGAAGAGTCCGCCGCCGAGCGTGGTGGCAAAGCCGCCGCGATTGGTGCGCACGCTCGTGCCGTTGTACAGAATGCTTCCCGTCGCGCGCCCTGCCGTGGTGGACGCGGTGCGAATGAGGGAGATCTGTGCCGGGATCTCGCCTGGCGCGAACGGCCCAGGATCGGCATTGATGCGGTAGCTCGCGAGCCCAGGCCACAGGTGGCGGCGCTGCGTGTTCTGCTGTCCCCACCAATCGAGCAGGGCGGGGAAGCTCTGCCCCGTGCTGGCAATGCTCCAGTAGAGTTGCGGCGCGAAATAATCCACCCAGCCGCGCTGCAGCCAGAGGCGTGAGTCGGCGTAAATGCTGGCGAAGGCATCGAGCCCCGTGATCCCCGCTGGATTTCCCGGGCGCCAAATGCCGAAGGGGCTCACCCCCACGCGCACCTGCGGCGCGACGACGTGCACCTCGTTGTACATGCGCTCGACGAAGCGATTCACGTTGTCACGACGCCAGTCGCCCAGCGACAGCGCCCCACCGCTACTGCGATAGCGCGCGTAGGTCGCGCTGTCGGGGAAACTGGTGCAGGTGTCGGGATACGGATAGAAAAAGTCGTCGATGTGGACGGCGTCGATATCGTACCGCGTCGCCACATCGCGCATGACGGCAATGGCATGATCCTGCACCGCCTGTTCGCCCGGATCGAACCAGAGTTGTCCGCACTTGCGAACAAGATCGGGGCGGCGCACGGAAAAGTGCTGGGGCGACATCGTCAGCGTGTCGCGCAGATTGCCGGCGCGGAACGGGTTGAACCACGCGTGCAGTTCGAGCCCACGCAAGCGCGTCTGCTGCACGGCGTACGCCAACGGGTCGTAGCCGGGATTGTTGCCCTGCACTCCGTCGAAAATGCGCGACCACGGTTCGAGCGACGACGGGTAGATGGCATCGCCAGCCGCGCGCACCTGCAGGATGACGGCGTTGAGTCCCGTCTGCTGCGCGGCATCGAGCAGCACCCCAAGCTCGGCCTGTTGCTGCGCCGGCGTGAGCCCGGTGCGAGAGGGCCAGTCGATATTGGCCACGGTGGCGATCCACATGCCACGGAATTCGCGGGTGATCGCCGGCACCGTAAACGCGACCGGTGGCGGTGGTGGCGGTGGAGTGACCGTTCCACCGCCCGGCGTCGTGGGCGAGTCACCGCCGCACGCCGCGACGAACATGGTGAGCAATAGCAGCGCGCGGCGCGCCACCACATTTCGAGATACGGTCATGATACGCTTATTCCGCCATATGGCCGAGAGTCGAGCTTTCTTTCATGGTGATGTACACGACCAGGCTGGCCACGATACACGCGGTAACGTAGTAGTAGAACCACGGCTCGTGTCCGATTTTCTTGAAGTAGAGCGCGATGTATTCGGCGGTGCCACCAAAGACCGCCACGGTTACCGCGTACGGAAAGCCAACGCCGAGCGCGCGAATGCTCGTGGGAAACAGCTCCGCCTTCACCACCGCATTGATGGCCGTGTAGCCGCTCACCGCCGTGAGCGCCGCCAGGAGCAACCAGATGGCCCCGCTCACCGAGTGCGTCGTTTCGAGTGCACGGAACAGCGGAATGGTGCCCAGCGAGCCCAGGACGCCGAACGCCGTCAGCACGGGACGCCGGCCAATACGGTCGGAGAGTGCTCCCACCAACGGCTGCAGGCAGAGGTAGACGAGCAGCGTGACGGCGTTGATGAACGTCGCCTGTTGTGCCGTGAAGCCCACGGTGTTGACGAGAAACTTCTGTGCGTAGGTCGTGAACGTGTAGAACGCGACCGTCCCGCCTGCGGTGAGTCCCACCACCGTGAGGACGGCACGCGGATGCTGCATGAGGCCACGAATGGTGGCAGCCGCGCTTTGCGCCGGACGGGCCGCGCGATCTTTCTCGAATGCGGTCGTTTCTTCCATGCTGCGCCGCAACCAGATGGCCACCACCGCACACAGCGCACCAATCACGAACGGAATGCGCCATCCCCACGCCTCGAGCTCGGCTTTGCTCAGTTGCGATTGCAACACGAGCAACACCGCGAGGGCAATGAGCTGCCCGCCAATGAGCGTGACGTATTGAAAGCTCGACCAGAAGCCGCGATGCTGTTGTCCCGCCATTTCACTCAGATACGTGGCACTGGCGCCGTACTCCCCGCCGACGCTCAAGCCCTGCAGCAGACGCGCCAGCAGCAGCAGTGTGGGTGCCGCCACGCCAATCGTCGCGTAGCTGGGCGTGATGGCAATGAGCAAAGACCCACCGCACATGAGAATCACGCTGAACGTCAGCGCGGCGCGCCGTCCGTGCCTGTCGGCGTAGCGCCCCATGACCCAGCCACCGATGGGGCGCATGAAGAAGCCCACCGCGAACACCGCGGCGGTGCTCAGCAGTTGCGCCGTCTGGTCAGCGGGCGGGAAGAAGCTCTTGGCGAAGTAGAGCGAGAAGGCCGAATAGGCATACCAGTCGTACCACTCGACGAGGTTGCCAATGGAGCCGCCAATGATGGACCGGAGTCGCGAGGCCGACGAGGTCGCCATCTAGCGCGATCCCCGCTGGCTGCCCACGGAACGGTCGATCGTCCGGGCAAGCAACGCCAGCAGGTCGTCTTCGCTCTTCACGCCCGGCACGTCTTCCATGTCGATCACATAGCCGTACCGCTCGGCGATCGCTTCGTACAGCGGAATGCGATGGGCGAGCAGCTGCTCGAAACCCCACACCGCAAAATCGTCGGGGTCGACCAGCGCGTCGCTCGCGATATCCATCTTCACCTTGTACTCACTCCACTTCTGCTCGAGAAAGGCCGGATTGTAGTACATCGGCTTGGGGTGTTTGCGGAACCGCTCCACGAGCATGCGGGTGTGCTGCGCGGTGCCGCGGATGTACACGAGCATCGTGTGCTGCGACAGGCACTGCAGCACCGGGTCGTGCGGATCGTCCACGTCGACCACTTCGCAAAGGCTGCCGCCGGAGTCGCACACAAAGTGCGCGTACCCGTAAATGTCGGTGGCCCGGTCGATGAACTCCGGCACGTCGAGCAGCGCGCGCACTTCG
>JAIXTI010000037.1 GCA_027484025.1 bacterium
AATCAGAACCTGACGGTCGTCACCGGGAACCCGGCACATCGCCACCAGGCGCGAGATGTCGTGACGGCCATCGAGAATGGCTTGGGCGCGCGGACGGAAATCGACTATCTGCCGCTGACCAATCGGGCGGTCTACCGTCGCATGCAGTTCAGCCGGCTGGATCACGACAACAACCCCGCCAACGATCCGCCGAATGGCGCCACGAAGTTCGGTCGCGGGTCCGCGGTGCTGGACCTGATGACGCCGATCTACGTGGTCTCGAAAGTCAGTTCGCCGGCGCCGTCCCTGAGTGATGCGACCCGTCGAGCGGTGGTGCACTACCGCTATGCGGGCGCCAAGCTGCAGGGCGGTGGGCGTGGCTTCCTCGGGTTTGCGGAGATCGCCACCATCGACGGGAACTACACGGCAGCAGACGGCACCCCGCAAGCCTGCCCGGTGGGATCCAGCTGCCACGTCATGACGGTCACGCGCTATCACCAGGACTTCCCGCTGATCGGCCGACCGCGCAGCACCGATCAGGTGATCCTGCCGGAGGCGTTCGTGCCGGAGGCCTGCCGGGGTGCGGATCGGGCGAAGATCGAATGCGCCACGCCTGCCGGCACGGCGCTGTTCCCGGATCCGGTGTCGACGCCGAACGCGCGGCGCCTGAGCTATTCCGGGAAGAGTTACAGCTGCTGGGGCAGCAAGCAGGTGGGGACGACATCCTCAGCCTGCGCGCCTGCTTACAGCGGCAATTACTGCCCGGTTCCATTGAACGTGCCGGAGCTGGCGGCATCTCGCAGTGCGGAGCGCTCGCTTGCGTTCCAGTCCGGCAGCGTTCCGCAAGGCGTGGAGGTCTTCGTGAACGGGGAAGACGACCTCGTGGTCGAGCCGAATACGGGCCAGGCCACCAGTCAGCGCATTGCCGTGCATTGCCACGATGCGGGCTTTGCCAACCTGCGCTTGTCCGAGGAAGTGCATCTGGCCGGCGGGGGATTCAGCACCGCCCACGAAATCACCCGGATCCGCTCGACCTTCCAGCACGTCAACGACACATCGAAGTGGCATCTGGGTCGACTGGAGCAAAGCCAGGTCCTGCACCAGCGCAAGGAAGCTGGACAGACGAGCTTCGTCACCGAGATGCGCAAAGCCCGCTTCGATTACGACGGCAACAGCGGTCAGCTGAAGTCGGAGATTGCCAACCTGGAGGCCGGCGCCACGGCCGAACTGCGGACCTACTACAGCTTCGACGCCTCCGGGAACCGCATCGCTACCTACAGCTGCTCGGCCAGCGTGCCGGAGTCGGTGTGCCGCAATCCGACCGATGCCGGCAACCCGCTGCTGTTCCAGCCTGCGCGGGTACCCGATGGCAGCACGACGCTGCCGAATGCGCTGGTTCGGCGCTACAGCCGGGTGGAATTCGACCCGACGGGACGATTCCCGGCGAAGACGTGGCAACCCTACTTCGATCCGACCGTGCAGCCGCGCCAGTGGACGGAGCGGGTGAGCTCGGAGGTGCTGGCGCGCGACCGCTACGGCGAGGTCACGCAGGCGCGGGATACGAACGGCCTGCTGCGCTATGCCGCGCGGCATGGCCTCGGCCGCGAGTATTGGACCTCGACCAGCGCCGGCGCATCGACCGTAAAGACGCTGCACTGGTGCACGGGTCGCAACGGCGGCGTGCATGAAGTCAGCTGTCCGGTTGGACCTTTCGTGTTCCGTACCGAAGTGAAACAGCAAGCGGTGGTCGGCGGCGCGCAGGTCGGTCCGACCAGCTGGAGCTACCACGACGTGCTGGGCCGGGTGCTGATGACGGTGACCGAGGCCTTCGACGGCAACGGCGCCGGCAAGGACCTGTCGGCGGTCTGCGTGGATCACGATCAGAGCGGCCGCCAGATCCGCCAGACCGAGCCCTTCTTCCTCGCCGGCAGCGGTCCGCCAACCTTCTCAGCCAATGTCTGTCTGACGCCCACCGGATCAACGACGGCGTACGACGTGACCGGCCGGGTGAAGCGTCAGCTGGACGCGGTGGGCGCCGTGACCGAGTTGTGGCATCGGTCGGTAGATCGCACCTTCAACGGCCTGACCGTACCGGTAGCGGAGCTGGAGAAGCGGGCGCCGTGCAATCAAGGCACGACAGGCGTGCAGTGCTCCCGGATCTGGAAAGAACGTCGGGACGCAGCCGGAAAACTGATCGAGTCTGAGGATCCCGCAGGCACGACAGTGCGCTACCAGTACACGGCAGTGGGTGACATCCAGACGGTCAGTCGCCGCGCGACATCAACGAGCCCGTTGGTGGTGACGACGACGCAGTTCGACGTGGCCGGCCGGAAGATCGGTCAGACCGATCCGGATTCGGGCGTCTGGATCTGGCAGTACAACGCGGCGGGCGAGGTTATCCGGCAGGTGGATGGCGCGGGCCGGGTGGTCGACACCGAGCGCGATGCCCTTGGACGCGTGTGGCGGCGGACCACGGAGGCCACGGCGGCCCCGAGCGATGCGCTGCTGAAGGACGGTTTCGAGGGCAGTGCGGTGCTGCTGCGGCAGATCAGTCAGGAACTGGTGGACCTGTTCGTGTACGACACGGCAGCGAACGGTCTGGGGCAGCTGCACACCAGCCAGCGGCAGGAGCCGGGGCTGATGAACCACCAGGTGACGCTGACGTACGACAGTCTGGGGCGACAGGTCGCGCGGGTGACGCAGGTGGAGGGTCGCAACTACACCGAGAGTTTCAGTTTTGACGGCGCGGGCCGTGGGCTGAAGCAGCTGATGAGCTACCAGGAGCCCCTGGCGAGCGGCGCACAGCTGTTCTCGGAGGGCAGCGAGACGGCCTACAGCGCGCGGGGCTATGTGGTGCGGACCTGCAGGGCGACGACGCTGGCCGGGCAGACGAACTGCATCGGCGGGACGATTTACCACGAGCTGCTGGAGACCGACGCCCGCGGTGCGGTGTTGCGGGAGCGGCTGGCTGGGAATGCGACCAGCCTGACGACGACGCGCAGTTACGACGTGGTGGGTCGGGTGAACCGGGTGCAGACGGGTGCAGCCAACAGCCTGCAGGACTGGGACTACGACTTCGATGCAGCGGGGAACCTGCAGCGCCGACAGAATCTGCGGGCGGGTCACGTGCTGGACGAGCGCTTCGGCTATGACCTGCTGGATCGGCTGGCCGAGGTGAAGCAGGGCAGCGTGGTGCAGATGGGCCTGAGCTACGACGGTCTGGGGAGCGTGTGCAGCAAGACGGTGGCGGGCGTGGCGGCAAGCTACAGGACCGGGCTGGGGTCGGGCTGCGCCACGACGGACGTGACGCGCTCGGTGCATCAGGTGGCGGAGGCGCACGGCTGGCGCTACACCTACAACGCCAACGGCGATGTGACGCAGCGGCTCAACGCCGGGGCGGGCCGTGGGCTGAGCATCGAGTACGACGCGCACCGGGGCATCCGGCGGTTGGAGCTGGTGCAGACGTCGAACTTCGCACCGCTGGAGACCTCCGACTTCCGTCTGGACAGTGCCGATCAGCGCTACCAGCGGCGAGACTTCACTAGCGGGACGCTGACGCGAATCACCACCTATGTCGGCAGCCTGGAGCGGATCGAGCACCTGACGCCATTCAACGGCGCCGACCGCGAAGCGCGCCTGACGCTCGGAAGCGTGATTGTGACGACGAAGTGGTCCGGCGCCACACGCACGGATCAGCAGCGCTACGTGCTGCGGGACCACCTTGGGAGTGCGGACGTGATCGTGCGACCGGACGGCAGTGTGGAAGAAACGCTGAGCTTCGACGCCCACGGCAGGCGGCGCAACGCCAGCACCTACGCCTACCTGCTGGGCTACACGGACACCACCACCCGTCGCGGCTACACCGGCCACGAGCACCTCGATGCGCTCGGGCTGGTGCACATGAATGCTCGAATCTACGACCCCGTGCTGGGACGCTTCCTGCAGGCGGACACGCTGATCGAAGCCGACGCGACACAGGGGCTGAATCGCTACACCTACGTCCTGAACAACGCGCTGACCCACACCGATCCGACCGGGCGGCTCAGCACGGCGCAGCGGATGTTCCTGTCGGTGGTGGGGACGATTTTCCTGCCGGGCGTTGGTACCGCCATCGGTTTCGGTCCCATGGGCTCCGTGGTGTTCGCCGGCTTCGTCAGCGGCTCGATTGGCGGCGGCCTCAAGGGCGGCGTGATCGGCGCGTTCAGCGCCGGCCTGTTCCACGGGATCGGCAGTACCTTCACGGAAAAGATCACACCGTGGGCCTTCACCGGAGGCACGATGAACGTGGCTGGCCGGATGGCGAAGACCGTGGCACATGGTGTGGCGGGAGGGGTGATGCAGAGCCTGCAGGGCGGTAAGTTCGGCCACGGCTTCGTCAGTGCAGCGACTCCGGAACTGCTGCACTCGAAGATCGAGGGAATACGCGGCGGGCCTCCGGCGAGGATCCTGAGCGCCGCACTACTGGGCGGTGCGGTCAGCAGCGCCACCGGCGGCAAGTTCGCCAGTGGGGCGGTCACTGCGGCGTTCATGTGGGCGTTTAATCAGGAAGCGCATGGCGGCACAAGTAATGTCGGCGCAACAACGTTTGCCGATGGGGCCTCGCCTGGATCACAATTGACGTCTGATTTTGTGGATTCAGATTTCCTGATGGCGACAGGGATGGAGTTGTCTCCGAGAGCAACGCCTTGGCTGAATCATGCAGCTGGTGAGCTTGGTGTTGCGGAGTTGGATCGAGAACACAATCCAAGAATTATTGAATATCACCAAACAACGACGCTGGCAGCG
>JAIXTI010000258.1 GCA_027484025.1 bacterium
CCCACGGGTCCCTGTCGGCGATCCCGAGAGCTTCTTCCTTCGACATTCGCTTCCTTTCTTTTCGGATAGCTAGGGCTAACCGTTCTGCGGCCTCAGTCGCCGTCTCCCTCTGCGGTTTGAGGACGAGTGGTCTCTTTTCCTCGAACACATGGAGCATCTCAGTTCCTCGCGCTACGAGGTCGGAAACGAACAAGTGCCGGAAGACTCGAGTGAGGTCGTAGTCGCAGATGGTGGGGTATCCGATGATCATATCATAACGATCGTCGTCTATGGTGCGACATTTAAGAGAAAGAATGTCGAGTGAGGAAGAAGGCGAAGTTAAATTAACTCGAAAGGCTGCTGCTAGAGTTACGTCTCTACACACGAATGCTGAGCAAACAGTTACTGGTTCTTCGGAGAATATGACTCCGTTTTCGGCGAGTTTGTCCGTTATGCTGGCAGAGATATAATTTCCGCTGTCGGCTCCGCTGTCCAGCAAGGCTTTGACCTTTATTTGTCCCCTAGGTGTCGAGATAACACAGGAAACAATCGGACCGCCGCGTTTAGTTACGCAGAGGAAGCAAGATTCACAACACTCACCCTGTTTGCGGCCGGCGCCGTGTGAACTGTCTCTTCCTCTCTTCGGATACCTGTTTTTCGAAGAGTCGTATCTGCTCGGGGACCTGCCGATCTGTTCCGGGGTCCTCCCGTCATCGGGTATCCCTTTCAACCCGAACTTGGCGTACTGCTCGCTCCACACCGTGCTGGAGTATGGCACCGAGTAATTGCTATTGAAGCACGGATGCTCTCGCCAGCGACAGCTGTACGGGTTGTTGCTGTCGTTGTGGTACTGGCCACAGCCCGGGCAGACGCCTCTCTTGTCCGAGCGATCGCCCGGGTGTCTCGACTTCTTGTGGTGGTCCTTCCTATTGCCACCACGGTTGCCGCGGGGTCCATCTCCTCCGCGTTGTGGAGTCCGGGAGCGACTGTCCCGATCGCGACCTCTCCCTCGGCTGCGGCTGCGGCTGCGCCGTGTCTTATGATACCTCTCCCGGCTGTACTGCGAAGCTGAGTCACGGCTCCGCTCGGAGTGGCTACTCTCTCCGCGTTTGAACTCGGTTGCTGCGCGGACCTGATGTCTGCGAGAGCGAGAGGTGTCCACGAATACCGGGTGATGCGTCGGATTCGAGAGGGCTCGGAATTTATTGGCTTCATTATACAATTCCTTCGCCGCTAGCGCCTCATCAAACAGGGCGTCGAGGAACGACCCAATCGTTGCGTCCCTCTTATTCTGGTCGATCCAGCTCATCATCTTGGCGGATAGTCCAGGGCCCAGATTCCTCTCGCTGGCCTGAGCTCGGCAGACGGTGAGTATTTGGTCCTGTTGCAGTGTAATGTGGGGGTTATCGTTGATCAAGCGATGCGTCGACCCGTAGATCTCTTGGACCGCTTCCGGGTTGTCCACCGACCACTGCGATGACGGGCGGACGCTCGACAGTATCATCTGGAATTGCGACGGCGTGATCTCTCCGCTCGGTGCCAAGCCGGCCACCGCACCACGGACGAACGCCACGAACTCCTTCGTCGGCCATCTTGATGGGCTATGCCACTGATGCCAGTCCCGTCCTTGAGTGATATTCGGGTTGCTGGCAAGGCGACCGGACTCCGCGTAGCGCCGAAAGTGATATCGCATCACCGGCAGTACTTCGGGTGAGAACAGTCGTTCTCGGCTCTCATCACCGGCCTCTAACCCAGAACGGTTGTTCTCATAGAGCTGTAACCAAGACATGATAGCCGCGTGGCTGGTTGATCGCAAGATGTATTGCGAGATATCCTGTGTCGGCACCACGCTAGCGACAGTAGTCGCGACGGGAATCGTAACCGCTGTCGCGGACGTACCCGGAGTCCCGACACTAAAGGTTGGCGATCCTACTCCTGCTTGTCGCAGCGGCGTCCGCGCCGGGGCTGCTGGTCTCACCGGTGCCTGTACGGTGAGTCCAGGCGCCACAAGGGTTGTGCCGGGGTCGTTTCCCCGATGCTTCACCATCTCGGTTTCTAACCGTCTCGGAAGCAACTGGGTGATGTCCGGGCCTTCTACCTCCATCTGGTCACTGTCCCTGATCGACGACGTGGCAGCGGGTGTCATCGTGCCCATCATGGCGCGTGTAGGCGTCGTTGGTGCGATCTGGCGCTGTGCGTGGAGTGCGACGCGGGATTCGGAATTCATCCGCATTCGTTGCCGCTCCGTCCATCGGTCCAGGTCGAAGGTGTTGTGCTGGGATTGGATCTCGGCAGTTTGTCTCGCCGTCGGAGCTACCGCGGAGTTGTTCACGTTTACGGCAGCCTGGGATAGTCTCGAAGGCCACTCGACAATCTCCGGTAGGTCCCAACCGCGGTCTGGTAAGACGCGTTTGCTTGTCTCCCAGTTCGTCAGGGACCAATAACGCTGTCGGTCGCGGCGGTACTCCTCCGTCTGCTCGAACTGTCGCCACATCTCGGGGAAGAAGTGCAAGTGGAACGCGACGAACATTCGCGTTTGCACTACTTGGTCCGCCGTTCGATACTTCTGTGGGACTACGCGGCGATGGTGGTCGAGTTCCAAGCCGAGGACCTGAAGGTCTGGCCAGGTCAGGCGGCCCCAACCTGGGTGGGGGTCGCCATTCAGCGACTCCAACTCTCTTCCAATTAGGGACACGGCTCCCATTGAGCGGATATCGGGCGACAAGTCTGCCCGTGGGGGAATCGCTGGGCCGAGTACGCGGAGGATCTCTCCGATGGGGGTATTCGGGCACTGCTGCGCCA
>JAIXTI010000200.1 GCA_027484025.1 bacterium
CTTCGAGGGCGTTGGCGTCGGTGATGCGTTCGGTGGCTTTGGCGCCGGCGCCGGCAGGCGGCTTCACCACGATCGGGAAGCCAACGTCGGCAACGAAGCGGCGGGCGTCGCCAGGCTCGCCCACGAGCTGGTGGCGTGCGACGGGGATGCCCGCGGCCCGAAGCACGTCCTTCATGCGGGCTTTGTCGCGGAAGTTGTTGGCGGCGCTGCTGGGTAGCCCTGGAATGCCAAGCTGCTCGCGCACGATGGCCAACGGCAGCTGCGACTGTTCGTACGCCGCGAAGCAGCGGGAGACGGCGCCGTGCACTGCGGAGAGCCCCTGCACCGCCCGAGCCAACTGCGAGGCGTCCGTGACGTCGCCGACACGCCAATGCCCGACCACGCGTCCGAGAAGGTGCCGTGACAGGTGCTCGAGCGGCTGCTGCGAAACGACGGCCAGACGGATGTGCGGCAAGGCGAGCGCCGCCTCGATCATCTGGGTGGCAGCGGGCGAAAAGAAAGGGGCTACGAAGATGACCAGCATGGAGGGGTGTCCGGAGAAAACGAAACGCGGTGCTTCCATCCAGGAAGCACCGCGTGAGAAACTAGCGTCGGAAGACGCGAGTCGGCGAGCGCCCGAAGCACTCGCCGACCGATTGGCTTACATGCAGACCCAGGGCGCGCCGCTCGACTTCGTCGTGGCCTTGGTGCCGGACGTCTCCTCGGCGGCGGTGAAGGTCACGCTTTCGGTGGTGCCTTCGTCCATGGACTGCGTGGTGCACTGCACCACCTTGCGGAGTGTGAATTCGCCCTTGTCGTCGACGTCCACGACACCGAAATCCTGCGGGTTGCGGGCGCCCGGGGCGCGCGTAGCAGTGATTTTGACCTTGCTCTTGGCGGGCCAGTTCTTGCCCTTCAGGAGGAGATTAGCGCCTTCCTGAGCGCGTTCCCCTTCGACCTTGAGTTCAGCCTTGGGCTGGCCGACCACGGCGCTGGCCTGGGTCGCGCCAAAGGTCAGGGCGGCGAGGGCGAGGGTGGGGACCAACACGCGGCGCACGAGATGCTGCATCGTGGGATACTCCTTGAGGTGGGGTGGTAATCGATCAGACTGAAATGGAATGCGTTGCTGGCCGGAAGTAAATGCCCCACTCGCTCACGGAGTGGGGACGTACTCGCGTTTGGTGTGCGCGCGCACATCTTGCGCCGTAAACCAGACCGGTTTGAACTCCCCGCGGGCAAACATGGCCGCCTGATCATCGTGATTGGGAGAGGCGGGATCGGTGCTCTGCCCATACGCGAGAATGGAAAACGCCCGCGGTACGCGCGCCCCGAACTCCACGGCGAGCACCCAGCCGTCGCCGCTATTGGCGACACGCTTCCCGTCGGGCTGCTCCTCATAACTGAGCACACGGAAGCAGCCCAGGGCGCCGCTGCAGCCTCCTACCGGGACGTCCACCGAACCGCGGCGTACGCGGTGCACTTCGCCCCAGGCCACGTTGGCCTGACCGAACTTGCGGATGGTTTCGATGGTGGCCCAGCGCAGCGCCTCGACCGCTTTGGCGGGCTGCCCGATGCCCCGCGGCGTTTGTGTGAGGCGGGCGAGCGACCACTTCTCTGCATAGGCCGAGTCACGCGCCAGCGACTGATAGCGACGCCACCACGTTTCGAAGAGCAGACCGCCACGGCTGTCGGGCGCGACGGTGTTGTCCCACGTGCGAAGAATCGCGGCAGCGCGCTCGACGCTGGTGTCGGTCGCCAGTGGGGAGGCCTGGACCGCCGCCAGCAGGTCAGCTTTGACACGATCCGCGAGCAGCATTCGCATCGAGTGTTTACGGCGCACGACCTCTTCGAGAGAAAACTTGCGTGAGTTGGCGATCAGTTGGAGGGCGTGCTGGCTGCGCAGACGCAACTCGCCGCGCTCGACATTCTCAGGGTACTTCGCGGTATCGAGGAGTGCGCGCAGGTTTGCATAGTGCGGCGCGTCGTTTTCGTTATGCACATAGCCGCCCGGTGGATTCTGCACTTGGGGGAGCGAATCCAGCGTGATGAGGCGGGTCCAGATATCGGCCGAACTCTTCGCCGGCACGGGCAGCGAGTCGTGCCCCGACCGGTGAGGCAGGCGCGGGATGCTGGCCATCCAGATCGTGAGGATGTTTCCGGCGCGATCGGCATACGTGAGATTCGATGTCGCGCGGGCGCGCATCGAGAGCGCGCGTTTCCATTCGGCCAGTGAACGGGCGCGCATCATCGCGAGAAACTGGGCGCCGGCGCGGTACTCGCCCTCGGGGCCGGCGCGCACGATGTAGAGCTTGTCGGCGGTGCGATGCACAACCGGGCCCAGCGCTGTCGTGGCGAAGCGCCGCGTCAGGCTGCCGGTGCTGTCGCCGTCACGGTACCGCACGGTGACCTCATCGTATCGGACGGGGACGCTGGTGCCATCGAAGCGATAGTGATCGGGCGTGGAGGGATCTAGCTCCAGTTCGTACACTTCTTCGAGGTCGGGCGCGTTGTTGGTGGTGGCCCATCCCAAGTCGCGATTGAAACCGCCGACGACGGAGAACGCGCTACCTATGCGAAAGTCGCCGTAGAAATCGAGCTTTCCCGGGAGCGTGACATGTGCTTCCCAGTAGCCGGCGTTCCAATTCAGGTGCGGGTTGCGCAACAGAATGGCGCGTCCCGAGGTGGTACGGGATGGCGCGAGGGCCCAGGCATTGGAGCCCACGTCGGCGTCGCTGCCAAGCACCGGGCGCGCGGCAATATCGAACGCCGACGCGTCGGCGTCGTTGCCGGGCGGGGCGTTCGTGCGCGCGACGGTGTCCTTGCGCAACGCGCGCAATACGAGGTTCCGTGCGGCCGTGACGTTCGCGGTGCCGATGTCGCCAGCCGCGACATCATGCCCGTGAAAAATGGGTTGGGCCCACGCGGGGAGCGCACTGCGGTTCGCGCGGATGTAGCGGTTCACTCCCTCCGCGAAGCCGTCATACATGTCGCGCGTGTCCGCGTCGAGCAGATGATACGTTTGCTGGACGCGCTCGTGCACGCGCATGGCGGCGAAATCGGATTCGAGACTGTCCTTGCCGAAGGTACGCCCCATGTACCCCTTGGCCCGCAACAGCGACATCACCACCCGCTCACGATAGTCCTCGGCCTGCGTATAGCCGAGCCCAATCCCGACCCCGCGAAACGTGGTGGCCTCGATGTGCACGACACCGAACTCGGTGCGCCGGATGATGGGATCTTCACCTTGTCGGCCGACGGTACGCGCGCCGAGCAGTAACGGAACTACGAGCGCGCCAAGTGCGGCGCGCGCGAGTCGGATGGCGAGGGGCATGAGCAAGATGGCGATCGAATTGCTGCTAGCGTTCGAGCTTGAAGCCCGGGTCGATGCCGGGACGCGTCGGCGCATTGGCGACGAACCAGCCGGTCAGATACATCCACTGCGACATGCGCGTGAGCTTGGGATAGTTGATGCGCTCGGGCTTGTCACGCGGCGTGTGGTAGTCGTCGTGCAGATTGGTGCTGTACATGACGGCCGGAACGTTGAGGCGGGCGTACGGCACGTGGTCGCTGCGGAAGTACCAGCCTTCCGAGTGCGTGGGGCGGTCCCAGATGGAATCGAGCTTGAACTTTCCGGTGAGTTCGTTGGCGCGCACGGCCATCTTGACGAGATCCGACGAGTTGCGATGCGGTGGCTGAATGCCCAGTAAGCTCGCCGAATCGGGATGATTACGGCCGATCATGTCGCCATTGAGCACCGTGACGATTTTTTCGAGCGGCACCACCGGGTGCGCAGCATGATAGCGGCTGCCGAGCAGACCACGCTCTTCCGCCCCATGGTATACGAAGAGCACGCTGCGCTTGCCGGGCTGTTTGGCAAAGGCGCGCGCCGACGCCAACAGGGCAACGCTCACGGTACCGTTGTCGTCGGCGCCGGCCCAGACGGAATCGCCGTCGATCTGATAGCGCACGCCATCGTGGTCCTGGTGCGAGCTGAAGAGCACGTACTCATCGCGTAGCTTGGGATCGGTACCACGAATGACACCCACGATGTTCACGCTTGGCGTCTCGAAGCGTTCGAGCCGCACCTGCACGTCAATGCTGGGTGAACCCTGCAGTGCCGTCGCCATGCTTCCGCGCACCAGGAACGCTGGCGTTCCCGCCTGCCGTGCCGGTACTGGCAGCTCGGCGCGCGTGGGCTGCGTCGCGAAACGGCGCGCGGCGCGGTCGACATCGTACGTGCCTCGCCCCCGCAGAATGGCCAAGCCGTCGAAGGCGGCGTCGCTGGTGGCATCGGCGACGAGAATGAGGCCAGCAGCACCTCGGCGGGCAAAGCGCGCCTGCGTGGCACTGATGGCGGCCTGCGTGTAACGCACGTCGGCGCTGTTGGTCGTGGTCCTTATGCTTGCGGGGTTCGGGGCCACGATGGGCGTGGCGACGACCTTTCCGCGAACGTCGTTCGTCGTATCGGCGCTGTTGGCAACCCACACGACCGTTCCGGCGACGTCGGCGCTGGAGCCACCGAGTGGGATGAAGTCCTTCCAGACCTCGAGGGCGTTGGCGCCAAGCGACGCGCGCGTGGACACGCTGGAGACGCGCGTTCGCACCATGTTGAACCACTGGAAGTACGAGCCATCATCACCGATGGGCTTGACGCCAATGGCGCGAAGCTGCTCGGCGACC
>JAIXTI010000064.1 GCA_027484025.1 bacterium
ACGATGAACTGCGTCCGCGACTTGAAGTCGTTGAGCATCTTCACAAAACGGCCGATGTTCTGGTCGTCGAGCGGCGCGTCCACTTCGTCCATGAGGCAGAAGGGGCTCGGCTTGGTGAGGAAGATGCCGAAGAGCAGCGACAGCGCCACCAGGGCACGCTCACCGCTGGAGAGCAGGTGAATGCGCTGCGTCTTCTTGCCGCGTGGCGACGCGTGCACTTCGATGTCGCAGTCGAGCGGCGCGTCGGGATTCTCGAGACGCAGGTCGCACTCGCCACCCCCGAACATGCGCTGGAAGATCTGCCGGAAGTTCTCGCGCACCTGTGAGAACGTCGCGAGAAACAGTTCGCGTGCCGTGCTGTCGATTTCGCGGATGGCCTGATGCAGCGACTGCTTGGCCGCCACGAGATCGTTGCGCTGGCTCGTGAGGAATTCGAGGCGACGCTGCTCTTCCTCGTGCTCTTCGATCGCGAGCGGATTGACCGGGCCGAGTTCGTCGAGCGACGCGCGCAATGTCGCCGCTTCGCTGCGCAGTTCTTCGGTGGGGAGCTCCAACTCTTCGAATCCGTCGAGCAACTCGTCGAGCGAGCGACGCCACTCCGTCTCGAGACGCGAGCGGATCGTTTCGCGACGCCCCGCGAGCTCCGTGTGCCGGAGCTGCGCGCCATGCAGCTGCTCGCCCAACGCCGTCGAACGACGACGCACTTCGTCCAGCGTGGCTTCGCAGGCATCCGAGGCAGCGGTCGCCGCCGCCACGGCGCGCTCCGCTTCGCCGAGACGCCCTTCGGCGTCGGCCAGATTCTTCTGTTCCGTGTCGAGCTCGGTGCGCCAGCCGTCGAGCTGCTGCACCAGTTGCTGATCGGCATCGCTGAGCGTGGACAGCTCCTTGGCCAACGCTTCGATGCGCGCGGCTGCGGTGCTGTCTTCTTCGAGCAAGCGCTTCTCGCGGTCGATCGCGACCGACAACCGCGCCTGTGCCTGCGCCTGCGCCACCTGCCAGGTGGCCCGCGCTTCGCGCGCCTGCTCCTGCTCGCGCTCGTACAGCGACAACTCCTCGCGGGCCGCGGTGATGTCGGTGTCCGCTTCGCCGGCGCGCGCGTGCAGCGCTTCGGCCTGCTGCGCCAACTGGCGTGTCCGCTGCTCGAGTTCCTCGAGTCGCGACACGAGCCGTTCGGCCAGCGCGCTCGACTGCGCCAGTTCCCGCTCGGCGCGCTCACGACGACGCTCGACTTCCGTTTGCACTTCGGCCGCACGCCGCAATTCCTGCTGCGCACGGTTGTTGCCTTCGATGGCGATCTGCTGTGCACGCTCGGCGTCCGCCAGCGCGAGACGCGCGGCATCGGCCGACATCGCCGCTTCGTCACGACGCGCTTCGGCAGCGGCCAGGTCACTCTCGAGGCGCGTCAGCTCCGCGCGACGCTGCAGCGGACCAGGGCCGCCGGCGTTGCCCGGCAGATACACCGCCCCACGTTCGTCGATGAACGCATCACCGCCGTCGAGCGCACGCACCTTGCCCAGCAGCGCCTGGACCCAGCGTGACGCGGGGCCCTGCGTTTGCACACTGCCACCCAACGCGCCTTCGAGCGACGTCATCTCCATCACCACGTCGAGCGGCAGCAGGAGAATCGGGCCGGGCTGCGACTGCGCGTGCCACTGGCGCACGGCGCTCGCCGCGTCCGCATCGCGCACCACGATCGCGTGCATCGTGGCGCCGAGGTACCGCTCCACCAGCTTGGCGGTTTCGCCGTCTGCGGTGAGGAAGTCGGTCAGTGGGCCGAGTACGGCCCCATCGCCAAAGCGCTCGCGCTCCTTGAGGAGCTTGGCCGCCGACGGCGCCAGACCGACGCGTTCGCGCTCGAGCGCCGCGAGCGCGTTCATCTTGCCTTCGAGGTTGGTGCACAGCTGCACGGCATTCGCCATGCTCGCGCGCGATTCGGCATCGGCCGTACGCGCCGTCGCGGCGGTAAGGCGGGCGCCTTCGAGCTCGTGCTGCGCGTCCTGCGCGTTCTCCTGCGTGAGCTGCACCTGCTCGCGCGCGTTGATCAACTCGCGTTCGATGGCATCGAGCGCATCGGCGAGATTCTGCCGTTCGATTTCGAGCGCTTCACGACGCTGCTGCGTTTCGGCCTGCTCACGCGCGGCGCCATCGCGATCGAGTTCGATGCGACGCGCCTGATCGCGATGCTCACGCACCTGACGTTCCAGCTGATCGAGCGCCGAACGCGCTACTTGCACCGACTCGCGCGCCGACTGCTCGGCACTGAGGCGCTGCTGCAGCGCTTCACCGGCATCGGCCAGTTCCTTCTCGAGCGTCGTCCGGTCGGTGGCCGCCTTGTCGCGATCTTCGCGCAGGCGACGGCCGAACGCTTCGTTCTCCACGCGCTCCTGCTCCGCGCGCTCCTTTCGCATGGTGGTGCTGCGCTGACGCTCTTCCGCCACCGCCAGCTCACGCTCCAAGCGCTGCGTCTTGTCACGCTGCTCGGCGGCGAGGCGGGCCAGTTCCACACGGCTCGCTTCGGCGGCGCCACGGGCGGCGTGCGCTCCTTCGCGCTGCTGCTCGGCGGCCGCGATCTGTTCTTCGGCGCCCGGAAGCTCCGCGCGCAATTCTTCGAGACGGCTATCGAGCGCTTCGAGCTCGTCTTTCCACGCCGCCATTTCGCGAGTCGCGAGCGAAATCTCGACCGCAAAACGGCGCGACGTGAGTTCGGCATGCCGTTCGGCCCGACGACGCTGACGGGCGAGCGAGCGTACTTGGCTCTGCACTTCGTTGATGAGATCGTCGAGACGCGCGAGGTCGGTCGTGGTCTCTTCGAGACGACGTTCCGCGCTGCGACGACGGTCGCGATACAGCCCGACGCCCGCGGCCTCTTCGAACAGTTCACGACGTTCGTCGGGACGGTCGGAGAGCAGCGCATCGATCATCTTGCTTTCGATGACGACACCAGAGTCGGCCCCGAGCCCGGTGCCACGCACGAGATCCTGAATGTCGCGCAACCGGCAGGGGGCGCGATTGAGCAGGTATTCGCTCTCGCCAGAACGCAGCAGGCGACGCGTGATCACCACTTCCTTGAACGGAATGGGGAGCTCGCCCTCGGTGTTGTCGAAGTGGAGCGACACTTCCGCCATGTTCACCGGCTTGCGCGCCGACGACCCGTGGAAAATGACGTCTTCCATCTTCGCACCACGCATGGCGCGGGCACGCTGTTCGCCAAGCACCCAGCGCACGGCGTCGGAGACATTCGACTTGCCCGATCCGTTGGGGCCGACGATTGCCGTCACGCCCTTCTCGAATACGAATTCCAGATGATCGGCAAAGGCCTTGAAGCCATGCACTTCGAGCTTCGTCAGACGCACTAGAACGCTCTCCCCGTTCGATAAACCAACACAGGCGCGACACCGGCAGTGCGCAGAGACGCCGCAAGCGCCGTCGCCTGCGACGGCGATTCATACGCACCGGTGTAGATGATCGCGCTGCCGTCATTCTGACGCAGCGCGTAGGCAATGACTCCCCGTGACGCCAGTGCCGCGAGGCGCGTGGGTACGAGCGAGGTGGTGACGTTGGACTCGATGCGAAACGCCAGCGGCACCGCAACGATGCTCCCCGAACCGATGATCTTTTCGGTGCGCAACCGCGCGAGCAACGCTTCGGCGTCGGCGCGCGCCGCTGCCGCACCGACGGTGACGCGGAACCACTCTTCCCGTTCTTCCATCACGGGCGAGAGCGCCACCGCTTCGAGCGATCGGATTTTGGGATCGGGCATGGCGGCCGCGCGCGTATTCGCGGTCGCGAAGTACACGGCGTAGCGCGCCGCCGAAGCGGAGTCTTGCGGATTGGCGATCGCAAGCGGCGCGACGGCAGCGGTGTCCACGGTCGTCGTGTCACGCTGCGTACTGTCACCGATGACGTTGCCCAACGAATCGCGCTGCACGCTGTCGCGCGGCGGGACGTTCGCCATCGGCGTGGGGGGAACGACGAGGGCCGCGGTGTCCGGTTCGGGCGACTTCCCAGACAGCAACGCGACGACGGGGGCCGGCAACCGCTCGGCAATCTGTGGCCACAGCGCGGCAACGGCCGCGACGACCGCAGCGAAGAGCGTGAGCAGAATCCACACGCGCCGGCGGCGGCTGTCCGCATCGTGCTGCGCCGCCTCCCGCGCGCGCTCTTTGCTTTCGCGCTTGGGCGTGTCCGTCGTGGGGGCCGGTGGTGGCGGCGCCGCCGGTGCCGCAATGAGCGGAATACCCGGCGGAGCAGGGAACGCCGTTTCGCCAACGGGCATGAGCGCGCCAACAAAGCCGCACAACTCGGCGAAGCCCGCCACCTGCGGCTTGGCTACGACAATGAGGAGCGCACCCACCTGGTGAAAGCCCGCGGCCAGCCGGCGCCAGCGGTCGTTCGCGTACACTTCCTGATGATCGACCGACTCCGTGCCACTCGGCATGAGGAACACGTTGTCGGCGCCCTGCATGGGGCGCGCGATCTTGTTCAGGGAGACGCCGTAGAGAAAGCTGTCCGCAATGCCGTGCGGATCATCGCCCGTGAGCTGTGTTTCGATGGCCGGCGATTCGCCAATGAGATCGGCAATCGCCACCCGTCGCCGTTGCCCGTGCGTACGCGCCACGCCGATGGCAACGCTGACAGCGACTGACGGATCGTTGGCCGCAATGACGACGGCGCACACGCTGTCGAGCAGCGGCGCCAGCCGTCGGCCTTCAACTTCCCACGGGGCGATGAGTGAACCAGGTGCGGTCATGGAGCGCCCTCAAAAATCCAATAACTTTGCCCCGACGCTTTGCCGACGCGCTCCGCCTCGGCACGTGCGGGGAAGGGGCCGAGCACGACGCGATAGAGCGTCTTGCCGGACCGCTCGGACGTGGTGATGCGCGGCGACTGCCCGTCGACGCGAATGCGCGAGGCCAGTGCGCGCGCTTGCGTTTCGTCGAGGACCGCCGCGAACGAGACGGTGAACTGCGCGGCGCTCGTGCCTAATGCGGTCGTGCCGGCGCTACTGTCGACGTGCACCACCGTACTCTCGGCGGCGGCGCGCGCCGCATTGGGCGCCATGTCCGACGAATCGCGTGGCGCACTCGTGCGGAACTGAACCGGCTGATCGAGCCCGGCCGCGCGCGGGCGGAACCCGTTCCAGCGCAGCGTGTGCCAGAAAGAGTTGGCACCGCCTTCCACCACCTTCATGTCGGCAAGCGTCGTGGGATGCGCAAAGACCACATCCTCGCCGCGCGCAAACGCGATGGCGGCATCGGGCAAAACGAGTGGCAGGTCGTTACGCCATTCACTGCGCAACACGCCAATGAGTTCGTCGCTCGCGAGGCTCACGACGAATATCGAATCCTTGTTGCCTTGCGCGAGCAGTACGCGCCCCATGGGGTCCATGCGCAACGCGCGCGGCGGTCCGGGCAACTTGATCTTGCCGGTCACGCCTTCTTCAAAGCGATCGACAATGCGGAGAACCGATTCGCCTTCGAGCGCGACGAACAACCGGTCACCACTTGGGGTTGCGGTAATGGCGCGAATGGGGTCGCCCATATCGACATCGAGCGCCTTGCCCAGATCGCGGGTGCGCACGGCCAGCACCTGCTCGTCGGCCCCGAAGAAGACACGGTCGCCCACACCACCGGCGGTCCGTTCGACGGTGCCGGCCAGGGCGGCGGCATCACCACCAATCGCAAAGGACACGCTGTCGGACACCGTTTGCTGCGGCGGACGCACGCGCCACACGACGGCGCGGTCCCCCTTGGCCCCAGCCACGATGAGCGAGCCATCCTGCTGCGCGTGCAATGCCTGTGCAGGCAGCGGCGGGGTAAACGACCAGTCCCCACCACTCGGCGTGAAGCGGGTAATCTCGCCCGCGGCGGTCAACGCGTAGATGGACCCGCCGTCGGCCGAAGACACGGCGCGCACGGGTTCATCGCGCATCGTGTTGACGCTGCCCACACGCAAATCGATGCGGACCGGAGCCCCACCCGTGTCGACGGCGGCGAGGTATCCGTCTTCAGCGCCGAAGGCGACGATACGGCCGAGCGCCGGCACGCGCGTGATTGAGCGCCACACGATCGTATCGAGGGCGGGATAGCGCGCGGCCGTCAACACACCACCGTTGCGCGAAACGCGCAGCACGATGGGATCGGGTCCGCCGGGAATACTGGGAGTGGCGCCGGCTCCAGAGGGGCGGGACGAGCGATCGGAACAGCCGCACGCGAGGAGCACGAGCGCCGACGCGAGGAGCGTGCGCACGAGGGAAAGGTACCCCGCTCGGGGCCCTGCAGGGAGGGGTTGCGGTGAGGGCGAGGGGCACTTTGGCCACCTCGCCCCGGGGCAGGCTACGCCCGCCCGCCGTCGACTAGTACGACGCCCCGAAGAACCAGGTCCCGAAGCCCTTGGCGTTCGGACGGCTCACGGGCACGGCCCAGTCCCAGCGGATGATCGCAATGTTGAACAGGTTCATGCGGATCCCGAACCCGTAGCTGCGGAGCAGGGCGCGCTGCGTGTCCACGTTGTAGTTCGCGTCGCGCGTCAGGGTGGGGGTCTGCCCCTTGGACCATGCCAAGCCGGCATCGTAGAAGAACAGGCCGTCGACGGGCGGGAAGCCCCCCAACAGGTTCGTGCGGTTGCCGTACCTGCGCAGAATGGGGAAGCGCAGTTCGGCGTTGGCGAACGCGACCCGGCTGCCAATGAGCTCCGCCCCGCCGCACGACGACCCGTCGTCACTCGGAAGCCCCGTGCATCCGACCGCGCCGATGTCTTCGCGGTTGTAGCCGCGCACGAAGTCGGGGCGCCCGATCCACTTGGGGAAGCGCGCCTCGTCACGACCCACCGACAGGCTGCTCGTGAAGCGTGTGGCGAAGGTGACGTAGTTGAACAGAATGGGCACGTAGGAGCGGGCATCGACGAGGTACTGCGTCCACTGCCATGTGCCGATGCTGGGCTCCACCTCCAGTCGCACGCGCCGCCCGGTTATCGGGCCCGTGAAGCCGAACAGCGTGTTGTCGGTTACGAAGGCCACACTCGGCGAGATCGTGTTGGCCGACGCCACGTTGCGCGTCGGCCCGCGCTCGAAGCCGCTCGCGAAACCGAAGCCGTAGTCGACGAGCCGGTTGAACGAGAACACCTGCTGGTCGATGTTCTGGAACCGCGCCCCCAACTCAAAGCGCGTGAAGCGATTGAGCGGATAGAGGCTGGTCGCAAACACCTGACGCACCACCAACCGGGTGATTTCCTGCGTTTGCACGAACTGCGTCTGGCTGTTCTCCTGCGGCGTTTCGTAGAAGCCCGACACCAGATACAACGGCTGCTGCACCACTCCGGTGTTGTACTGCAGACGACGTCCCAGGCTGGTGTAGCCGACGAACACCTGCGCGTCACTGAGTTGCCCATTGATGGAGCCGGAGAGCGCCAGTCGACGGTCGCCGAGCAGGTCGCTGAGCACGATGGTGGTACCGCCGTACGTCCCCTGACCGAAGCCACCTTGCTGATAGCCGATGCTCGGCTGGGCCACATACTCGGGCGTAAGCTTTCCCTTGTACCGGCCATCGCTGAGACGCGTGGAGTCGGGGAGGTTGAAGTCGAAGCTGTCGAGCATCGCCTTCACGCTGATCGTTTCCGCCTGCCGCGCAAGCACGCTCACGGGCAGTTCCGCCGACGCGCGTGCCACCGCACCGGTGGCGGGGCGATAGAACGACTGACGCGCGGCGACCGTGTCCTGCACGGTGCCGCGGCGCAAATGCGCGGTGGGGTCCACCGGTGCCGCCTGGCCCGTCGGCTTCACGCCACCCTGCTGCGCCTGTGCCAGCAGGCGGGGATCACGGAACGGCTGTTTCTTGAGCGACCGCGGGTTCCGCACCTTCCAGATGGAGTGGTCGGTCTGCTCGTAATACACGAACGCCATCACGTCGGCCTCGCGCGCCCAGCTCAGGGCAGGCGACTGCTCGGCCGTGGCGGTCACCGCGCCCAGCACGTTCGTGAGCTGATAATGCTCGCGATCGGTGAAGTCGTACAGGAAGATGTTGGCGATGCCCGTTCGATCGGAAATGAACGCGAGCGACTTGCCGTCGGGCGCCCACTGCGGATTGATGTTGCGGCCGCCCTGATTGGGAATAACCGTGATCTTCTGCGTGTCGAAGTCGTAGAGCGAGACGCGCCACGGTCCGATTTTCAGGATGTCCATGTCGGTGTCGGGCCCACGCTCCGACACGAACGCGATAGTCTGGCCATCGGGAGACCACGACGGCGAAAGATCGCCGTAGGTGTCCTTGGTGATCTGCGCGTAGCCGGGCGCATCGAGCGACGCGACGTACAGGTCGCTGGTGCCGTGGCGCAGTCCGCTGAACACGATCTTGCGGCCATCGGGCGAGAAGCTCGGGCTGAGCACCTGATCGAGCTCGAAGTCGAAATCCTTCACGACTTTGCGGCGCGCGACATCCATGACGTACAACACGTCACGGCCGCCACGCTGACCCGTGAAGGCCAGCAACTTGCCGTCGGGGGAGAAGGAGGGCTGCGAATACAGGAAGCGCAGCTGCTCGAAGTCGGGATTGGTGGTGGTCTTCACCAGCCGCGTGATGCGCTTGCCGGTCTTCGCGTCGGCCAGATACATCTCGGGGAAGACTTCGCCGCGCAGCAGGCTGCCGTAGCCGATGTACGCGATGTACTTGCCGTCGTTCGACAGCGCGGGGGCCACGAACAGGTTGGCAATGCTGCCCGTGCGCTTCTGCGAGAGCAGCGGCTGCGCAAAGCTGCGCGGGCGGTCGAGGTTGGCCACGGCCGTGAGATACTTGGCCTGCATGGCCGCCTTCCACTCGGCGCTCAGGTCATCGAGCGACAGGCCGATTTCTCGGCGGAAGGCGCGATCGATGCCGAGGCTTGGGGTGGCGTTCATGATTTCGCCGATGACTTCGTCACCCCAGCGCGCGCCGACGTACTGCCAGAGCGCGAGTCCGTAGCGATACGGGAAATACTTGTCGGGACGCTCCGTCATCTGCGCGATGGTGGGGAGCGAGTTGTTCACGACGGCATCGCGGACCCAGGCATCGGTCCACGGATGGTTGGGGCCGATGGACAGATATTCGGCCAACCCTTCCATGTACCAGAGCGGCGGATTGACCATGGCCAGGTTCTGCAACCCGGCGCCGGCACGTCCGCGCGAAAAGATGTCGAAGGTGAACACGTGCACCATTTCGTGAATGAGCACGTGTTCGAAGCTGGCCCAGTCGCCGCTGAAGAACTGCGCCATGCGCTGGCGCAGCGGGTCGGTGACACCGCCCGTACCTTCGCCGAGATCGCCGAAGACATTGCTCTGCGCAAAATCCCCCGACGATCCGAAGATCAGGATGGGCTTCTTTTCGCGGAACTGGTGCGCGGTGAGTCGCGACAGGCGTGCGTACGCCCGCTCGGACATGCGCGCCGCATCGGGCGCGACGTCAGCAATCTGCGGATAGTAGTGAACGAGAAAATGTTCGGTCTCGATCACCCGCCAGTTGAGGCGGTCGTACTGCACCTGGTTCTGGCCGAAATACCCCTGCGCGGCAAGCGGCGTCAGCGGAGCAGTGGCCGTGAGTGCGGCAACCGCAAACGTGAGAGCCGTACCGAGTGTTGACCACCGCTGCGCCTGCGCCATGCGTGTTACGCTCCCTGCGTGATTTCGGCGTCCAGCCGTAGCGGTGTGGCATCGCCCCACAACCGCTCGAGCTGATAGAACTGCCGCAAGGTGGGATGGAAGACGTGGATCACGCAGTCGGCATAATCGAGCAATGCCCACCGGCCCTGCGTGAGTCCTTCAGTCATGGTGGTAGACACCCCACCTTCCTTCAACCCTGCCTGTACGTGCTCGGCGACCGCGCGGACGTGCGTGTCCGAGGTCCCGGAAGCGATAACAAAAAAGTCGGTCATATCCGTCACACCACGGAGATCGAGGACCACGATGTCAGTGGCCTTCAAATCGCTGGCCAGCGCAGCTGCGCGGCGGGCGATGGGTTCTCCGGGGCTCGGGCGTCGTTCGGCCATATCTCTATTGGTAAGGGCGTCGTGGCGGGGGGTGAGTTCCACGGCATTTTCGGTACCCCGCCATCTTCCCGAAGGTTGCGCTGAAAACTACGACACGGACAGGGG
>JAIXTI010000231.1 GCA_027484025.1 bacterium
ATCGACGGGGGCAAGGGACAGCTCGGGGCGGCCCGTGAGGCGCTCGACGCGCTTGGGGTCACGCAAATCGGCTTGATCAGTCTCGCCAAGAAGGAGGAGGAGATTTTTCTCCCGGGGCGCAGCGACAGTGTCAGGCTGCCGCGCCGCTCTCCGGCGTTGCGCATGTTACAGCAGGCGCGCGACGAAGCACATCGGTTTGCCGTGACCTTCCAGCGCCAGAAGCGCTCCGCGCGTACCATCACGTCAGAGCTGTTGAAGATTCCGGGGATCGGTCCTACCAAACGCCGCGCCCTGTTGCATGTTTTTGGCAGCGTACAGGGGGTGAAGGACGCGCCTCTCGATGCGATCGCGCGGGTGCCGGGCTTCGGCGAGGCCTCCGCCCGGAAGGTGCTGCTTTCGCTCGGGGTCGAACTTCCGCCTCCTGTCACTCCCGCCGTTCCGCCACTTCCGCCGGACGACCGTGCCGACGCTCCCCTCCCTCCTGTGAACGACGCATGACCACAACGTCCTGGACGCTCCGCTGCTCGGCCTGCGATACGCCGGCCGCGCTCGAGCGCGCCTCCTTGTGTGGTGCCTGTGGGCAACCGCTCTTCGCCCGGTACGCGCCAGTCCCGCGCGACACGCCACTGCGGCCACGATGGGACATGTGGCGCTATGCGCCCTTCATGCCCCTGCTCGAAGGTGAGGCGCCGGTCACGCTCGGCGAAGGGCTGACCCCGCTCATTGAGTCGCAGGCGCTGGCCGACGCCGTGGGCGTACGCCGCATGTGGATCAAGGACGAGGCTCAGAACCCCACCGCCTCGTTCAAGGCGCGCGGAATGAGTGCGGCGGTGACGCGTGCGCGCGCCGAGGGCTTTCCGGGGTTGGTGGTGCCGACAGCGGGGAATGCCGGCGCCGCGTTGGCGGCGTACGGTGCGGCCGCGGGAATGCCCGTCCGCGTCTATGCGCCGCGCACGACGCCACGCCCCATTCTCGATACGATCGATGCGATGGGCGCGGAGCTCATCCGCATTGACGGGCATATCGGGGACGCGGGAAAACTGGCGCTCGGGTATGCGGCGGAGTCGGGCTTTTTCGCCATCTCCACCCTTCGCGAGCCGTATCGCGTGGAGGGCATGAAGACCATGGGCTACGAGATGGCTGAGCAGCTTGGCTGGCGCGTGCCGGATGTCGTGGTCTATCCGACGGGTGGCGGAGAAGGCACGGTGGGGATCTGGAAGGCGCTGCAGGAGCTGGCAGCGAGTGGCTGGTTGCCTGCAGGACGCGTGCAGCCCACGTACGTGGTTGCGCAGGCCGCGGGATGTGCTCCGATTGCCAAGGCCTTCGCAGAGGGGGCAGACCGTGCGGAGCCGTGGGTGAATCCCACGACGTACGCGAGCGGATTGCGAGTGCCGTCTCCCCTTGGCGACCGCGTTTTATTACGGGTGTTGCGGGAGACGCAGGGCGTCGCGGGAACGGCCACCGAAGAGGCCATTCGTGACTGGACGTACCGGCTGGCCACGGCGACGGGCATCGATGCCGCTCCCGAAGGTGGCTGCGCCCTGTCAGTGTTGCGGGACGCGGTGGTTGACGGGCGGATTGCGTCCGACGCCGAGGTTGTGGTGTACAACACCGGAAGCGGTGCGTCGTACCGGGCCTAGCCCATCTTTCGCGCGACTGGTGACTGCCGGTCGCATTCGACGGATTTACGAGGAGTATCGATGAAGGCTTCGATGTTGATGCGGGTGGCGGGCGTCGCCCTGGTAGCGGGCAGCACGGCCGTGTCGTCACCGCTTGTCGCCCAGGCGACGTGCAACGTGAATGATGGCAGCCCGTTTCAGCTTGGCGGCGCCAAGCAGTATGTGATCAAGGCGGCCAGTTCACGTAACGCTGACGAAATCCCCAAGCATCTGGCGAACGCCATCCGGTTGCTCACGGACAGCCCGGAAAAGATCAAGAACGAGCCCGGGCGCCAGTGGCTGCTACTTCGCACCTATGCGCAGTTCCGCACGCAGAACGAAGGCAAGTTCATGCTGAACCGTGGTGACATGGGGTACACCACCAATCCGCAGGGGAAGCAGAATCTCCTGCTGGCGGTCGACACGGCCGCGACGGCACTCGAAAAGGTCGCGCCGCAGTGCGCCGAGGCGGTGAAGGGCTATCGGCAGCAGTTCTACGGGGACGTGTACAACAAGGCCGTCTCCTCCCTGCAGGCCAATCAGGACGATACGGCGGCCACGTATGCCAATCTCGCCCTGATGGTGTCGCCCACCGATCCGCGTCCCTGGAACGTGCTCTCGTCGGTATACGGCAAGCAGAACAAGATCGACAGCGCGATGATCGCGATGGAGCGCATCATTACGATTGCCGGCAACGATACGCTCTACAAGCGTATCAAGCAGCAGAGCCGGTACAATCTGGCCGTCATCAATCTGCAGAAGGCTGATGCCGCGACGGGGGCGGAGAAGGAGGCGGAGATCGGGAAAGCCAAGGTCCTGCTGCAGGACTATCTGAAGGACTCGCCGGGCGAGGCGAACGCCACGCAGGCGTTGGCGCGCGCGCTGCGCCTGTCGGGCGATACGACCGCGGTCGCGAACATGTTCGGTGACATGCTGGCGACGCCGGACAAGTTCACCGCGGATCAGCTGTTCGAGGCGGGGTCGAACGCTGCGGCGAGCGGCCGCGATGCCGACGCGATAAAGTTGTTCGAGGCCGGTTTTGCGAAGAATCCGAACCACCGGAACGCGTTGTACAACTACGCCAACGCGGCATTCGGCATCAAGGACGTCGCGAAGATGGGCCCCGCGGTGCAGCGTCTCATGACGATCGACCCGAATTTCGAGCGCGGATGGCGTCTCGTGGCCGGCTACTGGCAGCTCAAGTCACGCGCCGAAACCGACGCCGCGAAGAAGAAGCTGTATCAGGACTCGACGTTGTTCTACCTCGACAAGCAGTCGAAGCTCAACCCCAAGGTGGACATCGTCGCGTCGGGGCCAGTGCGCACGGGCTACCAGGTGCAGGGCTCGGTGAGCAACGGGGGGACGGCCACGGGGACCTGGACGATCAAGTTCGAAATCCTCGACGCCACCGGTGCGG
>JAIXTI010000286.1 GCA_027484025.1 bacterium
CTTGCCCCAGAGCGTGCCTTCCCAGTCACTCACTTGCCGGAGCAGGTGATCCCACGTCAGCCGCTTGTTGTGCGGCGTATCGAAGGGCGTGAGCAGCTTGTCGGTGCCGGGCCAATCACGGGCGTACGCCGTGCCGTTGGGGCGCGCACGCACGATGGGCGGCATGTACTTGGCCACGGTGTCGTGCACGCTACGAATGCGTCCGTCGTCCACCGCCAACCCCACCACCGTGCTCACGAAACTCTTGGTGACGCTGTTCGTGATTTCCTCGGCGTCGGGATCACCCCACGTCGCCACGACATAGCCTTTGCGCACAATGATGCCGGTGGCGTCACCACGCGGCGGCAGTGGCCCGATGGCATCACCTAATGGTTCACGCCCGAACGTCTGCAAGTGATTGAGCTCGAGATCACGCGGGCTCTTGCTCTCTTTACTCACCGCAAACGCAATGGCATCAGCGAGCTTCACCGAATCCATGCCGAGCGACGCCGGCGACCGACGCTCCCACGACCCTGCGGGGGGTACATACGGCGCGGCCGACGCACTCTTCTTCTGCGCCGACGCCGGAGAGGTAAGCCCCACCACCAGCGTCGTCGCAGTCACAACCCGATACCCAATACGCCTCACGGTGGTCATGCGATCGGTCCCTTGCCCTTCGCCTTCCCGATCACGCCGGGCACGTTGTTCGCCTTGAGCAGCGCGTTGAACGCCGGCACATCCACGTTTTCGATCTGCTCGACTTCGGCCCGAATGCCCTGCCAGAGCTTTTCGAGCTCGACGAGGCGATCCTTCACCGGCTGAGTGACCGTCGTGTTGCCTTCCACCTGCCCCATGAGAAAGCCGTATTGCCCGTTGATGCCGTTCGCGTAGTTGATGATGTCCTGTCCGTTCGCCGCCTTGGTCGTCAAACGCGGATCCATCTTCTCGAGCTTACCGCTTAGCGAGCGGCCAGCCTTGACAATGGTATCGGCTGCGCTGGTTTCCTTCGCGCGGGTCACGTAGCCCTGCACCTGGCTCTTCACATCTCGCAGGCGCAGCACCGACTCGTGAATCTCGGCAATGCGCGACGCCAGCACATTGGCCAGCGAGTCCCGCTCCGCGATGGCCGCGAGCGGCGCATCGATGCGCGGGTCCATCTTCACGACCAACGGCTGCGTGAGCACCGTGCTCCCCACCGTCAGGCGCACGGTGTAGTTGCCCGGCGACACCCGCGCCCCACCGTCAGTCGGCGCACCAAAGAGCATCACGTTGCCCACACGTGTGGGCATGACGCGACGCAGGTTCCACGTGAGCGTGTTGAGGCCGGGCTTCACGGTGAGTTTGCTCAGGGAATCGCGGCTGGCAAAGGCACGCACCACGGTGTTCTTCGCGTCGAGGAACTCGACAGACACCGACGTGGCGCTGTCCGGCGCCGCGGCCATGCGGAAGTACACCGTGGCCCCGTTGGGCGGATTCTTGCCGGCGTTCTGCGGCGTACCAAAGCCGCCGCCCCCGGCAAAGAGAATGGCTTCACGCGGCGCATACAAATGCGCGGCGGCTTTCTCCACGGCGTCGGCGCGCTGACGCAGCACCGACAGATCATCGAGAATCCAGAACGCGCGCCCTTCGGTGGCGGCAATGAGATCACCGTGCTTCACCTGCAGGTCCGTCACCGGCACCACGGGGAAGTTGCCGCGGAACGGCAGCCACTGTGCACCCGCATCGTACGATACGTACACGCCGGTTTCGGTGCCGGCGTACAGCAGTCCCTTCCGCACCGGATCTTCGCGCACCACACGCACCGGTTCACCGTCACGCAGGCCGTTCGCAATGCGCGTGAAGGTGGCGCCGTAGTCGCGCGACACGAAAATGTGCGGCGTGTTGTCGCCCACGCGGTCCTTGCGGAACGACACATAAATGGTCCCGGCGTCGTGTGGCGACACCGCGATTTCGTTCACCAGTCCGTCGCCCCACGATGACGGCGTGACGTTCGTCCACGTCTTGCCGCCGTCACGCGTGCGCTGAATGAGTCCGTCGTCGGTCCCCACGTACAGCGTCTGCGCATCGTGCGGCGACTCTTCGATCACGACGATCGTGGCGTACACTTCGCCGCCGGCACCTTCGTTGGTAATAGGACCACCGCCCCACCCCTGACGCGACTTGTCGTTGCGCGTCAGGTCACCGGAAATCGGCGTCCACGTCTGCCCGCGCGTCGTCGTGCGGAAGAGCACGTTGCCGCCGTGATACACCACCTTGTCGTCGAACTGCGACACCTCGATGGGCGCCGTCCAGTTGAAGCGATACTTCGTCTTGTCGGTCGGCTCCGTGAGATTCATCTCCGGCCACGGCATGATCGTGCGCGTCAGTCCGGTCTGCGCGTCCATCTCATCGATGAGCCCCTGATAGCAGCCGCCATACACGTAGCGCGGATTCTTCGCGCTCACGCCCATGTTGGCGCTTTCGCACCCGGGGCCTTCCTTCCAGTCGCGAATGCCGATAGCGCCGCCGTCGCTGCGCGACGCAATGATGACCGAACTGTTGTCCTGCTGTCCACCGTACAGCTTGTACGGGAAATCATCATCCACGGCCACGTGATAGAACTGCGACGTCGGCTGATTGTCCTGCGTGCTCCAGCTCTTGCCACCATTTAGCGAAATGCTCGCGCCGCCGTCGTTGGCGTTGATGAGATAGCGTGAGTCACGAGGGTTCACCCACACCTGGTGGTTGTCACCGTGCGTGGCCGGCAGCGGCGCAAACGTACGCCCGCCATCGATGCTCTTGAGCAGCGGCGCGTTGTTGATGTACACCACATCCGCGTTGGTTGGATCGGCGGTGATGTTCATGTAGTACCACGACCGCGTCTGAATGAGGCGATCCCCACTCAACAGCCGCCACGTCTTGCCGGCGTCGTCGCTGCGATACAGACCGCCGGCTTCTGCTTCCACAATCGCGTACACGCGATCGGGATTGGCCGGCGACACCGACACACCAATCTTCCCCATCAGCTTGGGCAGCCCTTCCGTCAGGCGCTTCCAGGTGTCGCCACCATCGGTGCTCTTCCACATGCCGCTACCGTCGCCACCGGAGCGCACCGTCCAGGGCATGCGCTGATGATCCCAGAACGCTGCATACAGAATGCGCGGATTGGTGGGATCCATGGAAAGATCACTCGCGCCGCTCGTGGCGTTCTGCCCCTTGAGCAGCTGCGTCCACGTCTTGCCGCCATCCGTCGAGCGGTACACGCCGCGATCGCTCGTGCCCTTCCAGCGGTCACCCTGCACCGCCACGTACACGACATCGGGATTGGTGGGGTGCACGCGCACCGCCGAGATCTGCCGAGAGCTCTCGAGGCCGATGCGCGTCCATGTGCGCCCCTGATCGGTGCTCTTGTACATCCCATCGCCGTAGGTGCTCGACTGCCCGCGAATGGCGTGTTCGCCCGAGCCCACATAAATGACGTTCTCATCGCTTGGCGCCACCGCAATTGCGCCAATCGAGCTCGACGTAAAAAACCCGTCGGAGATGTTGCGCCAGTTCATGCCGGCGTCGTCGGTGCGCCACAACCCACCGCCGGTATAGCCGGCAAAGTACGTCATGGGATTCGACGGCACACCGGCCACCGCGACCGATCGGCCGCCGCGGAACGGGCCCACATTGCGCCACGACAGCGCCGTGAACGTCGTCGAATCGAAGGCCGAAAGGCCTGCGGGCCGCGCCCCCGGCTTGGCAGCCGACGCCTGCGCGTCGAGCGACAGCGGGAGCAGCGGGAGGAACACACCGAGGGCAAGAGCCGCCTGACGCGGCGACACGAGGCGGGGGGTCTGACGAGGACGACGACGGGACATCGGGCCGTGACTCCTGAAGGGCGGAAGGGCGGGTCGAACTCCTAAAGTACCACCCCGCCGGACACTTCGGACGGGACTGCATTTCAGTCCCCACGCGAACGCCCGATACTGACTATCCATGAATCGCTATCGACGGGCGGCCGACTTTACGGCCCTGCGTCTCGGACGCGCCGTGCTCGCCTACCTCGCGGTCATGGTCGCGATCATCACGTTGGCACCGTTTCGCTTCGAGAGCGCACCCGTTCACGGCCTCACGACGATCTGGAACTGGCAGGATCTCATCCTGAACGTGCTCATGTTCGTGCCGTTCGGGTTCGTCCATCAGCTCACGCGCCCTCGCGGGACGCCCGCCAACTGGACGCAAGTGCTGCTCCTTGGCGCTGCCGCGAGCGCGGCCATCGAAGTCGCCCAGCTCTTCTCCGCCGAGCGCTTCACGTCGCTGCTCGACCTCGCCACGAATACGAGTGGCGCGCTCCTCGGGGCCATCGCCTTTCGCCTACTCGCGACGCGCGTGCAGGAAGACGACACCGTGCGCTCGCTCGCCCTCGAGCTCCCACTCATGGGGCTCGTGTATCTGCTCATTCCTCTCTGCTGGCTCATTGGGCTCGGCAGCGAGGGCGAGCTCCGCGGTCTGCTGGTGTTGGCCCCGGCGCTCATGGCCGGTGCCATTCTGGGGACCGTGCACGCCGGCCACGTGCGCCCCGACGCGCGTCCCACGTGGCCCGGCTGGCTCATCGCGACCTCGCTTGGCTGGTCTCTGGTGGCACTGCTGCCCGGCGCCATGGGCGACCTCACCGTCGCGATTCCGGGCGCGGCCCTCACGCTCGCCACGGCGCTGCTGCGCGATATCGGCACCCGGCGCGCCATGCAGCGTAGTCAGACCCGGCGCGTCGAACTCCCCACGTTGCGTTTGCTGTTGCCGTTGTACGCGGCCTATCTCGCCTGCTCCGCACTCTGGCCCCTCACTGGCGCGTCACCGGTGTGGCACGGGACCTTGGCGCTCGCACTGCCTGGCGTTGAGATCTCACAACCGTTCGTGTACCGCGCACTCGAGCAGGTCGCTGCCTTTACACTCGTGGGCTATATGGCCGCCGAATATCGCGGGCGCGAGCGCGGCCCACGCGCGCGCACTTTGCGTGGAATGTCGAAACTCGTCGCCTGGAGCGCGGTGGCGTCGATCCTGCTGCAAACCGCGCGCGGTTTTTCCGAGCGGGACGGCGCGAGTCTTTCGCTGCTCCTGCTCACGCTCTCGGCGGCGGCGGTCGGACACTCGCTCTACGTGCTCCAGCGTGCCCACGTGCGTGCGCTCGTGCAGCGGCGGGCATTGCTCGAGCGGCTCAGCCGCGCCGCACGCGATGCCGCCGCCGAATACGCATCGCGTCCGGGCTCAGGACCCGACGTCGGCGTCGACCTCGATCTCGACGAGATATTCGTCGCCAATGAGCTTGGCCTGCACCATGGTGTTCGCGGGCAGAATGTGCCCGAACCGCTCACCGTGCGCACGGGCGACCGCCTCCCAATCGCGGTCCACGTTGCTGACGAAGACACGCGAACGCACGACATCTTCAAGTCGTCCGCCAAGTGATTGCAGCGCCCCGCTGATCTTGTCGATGCAGAAGTGCGTCTGCGCGGCCGCGTCGTCGCCACCAATCGCATGACTGCCGTGTGTCGCCGTCGTCCCCGATACATGAATGCGTGAGCCTTTCCGTACCGCGCGGCTGTATCCGGCCATGGGCTCCCACACGGTCCCGCTCAACGCGAGTGTCCGACCATCGGCGCCGGCGCGCGTACTGAACGGCGCGGGAAAGCTCGACAGGTGATGTGACAGGTCTCCACTCGCGGTCAGATACGGCGGCGTGCGGTACTCGTCACCACAATCACCGGGTATGGGCAGCAACGCAGCCTGCGCCGCCGCGATCGCGGCCCGGTCGTCGTCGTCGAGTGCGAACGCAAAGAGTCGCGACGTTTCCGACACGTGCTGCGAATGGCTGAGACGCGCCCCCACGATGACGCCGGCCACGCCCGGTTGATCGAGGACCCACCGGCTCGCGACCGTCGCAATCGACACGCCATGCTTCGTGGCCACGGCGTACACCGTGCGGAGCAGCTGCTGAAAGACGTCCCAGCCACCCGCGGTACGAATGAAGCGGCCGTACTTCATCTGCGACCAGGTCTCGAGGGTATCCCACGCGGGCTCTGGTGCGCCGAGCCACCGCTCACTCAGGAACCCGCCAAGCACGGTGCCATAGCACAACAGCCCGACACCATGCGCCGCAGCATATGGCGCAAGCTTGGCCGTGAAGCGCGTATCGACCAGACTGCCACTCACCTGATTGCTCACCACGCGAATGCCGCTGGAAATGGCAACGCGCAGGTGCGCGGTATCGAAGTTGGTGAGTCCGATCGCCGTAATGCGCCCAGCGTCTCGCTCTGCTTCCAGCATCCACAGCGCATCGAGCCACCGCGGATCGGCGAACGTCCACGCGTGAAACTGCAGCAGGTCGATCGTATCGGTCTGCAGGCGCGTACGCGCCCGGTCTACCGCCGCGCGCACCTGCTCGGCGGTCACCGGCCCCGGTTCGGGGACCCACTTGGTGAGGCACTGCACCGGTGTCGTCGCGGCGCGCGCCGCACGATAGCGCCCCGCCACGATCTCCGCCGACCCGTAGTGGTCGGCCATGTCGAAGGTCGACAATCCCGCCTCGACATACGGATGCATGGCGCTGGCCGCCGCATCGAGATCGAGCGTCCGTCCATCGCGCTCCATATCGGCGATTTGCCATAGCCCCGTGAGTACACGGGAGATCTCGAGACCGGGCGCCAGCGCTATCCGTGGGATCGACATGATGAAGGGCGAGTGAGAAACCGAAGAATGACCGAGTGATTATTCAGGAGGCAGCACGCGCGTGATCGCACGAAGGTCACCGCCACGCTGCGCCAGCGCACGCGTTTCGCGCCAGTACACGAGAGTCCCGAGCGCCATGACGACCAGCCACACCAGGGTAGAATGCGCGTACCACCCCGGCACCGTCGCCGTGAGATCGCGGTAGCACTGCACGACCAGCAGCGCCGTGAGCGAGACGATAGCGCACACCGCGACGACAATCTGCAGCGGACGCGCGCGCAGCACGCGCACCTCGCGCGCCAGCAACGGGTTGTAGCTGGGGAGTCGCAGCACCGACAGCGCCATGATCACGAAGTTCACGAGCATGGCGGTGACGAGGATATCCACGCCAAGAAAGAAATCGCCGGCGAAGTGACCGCCGAGGATACCGAGCGTGGAGAGGATCGCCGAGGTGAAGAGGGCGAGGCGCGGGGTGCCGGTGCCGGCATCGACGGTAGCCATGGCGCGCGGGAAGACGCCGTCTTCCGCCCACGCGAAGCAGAGTCGCGAAACGCCGAGCAACATGCCCGGGAGGTCCTTGATGAGCGCCAGCGCGGCCCCCGACATCATGAGCACGCCGACGGCTGGGGACACCAGGGGCGTGAGCAGGCCCGGCGCGGTCACGTCGCCCTTGGCACTGGCGGCGGCGATGTATTCCCACGGGACGGCGCGGTACACGGCACCCGTAAAGGCGAAGTAGAAGACGCCCACCACGCCGATCGCGAGGAAGATGGCCATGGGGAGAGTGCGCGAGGGGTTCCGCGCCTCACCTCCCGCCTGGGCGATGACGTCGAACCCGATGAAGCTGGAGAAGAGCACGGCAGCGGCGGGCGGCACGACGGTCCAGAAGTCACCAGCAGTGCCGACGAGCATGGCGGACTCGCCACGCTGTTGCACCAACGCTACGTAGTCGGCGGGCGAATGGGTAAAGCCGGTCACCACCACCAGACCGCTGCACACGAACACCAGCACCACCAGTGGCACCAGCGTGCGCGACACCGCCTTCACCCCGCGCAGGTTGACCAGCACGAACGTCCAGAGAAACCCGAGGGCCAGAGTCAGGCGGACACCACGTTGATCGAGGATCGCGGCCGCGTCGGTCCAGTGCGCGGCGAGCATCGTATCGCGCAGGAACGGTGGAATGACGTATGACACCACGCCAATGGCGATACACAGCCCGAACCACTGAGAGAAACTGGCCAGAAAGCCGGTATACGGGCCAATGGAGCGGCTGGCGTACACGTACGAGCCACCCGCCCTGGGCATCGCGCTCCCCAACATGGCGTAGCAGAGCGCCGCGAGCACCGCAGGCACCGCAGCCAGGAAGTAGGCGGGCAGCACATGGTTACTAATGCCCGGCACCGATCGTTGCAAGGCGAATGGCACGATGTTGATGCCGGCGCCAACCATCGAACCTACGCCGGTGGCCGCCAGCCCCACCAACCCGAGTTCCCGCCGGAGCCCTTTCCCCGAACCGGCAGGGACCATGGACCTACTGTCTTCGGGCTGTGCCATCGGCATGCTTTCGGGTTTGTTGTCAGGGTAAGGCCACAATCTCGATGACTGTCGGGATAAGCTGCAATGCCCACCGTCTCAACCACCAGCGCCAGTGTCAGTATCTCCGGACTCCATTGCCACCCCCGCCGGGGCCAGATTGCTTGTCGTGGACGACGATCCAACGACGCTCACCCTTTTGCAGCAAGTGCTGCAGGGTGATGGCTACAACGTGGCGGTGGCGCATTCCGGCGAGGAAGCGCTCCTGCACTTTCAGGCCGGACTCCCCGACTTGGTGCTGCTCGACGTCATGATGCCCGGCATCGATGGCTACACCACCTGCGAACGCATGCGGCAGCTCGACCCGCATCATGATGTCGCCATCGTGATGCTTACCGGCGCCGACGATTACGATTCCATCGATCGCGCCTTTGCCGCCCGCGCCACCGATTTCATCACCAAGCCGTTCCAATGGCGCCTCCTGCTGCAGCGCGTACGCTATGCCTTGCGCACCGGCCGCGCGAACCGGGAACTCCGACTCATCCGCACGCGGCAGGCCACTGCGCGACGGCTCGCCCGACTGATTTTCTTCCACTATCAGCTCGACGACGATGCCCTGATCTGGTCGGACTCGAACCTGCCGCTCGTTGAAGGCAGCGTCAGCGCGCCCGCCCACTTCCACCAGCTCGTGGAGTTGGTCCCGCCCACCGATCGCCAACGCGTCGACGCGGCCATCCGGCGCGCACGCGTGTATGGCGAACCCCTCGACATCGAAGTCCCTATCGTCGTACAAGGGCAGTCTTTCCTGCTTCGACTGGTGGGGCAGCTCGGACACATCGGGTCCGACCAGCGCGTCTTCTCGGGCGCATTGCAGGACATCACCGTGCAGCGTCGCAACGAACAGATCGTTGCCGCATCGCAGGTCCTGCACGAAGACGGCACAGGATACAGCGAAACATGATCATCGAGGTTGATCGCTCCGGCACGTTCGAAGGCTTCCGGGATCTCCTGCAGCGTGTCGCTGCCCACCCGGAAGTCTCCACACTGATCGTGCTCGCCGGAGACGATAGCGACCTCGCGCCCGAGTTGATCACCCCGATGCTCAGGACCATCACCAAGCCGCTGTACGGTGGTGTGTTCCCGCAGCTGGCGGCCGGCTGCGAGCACTTCACGCGCGGCGCCATTGTCATCGGTTCACGGCGTCCTGCACATGCCACGGTGGTGCACGACCTGAGTGACGCGAGCGTGCCCATCGCGCCGCAAATCGCCAATGCGATCGCCCCGGACGCCACCAACGCGCTGATGCTGCTGTTCGTCGACGGCTTCGCCAAGCGCATTGCAGCCCTGATCCGCGCGCTCTTCGAGGAGTTCGGCGTCGAGAACAACTACATCGGCGGCGGTGCCGGCTCGCTCTCCATGCGGCAGCAGCCCTGTCTCTTCACCAACGACGGCATGCTGCAGGACGCGGCCATTCTGCTGCAACTCGATTGGCCCAGTGGCGTCGGCGTGTCGCACGGGTGGGAAGCCATTTCCGAACCGCTCAATGTCACGAGCGCGCATCATACGACCATCAAGACGCTCAATTACGAACCGGCGATCGACGTGTACCGCCGGATCGTCGAACCGGTCGCCGGGCAGCCGGTGGTAGCCGACGCCTTCTTCGATGTAGCCAAGGGGCACCCGTTCGGCATTCGTCGGCTCGACAGCGATGTCATCGTGCGCGATCCGCTCGTCCTGACGCCGGAAGGAGACATCGTCTGCATCGGCGAAGTCCCGGAGGGCGCGTTCGTCCAGATCCTGCGCGGAGACGCCGAGTCGCTCATCTCCGCCGCGCGCCGAGCCAGTGAACTGGCACAGCAGTCGTTCCCCGACGGCCACACGCCGCGCTTCCGTTTCGTGATCGATTGCATTTCGCGCTCATTGTTCCTGGGAACCGATTTCCAGCGAGAGCTCGCCGCCATCGACGACGGTCTCCCCATGGTCGGTGCGCTCACCCTCGGCGAGATCGCCAACAGCGGCCGTGACTTCCTCGAGTTCTACAACAAGACGGCGGTGGTTGGTCTCATCGCCACGAGCTGAGTCGGACGCGCCGTGCAACTCACCATTGAAACACAGGTACTCTACGAACTCGCCTTGAGTATTGGCGAGAGCAGTGAGCTGGTCCCCATGTTGCGGCATACGGTGTCGGAGCTGTTGCGATTGACCAATGCCAGCGGCGCCTGTGTCATTCAGATGGGGGCGGGAAACGAGGTCGGTGATGCCAAGGGGCACCCTGAGTACGTCTGCATGTTGCCCAAGAATCTCCATCAGCATGCAGCGCACCGGGCATTCAGCGCACGCTGGCAACTCGCGCCCCTCTACCACGCGTTGCTCGAACGGCCGGAGCAGCTGCCGCTTACCGTGCAGCTCGCCGATACCACCATACATGCATTCCTGCTGCCCCACTTCGGCGTGCTGTTGCTGTTTCGCAAGCAGGGCCCATTGGCGGAGAACTTCCTGCGCGCCTTTGGTCCGCTGGCGCGCAAACTGGGGAGTGCCGCACGATCGTGTGTGCTCGAGGAAGAGTTGCGCCGGCAGTCGTGGCGCCTCGAAATGGCGACGAGCACCGCGAACATCGGGGTGTGGCAGTTGGATATTGCGAGCGGCACACTGACATGGGATGACGCGATGCATCGCATGTTCGGCATCGACGTCGACCTGTTTCATGGCCACATGGAAGAGTTTCTTGCGGCGATCCACCCGGACGATCGGGAGCGCGTGGCCACCGAGTTGCCGCTGCTCATGACCGGCGATCGCTTCGAGATCGAATTCGCCATTATCCGCGGCGACGGGGCCCGTCGGCAGATCTACGGCTGCGGACGTATGCAACGGGATGCCGACGGCGCTCCCGTGACACTCCTCGGCATCAACACCGACATCACCTCGCGGAAGGAAGCCGAAGCGGAGCTGCGCCGCGCCCGTGATCTGGCCGAAGCCACGAACCACGCCAAAAGCCATTTCATCGCCAACATGAGCCACGAGCTTCGTACACCGCTCAACGGCATCATCGGCATGACGGAGCTGGCGCTCGAAAGTGGTTTGAACGAGACGCAGCGCGAGTATCTCCGCGTGGCACGATCGTCGGCGGACAGTCTGCTCACCATTCTCAACGACATCCTCGACTTCTCGAAGATCGACGCTGGCGAGATGCTCGTGGAGACAATTCCCTTCAGTCTCCCGGTCGTCGTCGCGGAATCGCTCAAAAGTCTCACGAGCCGCGCGGCGCAGAAGCAGCTCGAGCTCGTGCTCGATTTGCCAACCGATTTTCCGGCGTTCAACCTCGGCGACCCCGGTCGACTGCGGCAGATTCTCGTGAACCTGTGCGACAACGCCATCAAGTTCACGAAACATGGCGACATCGTGGTTCGGGTGCGCGCAACCGCGGACGGGCCCGTCGATCACGTCACGCTGATGGTGAAGGACAGTGGCATCGGCATCGCGCCCGACAAGCTCGAACAGATCTTCGACGCGTTTCAGCAGGTCGATGCGTCCATTACGCGTCGCTTCGGGGGGACCGGCCTGGGGCTGAGTATCTCGCGCCGACTCGCGAAGCTCATGGGTGGCGAACTCACCGCGGTCAGCACGCTCGGCGAAGGCAGCGAATTCACGCTGACCCTGTCGCTACCACGCGCCGAGACGCCGGCGGACGTGTCGTTGCCGGCGCGCTCGCGGTGGGCAGGGCGGCGCGCGTTGCTCATCGACGATCATGCGCTAGGGCGCACCACCTTGTCCCTCTGGCTCCGCCACTGGGGGTTCGATGTGGCCGAAGCACCAGACGGAACATCGGGCGTTGCCGCCCTGCGCGCGGCGAATCACACCGGAAACCCCTTCGACACCGTCATCACCGACGCGCTCATGCCCGGTCTCGACGGGTTCGAAGTGGCGGGCGTCATCGCCGCGGAGCAGCTGCTGCCACCTGGCCGGGTGGTCATGCTGTCGTCCGGAGGGCGCCGCGGCGATGCCGCCCGGTGTCGCGAACTCGGCATTGCCGGCTTTCTCACCAAGCCGGCCACGCCGACCGAGCTGCGCGAAGTGCTGTCGCGGGTACTCGATGCCCCGGAAGGCGCCGAGCCGACTGGCGAGCTCATTACACGACACCTGCTCAAGGAACGTCCTCGCGCGCGGCGCGTGCTGCTCGTCGAAGACAACATCGTGAATCAGGCGGTCGCGGAAGGGATGCTCGTGAAGCTTGGCTACGAGGTGTGCGTGGCGGAGAACGGCGAAGAGGCGCTCGCGCGCACTGATGCCGAGTCGTTCGACCTCATCTTCATGGACATGCAAATGCCCGTGCTCGATGGCGTCGCCGCAACGCGGGAGATCCGTCGCCGCGAGGGTTCGGAGCGGCGTACGCCGATCGTGGCGATGACGGCCAACGCGATGGTTGACGAACGCGACCTGTGTCTCTCAGCGGGCATGGACGACCACCTGGCCAAGCCGGTCCGCCTGGCCGTGCTGCAGGACGTCCTGCAGCGCTACGCCCCGCGGTAGCGGGAGCGGCCGGGCGGTATCAGGGCGGCGACGCGGCAGACGTGATCGCCGTGAGCGTGGCCGCCGCCACGGCCGGCAGGAGTGCTGCCGCTTGGGTCGCCGCCGGGCCATCGCCCCGCTGAGCACACTGCTCCACCGCGCCGGCCTGCTGCGCCAGCCGCGCCGCGCCCACGGAGCCCGCCGCACTCTTGAGTTGGTGAGCGGTGCCGCGGGCGGCGGTCAGCTCGCCAGACGCCAGCTGTCCCTCGATCGTGGTGATCAGGGCGAGCGCCTGCGTGCGAAACGTCGCCAGCACGTCATCGAGCCGCGGACCGAGCATACCACGCAGCTCCCGTAAGACAGCCAAGTCGAGCAAGTCGTCATGAATTGACATGCGGTACGATGGGCAGCCGCAACGGACTTCGCCACTGGCGAGCTTCAGGCGCGCGCCACAGCTTCGGGGCATGACTTCCTTTCGCGCACTTTCCCTCAGCGCTGCCGCACTACTCGCGGTAGCGCCCAACTCGGCACGGGCCAGCACTGCCACGCCCCCGGCGCTCACGCGTTCGGCCGCCCGCGTCGAGCGCCCGGCCGACAGTTACGCCGACCTGCTCGCACTCTTTTCCAGCTGGCGCACCTTCGAGGAGGCACCGCGCGTCAACGGGGTGCCCGACTACACGGCCCCCACGCGGGCACGTCGACTCGACGAGCTGAAGGCGCTCCAGCAGCGACTCGCAGCGATCGACACCACCGGCTGGCCGATCTCGCGGCAGGTGGATTGGCACATCGTGCGCGCCGAAATGAACGGCATGCTCTATCACCTCACCGTGCTGCAGCCGTTCGCCCGCGACCCGGCCTACTACGCCTCGGTGCGCACCGAAGAGAGTGATACACCGGCCGAAGAAGGGCCGACGATTCACGGAGCCATCCGCTTGTGGCAGTATGGCATCTGGCCGCGCACGGCACTCGACACCGTGAAGCCGCTTACCACGGACGAACGCACCCGTCTCACAGCCGCCTTGCGCACGGTGGCTCCGCTACTGGCGCAGGCGCGTACCAATCTCGCCGGTGCCAACGCGAAGGACTTGTGGGTCGGCGGTGTGCGTGCCTTCGACGAACAGCACGAAGCACTCGGCGTGCTCGCGGGGCGTGTGAAAACGTTGCACCCCAGCGAAAAGTCGCTTCAGGCCGCCATCACGGATGCGAGCAGCGCCACCGAGCAGTTCATCACCTGGTTGAAGGCAGAATCGCCGGCGCGTACTGGTCCGTCGGGGATCGGCAAAGAGCAGTACACGTGGTACCTGCGCAACGTGCTGCTCATGCCCCTTACGTGGGATGAAGAGGTGACGATTCTGCGCCGCGAACTGGCCCGTTCGCACGCGTCGCTGCGCTTCGAGGAAGCACGCAACGCGGCGCTGCCGCCGATGCACGTAGTGGCCAATGCCGCGGAGTTCGCGGCGCTGCAGGACCAGTTGCTCCCCAAGTATCTGCAGTTCTGGAAGGATAAGCAGATCATGACCGTGGAGCCGTGGATGGACCGGGCGTTGCGCGAACGTTTCTCCGGATTCTCGCCGGAACCTACGCGTAACTTTTTCGCGCAAGCGACGCACCGCGATCCGCGCACCTTGTGGACACATCAGGTCCACTGGTGGGACAACATGCGCATCCGGGTGGCTCCGCATGCCAACCCCATTCGCCGTGAACCGCTGCGCTACAACGTGTGGATGAGTCGTGCCGAGGGCATGGCGACGGTCATGGAAGAGTGGACGATGAACGCCGGTCTGTACGACGACAGCCCGCGTTCACGCGAGATCGTGTGGGCCATGTTGGCGGCGCGCGCGGCCCGCGGGTTGGGCAATCTGTACGCGCACGCCAACGATCTCGACATGGCCGGCGCTGGTGAAGTGCACGTCGGATGGACCCCGCGCGGCTGGATGCGCCGCGATCCGCTGCTTGGCTTCGAGCAGCATTTGTATCTGCGTCAGCCGGGCTACGGCGCGACCTACGTGAGCGGTGGCCGCTTGCTCGAAGAAGCGATCGCCGAGCGCGCGCGTCAGCTGGGTCCGCAGTTCACCATGCGCGGGTTCTTCGATGAACTCAACGCGACGGGGATGATTCCCGTGTCGCTCATTTATTGGGAACTCACCGGCGACGATCGCATGATTCGCGAGTTGCGCGATGGGCAGGGGCCGCTGCCGTTCCGGAAGGACTGAGCTTTACGTCCGTCAGGACGGGCGCGGAATCGTATAGCGAAGCTGTGCGAAGACGCCCCCGACCTGACGGACGTCGGCGAGCACGAACGGCGGGGTCACGATACGGCGCGGCAACAACGGCATGCCACGACCGAGCGTGACCGGCACAATGGTAATGATGAGCTCGTCGAGCAGGCCGGCGTCGCTGAATTGTCCGGCCAGCTCACCACCGCCCATGATCCAGATGTTCTGCGTTCCGGCCGCCGCCTGCATGGCACGGTGCACGGGACGGACATCGCCGCGCACGAAGGTCACGTCGGCGCCCTCCAGCCGCGGCAACGCGCGTGACGTGAAGACCCACGTCGGTTGCGTATACGGCCACGCCATCGGTTGCGGGGCATCCGGCGCGAAATGATGGCGCCACAGCCACTCGTACGTGTGCGAGCCCATGCACAAGGCACCAACCTGCGACAGGAACGGAAGGTAATCGGTTTCGATATCCTGCGGAAATTGAAAGAGCCATTCGAGCGAATGATGCTCGTCGGCCAGGAACCCGTCGAGCGATGACGCGGTGTAGTACTGCGTGGACATGATTCGATAGCGCTAGGGTTCTGTGCGGTCTGGCGAGTCCTGCCACGCATCCCCGTACAACACCGGCCCGCACGAATGACAAATGGAGTGACTGAAGGTCGCATCGGAATGTCGCGACACGTACGACTCCACGGCCTGCCAGTAACCTTTGTCATCGCGCACGCGCTTGCAACTGGCGCAGATGGGGATGAGGCCGGAGAGCGTTTTGACTTCGGCAAGCGCATCCCGCAATTCGCTGTTGGCGCGCGACAGCTCCGACTCGCGGGTTTTCCCCAGCCGGTTGTACCGCACCAGCTGATAGATCAGCAACGCCGCCAACAGCAGGACAATCAAGCCGAACAGGGCGCGTTGCTGCTGCTGCGCAATGACGGCGCTCTGCCGTGCCTGCGCGTCGCGAAGCCGCGCATTCTCGATCCGCTGCCGTTCGCGCTCTTCGCGAGACTCCTCGGCCGCGAGGCGCTGCGCCGTGAAACGATCGAAGATGGTATCGCGCACGGCATCGGCCGTCCGGAGATGGCGGAGAGCGGCGACCGCATTGCCCGCCTGTTCCTCTGCACTGGCCAACAGCTGTAGCCCCTCCAGCAGGAGCAGTCGTTGGTTCACGGTACGGGACAGGACAACGGCACGGGTCAGCATGCGCCGCGCCGCGGGTATATCGCCCAGCGCGATATACGCTTCGCCGAGCGATGTGAGCGCGCGCGCCTGCCCGCGGATGCTGCCGCGCGAAGCGCCCACCGCCAGCACCGAATCGAACACGGGAATGGCACCGCGCGCGTTTCCCTCCCGCAACAGCAACGTGCCGCGAACGCTGGCGTTCAATGACCATCCGCTCAACGAATCCAGCTTCGTGATCGTTGGCTGCCCGGCATCGTAGATGCGTGTGGAACGCGCAATTGCTTCGCGCGCTTTTGCAAACTCGCCCATGTCGACGTACAGCGCCCCGAGGCTGTTGAGGGCATATCCCAACGTGGTTTTGCTGGGTGACCGCGTTCCGTACTGCACCGCCTCCAGCAACACCTTTTCCGCCCGCTCGAACTGGCGCCAATCGTGGTACGTCTTGCCGATGTTCGTCAGAATCCGTGTCACGCCCGCCGTGTCGCCTTTCGCGCGACGCAGTGCGAGCGCATCGGTCCATGCGGCCACGGCAGGCTCGTAGTTCCCCAATTGATAATGCGCCGACCCGATGCTGTTGAGCGTCTGGAGCGCGCCCGCAGAATCGCCGAGCGACAGACGGATGTCGCGCCCTCGCTCCATGTAGGTGAGCGCGCTGTCGTATTGGTTGGCGCGCAACTGCTCGAACCCCATCGACAGCATCACATTGGCGGTCTGTGCCGTTACAGGGAGCACCCGGGCCAGGTCTACCGCGCGTCGGAAGGCGGCCAGCGACGAGTCGATCCGGCCCTCGCTTTCATGCGCCTCGGCGAGCCCCTGGAGCGCCGTCAGCATCGCCGTCGACTTGTCCCCACGGCGCTGAAGACTGTCCACACTGGCCTGCCATTGGGCCGCCGGACGTACGGGCTCCTGCGCCTGGAAGGGCGCGGGCGCGAGGAGGATGCATCCCAGCAGCAGCTGAAAACCACGGCGACGAGGAAACACGCGGGCGGGACGAAGGGGAATCCGGCTAAATCGGGATAGCTGGCAGCCGGGACTGCACCAGAAAGGTACACCAACCGATATTTGAATGAGTTGCTCCCGTTTCACTCCCGCTGTTCACCACCTCCGTATCCGAATTCATGTTCAAAGACCTTTGCGATGATGCGCACGAAGCGCACTCGCTGAAGCTGATCAATCGCGTCGTGATGATCATCGGCGTGGTGTTCCTGTCGTTCGGCGCCATCGCCATCTCCACGCGTCTCGGCGCGACGCATCCGCCGGCCTCGACGGCGTACGGCACCAAGCAGGCGCAGCCGGACGCGGCCGTCTTCGGCGACTGAAGGCAGGCAGCTCGGCGCTCCTCACTGCTCCGGCTCAGATCCGAGTGGGAGCAGTGAGAACGAGAGTTGAGCGCGAGCCTCGGATAGGTGTGAGAGTTCAGTAACACAGCAGTGAGAAGTGAGGACCCGCGGTTCGTGGTCTGACCGCTCGCCGCTGCGTGACTGGACTCTCACTGCTTTCAGAGACTCGACTCTCGCTTCTCGACTCTGAGATATCAGTTCCCGAATCTCCCGCCTCAGGTCTGAGCAGATGAATCATGGATGAACGCGGCCGGTTGTCTTCCCCAGAGCGCGAGCGCTACGGCCGACATCTGATTCTCCCGGGCGTTGGCCCGGAGGGCCAGGCGACGCTCAAGCGTGCGCGGGTGCTCGTGGTGGGCGCTGGCGGGCTTGGTTCCCCGGTTGCTTTGTATCTCGCGGCGGCCGGCGTGGGGACCATCGGGCTCGTCGACAATGACGTCGTCGACGCCAGCAACCTGCAGCGGCAACTGCTGCATGGGACGAGCGATGTCGGGCGACACAAGCTCGACTCCGCCCGCGACCGGCTGCGTGATGTGAATCCGCATGTGGAGGTCGTCGCGCATTACGCCTGGCTGACCTCTGCGAACGCCCTCGACATCGTGCGCCAATACGACGTCGTCGTCGATGGGACCGACAACTTCGCCACGCGCTACCTGGTCAACGACGCCTGTGTGCTACTCGGCGTGCCGAATGTGTACGGATCGGTGTTCCGATTTGACGGACAGGCGTCAGTGTTCGCGACCACCGACGGCCCCTGCTACCGCTGCTTGTACCCTGAGCCGCCACCGCCGGAATCTGTTCCGAATTGTGCCGAAGGTGGCGTGCTGGGCGTGCTGCCCGGATTGATCGGCACCATTCAGGCTACCGAAACGATCAAGCTACTCCTCGGCCTCGGCGACTCACTTGTCGGGCGATTGCTCATGATCGATGCCCTCAGCATGGAGTTCCGCTCGCTGCGTTTCGCGCGCAACCCCGAGTGCCCGGCCTGCGGGACGCGCACCATCACGGAACTGATTGACTACGACGCGTTCTGCGGCACGCCGGGACTGCACAGCAACACGGAGGTGCCGGCGCAAGAGATCTCGCCTTCGACACTCCGCGAGTGGCTGCAGCGTGACGCGTCCGTGCAACTGATCGATGTGCGCGAGCCGGTCGAGACAGCGACCGGCACGATCCCGCAGGCCCAATGCATTCCGCTGGGCACGCTGGAGCAGACACGCACCGCGCTCGTGCCAAATGCACTCACGGTGCTGGTGTGCAGGAGCGGCGTACGCAGTGCACGCGCCGCACGTCAGCTCACGGCCGCCGGCTTTACACGCGTACACTCACTGGCTGGCGGCATGCTGCGCTGGAACGACACGCAGCACGACGCCGACTAATCGTCGTCCGGCAGTTCGCGCGGCGACGCCAGAATGCCGCGCGCTTCTTCGAGACGTGACATCGGGACCAGTACGGTCACTCCGCGCGCCGTTGCGCCTTGGAAGCCGGGACCGAAAATGCCCACGGTGTCATTGCCATCACGCTCCGCCGGTACGTCGTGCGCTTCGAGTAACGCGACCGTGATGTCCGCCTCGAAACCTGAGGCCAGGGTAACAAGCGGTGTCCAATCGTCGTCGAGGTTATTGTCGTTCATACTGGTCAAGTTGATCAGGGTGGCGCCCGTGGGAGAAACTGCACCAGCGGTTTACCACGGGAAATACGGGAACTGCGGAAACAACACGGATTTTGTTTTTTGCTGTATCCGTTCTGATCCGCCTTCTCCGCTCAAATGCGTGGCAAACTGTTTCGGCAGTTATCCGCCAATAGCAGCCTGCAGTTCTGGATGGTGCCGCGCGTGCTCGTGCACCGGCACGCCCGCCGCGATCGCGTCCCACGCCTGCCGCAGACTCGCGGCACCCGCACGCGGGCCCATGGGATGCCCGAACACGGCACGGCCGGGGACGAACCCGAAGTCTACGGTATTCACCCGGCGGTACACCCCTTCGAGCGTCGCCGCCGAATCGGAACCACCCGGCACCGGCAGACTCGGCTTGAGTGATCCCATGGGCTCGAGGCAGGCACGCACGTTGTCGAGCACCTCGTGTTCCGGCGTCATCATGCGGTCGCCGAAGCCCGGCATGATGATGACATCGGCGCCGGCCAGACGCTGCAACCTCGTGAACACCCGCGAGTGCACGCCGTGCGCCGGAATACGACTGAACGCCGCGATGAACGGGAAGTGCGTGACAATCGGCACGCGGGCATGCTGGCGCAGCGCGCGCACGCCACTCACCCCCGTGGGTAGCGCGTTCACCATGACGAGCGTCGCGCCGGCATTGACCGCCGTGTCATGCAGCGCACGCAACGCGGTCACTTCGTCGGTGATGTTGGCGAGGTATCCCTTGGGCACACCCGTTGCGAGTTCCGCCCGACGTCGCGCGTCACCCAACAGCGGCGCACGCGCGGCCATCGGCGAGTACGGCGCATCGGCGAGCATCTCGTCGTCTTTCGCCACATCGAGCCCGCCCAGCCATCCTTCGTAGCCCAGCGCGGCGAACGGTTCGGGCGGCAGTCCGATGTTCGGCTTGATGACCCCGAAAAAGATGGGGCGGTCGTACACGGCGAGCTGAGCACGCACACCCGCCACCCCGAACTGGGGCCCCTCGAACGCCGCGAGATACGACGCCGGAAACCGGATGTCCTCGAGTCGGATGAGTGGGATCCCCGGCGCGAAGTACACCCCTTCGCCCATCACCGCCGAAATCAGGTTGGGAAGCCGCGGACCGAAATTGCCATGCGGATGCGCGATGACCGCGCGGCACGCATGTACCGGCCCCGGTGGCGCCGCCGGTACCGGCACGGAGAAACCGGCCGGACGCGGCACGGCCTCGAGCTCGAGCACCTTGGCGCCGAACTGCCCACGAAAGTCTTCCTCGACGCCGACGCGGTGCCACTGCGCTGTCGACTGTTCGCTGGCCAAGTGCGCCGCAGCCATACGCGGATCGCCGGCACACTCGAACGTGAACTCCAGCTCGAGGTACGCTTCGGCGTCGAGCATCGCCCGCGTGGCGAAGAATCCGGCAACGTCGCTCTGGTGCACGCGCTTATTCCGTGCGCAACAGATGCAGGTGGACTTCCCGCTGCGCGCGCGGCCCGTCGAGTTCCACGAAAAACAGCGATTGCCAACCGCCGAGCTCCAACGCCCCCTCGCTCACGGGAATGGATTCGCTCGCATTGAGAAACAGTCCCAAGAGGTGCGCGTGCGCGTTGAGACGATCGTCGACCGGCGCCCTGTTGTGACCATACGGATGCCCCGCGGGCGCGAGCTGCTCGAGCCAGGCAATCATGTCTCGCTGCAGCTCGGCTTCCCGCTCATTGAGCGTAATGCGCGCCGTGGTGTGCGGCGACATGACCGTGAGCAGGCCATACACCACCCCCGACTGCTGCACCCACTCGCGAACCTGAGTGGTGATGTCGACGATCTCGATGGGCTGCGTCGTAGCGATCGTCAGGCGGTGGCGGAGCGGCGGCATACTCGAAGGTAGACGGCGGCCAAGCCGCTCGCCACTTTTCAGCATGACCGCTACCGTGTATCCCGACCTGTTCGACGCGTCACAGGTAGACGCGGCCATCGCGCGGCTGCACGCGCTCACGCCGGAGTCCACGCCGCAGTGGGGACGCATGGTCGTGAGCGAAATGCTCGCGCACGTGAACGTCGCGTACGAAATGGTCTACGAGCAGAAGCACCCGCGTCCCAACCCCATCATGCGCTTCGTGCTCAAGCGCATTGTGAAGGCGCGCGTGGTTGGCCCCGAGCCGTACCCGCGCAATACGCCCACGGCTCCCGCATTTCGCATCAAGGACACGCGCGACTTCACCGTCGAACGCGACCGCCTCATCGCCTATCTGCAGCGGGTGCAGCGCGAAGGGCGGTCACAGTTCGAGGGGCGTGAGTCGTTGTCGTTTGGCCCGCTCACCGCGTCGGAGTGGAACGGGCTCTTTTCCAAACACCTCGACCATCACTTACAGCAGTTCGGCGTGTGAGCCGAAGGTCGGTGTATCAGGCGAACGCCGCGCGGTAATCCTGCGCGTACGCCCGGAAGCGGCGCGGTGACCGCCCCGTAATGCGCTCCACAGCATCGGTAACGTGCGCCGAGTAGCCGAGCTTGAAGAAGTGCAGAATGACGAGCAGGAACTCGGTGTACGCCGCCGGCAAACCGGCCGCCAGCAGCCCGGGGCGCATTTCGTCCGGCGCGATGTCCTGATACCGAATGGTGCGCCCCGCGACCTCAGAGAGGATCGCCGCGACTTCGTCGTGATCGAGCGATTCAGCCCCCGTCAGATCGAACGCCTGTCCGTCGAGATCGCTGCGCTGCAGCAACGACGCGGCCACGTCGGCGATATCGCGCGCATCGATGAAGCTCCCCTTGGCGTTGCCCGTGGGCAGCTGGATCGCGCTCTGGTGCGTGATTCCGTGAATCCAGAAGCTGTTGAAGTTCTGCATGAACCAGTTGGGGCGGATCACGTTCCACGCGAGGCCGGACGCTTCGAGGTGCAGTTCCGCCTTGCGCATCGGTGCGGTCGGATCCGCATCCGCTCCCATCGCCGACATGAGGACAGCCTTCTTCACCCCGCGCGCCACCGCTTCGTCAATCACCCGCCCCAGTATGTCGTCCTGATTCACGTGGCCCGGCGGCGACAGCAGAAACACCGCGTCGGCGCCGTCGAGCGCCGCCCCAACCCCCTCACCGGTGACCAGGTCCACATGCACCTGCCCCGCGCCGGCCGGGCGGCTGGTGGCGCGGCGCACGGTGTGCCCGGCCTGCTCCAGCGTCGCGCTGAGTGCGCTGCCGACATTGCCGCTGGCGCCAAGAATCAAAAACGTCGTCATGTTCGGTTCCTTGTGTGTTGGGTTGAGCGAGGAACATGACCACAGGAATCGGGACGCCAAATGGCTATTCGTCCGCTTTCTTTGTCTTTTCGTCCGCCATTGTGTACTTTACGGCATGGACATCCTCGCCGACCTCTTCCGCGAAGCCGGGCTGCAGCGCCGCCTGCTGGACATGCGCCACCTGGCAGCCGGCCGCGCGCTCCGCTTTCCCTGCGAACGCAGCTTGGGCTTTCATGTGGTGCTCGAAGGCACCGCGTGGGTGCATAGCCCCTCGCTCGCCCAGCCCATCGAGCTGCACGCTGGCGACATTGCGGTCATGGGTCGTGGGTGCGATCACTTGCTGGCGGCCGAGCCGGACCTTTCAGCGCTTCCCACCGAGGCGATCACGCTCGCGCACGATGGGTTCGCGCAGGCCGGCGGCGAGGGCACCGTGGTGAGCGGGGCCTACCAGCTCTGGAATACGCCGTTGCATCCGCTCTTTGCGGAACTCCCCGAGTGGCACGTGGTACGCGCTGAACGCACCACGCGCCTCGAACCGTTGGGGCTCGCGCTGTCGATGCTCGCGGCCGAAGTCCAGCAGGACGCACTCGGGCGCGAGAGCATCGTGCATGGATTGGTCGATGTGCTCTTCACCTACCTCATGCGCGATATCGTCGCGCGCCGCGGGAGTGAAGGCAGCGCGAGTTGGAGCCACGCTGTCGCCGATACGCAGATCCGTCGCGCGGTTGCGGTGTTGCACGAAGACTGCGCGCGCGCGTGGACGCTCGAGTCACTCGCCCGCGCCGTCAATCTCTCGCGCAGTGTCCTCGCCGAACGCTTCCGTGGCGCGATGGGCGATACGCCGCTGTCCTATCTGCGCACCGTGCGATTGCAGCGCGCGATGCACTTGCTCGCCGATGGCAATCAGACGCTCGAACAAGTGGCGCTCGCCGTCGGGTACCACGATGCCTTCGGGTTCTCCAAGGCGTTCAAGCGCGCCGTCGGTGTATCGCCGGGCGAGTATCGCAAGCGCAATCAAACGGAGCGGAGCTTGCCCTGGCGGTTCACTGCACAGGACGCCGTCAGCGCTGGCTGACGACCACGGCGCCGTCAGACGTTCTTCATGCTTGCCACGTACAGCGTGTGCCACGGGCCCGAGGTGGCGTGTGCGCGCACGCTGTGCGACTCGACCGATAGCCCCACGCGCTGCAGCGCCCCCACGAACGACGGGTCGGCACTCACCGACCAGTAGGCAATCACCCCACCGGGACGTAAAGCCGTAATCGTCGCCGCCAGACCCTTAGTGGCATACAGGCGCGAGTTCTCCTTCATGATCATGCCGTCGGGACCGTTGTCGGTATCGAGCATGATCGCGTCGAACCGGCCCGGATTGTCCTTGAGCACCTTCACGACGTCCTGATGCACGATGCGCACGCGCGGGTCGGCCATGGCCTCCGCAGACAGCGCGTACTCCGGGTTGGCGTTCCACTCGATCACTTCGGCGACGAGTTCGGCCACCCACACTTCGGCATCAGCACCAAGATGGCGCAACGCTTCTCGCAACGTGAACCCGAGCCCGAGACCGCCAATGAGCACGCGCACCTTAGGCTTGCCGGCGAGCGGCGCGCACGCAAACTCGGCGAGCTTGTCTTCCGACAGGTGCCGGCGCGTGGACATGAGCTCGACACCGTCGGCGCGAATGAGATAGGCGCCGTCATGACGATAGAGCTGCAACACGGATCCATTCGGGGTACGCGCTTCCCCCAGGCGTTCGAGAGGCTTCATGCGGTCAATGTAGCAGCCCGACCAAGGGATCAGTGCGTGAGCCCGTACACCACGTAATTCGTTGCGAACTTGTACGCATCGTTCGAGAGATTTACCGGGTACCACCCTTCACCCGACCACTCCATGTAGTCGCCAATATCGTTGTTGAAGTTGATCACGACCTGCAACCGTTTCGCGGGATCATTGTCTTCGTGAATGCCCAGATACACCGCCTTCGCCGCCGGCGTCGCCGGGTGCGTCATCCCCTCGAGCGTCTTGATGCTGAAGAACGAGTGGAACACCGGATGCGACACCGTGAGCGGGTCGATGCGCGCCTCCGGCAACACCTTGCGCATCCCCGCTTCGAACACGGCCCATTGCCGGTCGAAGTAGAAGTCGTCCACAATCAGAAAGCCGCCTTTGAGAATCCACCGGCGCAACGCCGCCGCCTCCTCGTCGGTGGGATACCAGTAGCCCGGCTCCGTGAGATAGGCCACCGGATAGCGCCCCAACTCGGGATCGTCGAGCACGTGCACGTTGCTCCCTTTCCGGTGCACGCGCATCACCGACAAGTCGCCAAGAATGGCCATGAAGTTGCGCTCCATGGCCGGGTAATCGGCGCTCCACGCCATCCGGTATCCTTGCGTGTAGCGCAGGCGCACGAAGGTGAAGCGCCCATCGTACGGGACATTGGGCTCCACGAACGCGCGCCGCTGCGACCACGCGAACGGCGCCGCCACGACGGCCAGCACGCAGCCCAACAGCAACAGCTGGCGTGTTCGTCTGCGCATCGTGGCGTGCCTCGCTCGTTATCCGACCGAATCGTAAATCTTCACGCTCGCCCACAGCGGCTTGCATTCCGCCACGAACTGCTGGTGCACCGGATCCACCTGATACGCGTCGTGCTGCGCCTCGTCGGTGAACACCAGCACCAGCGCGTAGCTGTACGTCCGATCGATGACCGGACGATCCGTGGCGGCAGGCACCCCCACGTAACACTGCTCCGCGCTCGTGATCGTCTTGAGACGCTCCAATCCGGCGACAAACTGCGCCTGCTCTTCGGCCGTCAGGTCGGGACGAAGCCAGAAATACACCGCGTGAACGAACATGAGTCTTGAATGAGGGGAAAAGGGCACGACGGATCCGGCAGCACCGGACCTCGCTAATGCTCACTCTTCTCACACGCGCCAGCCAGTGCGAACGCTGTAGCCGGGAACTTCCCCTGCGCCCCGCCACTACCTTCAAGAGGATCCGCTCTGCTCGCCTTCACCAAATTCCGACCATGCGCCTGCCTGCCGTTGCCGCTCTCGTTGCCTCGCTCACCACTGCGCTTGTCGTAGGCCCCACCGCGCTTCCGGCGCAGGCGGCCAAGCCCCGCCTCGAGACCGCCGTCTTTGCCGGCGGCTGCTTTTGGGGGGTCGAGGCAGTCTTCGAACACATTCGCGGCGTCACCCGCGTCGTCTCCGGCTACAGCGGGGGCACCGTCGTCAATCCTGGCTACGACGACGTCAGCAGCGGCCGCACCGGACACGCGGAGGCCGTGCGCGTCACCTTCGATCCGTCGGTGGTGAGCTACGAAACACTGCTCACGGTGTTCTTCACTGTGGCGCACGATCCCACCGAGCTCAACCGGCAGGGGCCCGATGTGGGCACGCAGTACCGGTCGGCCATTTTCTTCTCGTCGGCCGAGCAGCAGCAAAAAGCAGCGGCGGCCATTGCCCAACTGGCCGCCGCAAAAACCTATCGTAAGCCCATCGTGACGCAGGTGGCGGCACTCGGCCCGTTCTACGACGCCGAACGCTACCACCAGAACTATCTGTACACGCACACCGATCAGCCCTACATCGTCTACAACGACCTCCCCAAGCTGGAGGCGCTGCGCAAGCAATTCCCGGCGCTCTGGGAAGACACCAAGGGCAAGTAATCTGGGGCTCAACCGCTGTCGACATCACAGCGGTTGAGCTACCCGACTAGAACGTGAAGAACGAGAAGCGACCACCGCTCGAACCGAGACTGCTGAAGCGCTGGTTCACGATGGTGTTGTAGATGGAGCCGAAGGTGTAGCGGATACCGATGTTCGTCGTGATGCGGAAACCCGTCTGCAAGGCCTGACGCTGCAGCAGAATTTCCTCTTCGGTGTTGCCGGCACGCGGCAGATAGATCTGGTCGTTGATGCGCGCCGCCGAGCCGCCCACGTTGAGCGAGAAACCGCGACCGATGCGCAAGTCGACGTTGCCGCTCAGCGTGAGGGCGTGCCGGCTGAAGTCGTGGAGATAGTTGAGCCAGTCGAGCGACAGATTGCTCGAGCCCCACGACTGCCGCGCCACATACGACGCCGTCGCCTGCTGGCTGAAACGCGTTTCCGTATCGCGATTGTAGACGGTAGTGCGCTGATAGTCGTAGTAGTTCGGGCCCACGTTGTACAAGAAGGTCAGCTGGCGACGCGTCTGCTCGCTCCAGTTGAACACGTTGTACTCGATCGCCGGCTGGAAGCGCAGCGCGACGTCCTGATTGAGGAAGTCCGAGTACCCGGCGCCGAGCTTCATGCCCGCCGACCAATGCGACGACAGCGTACGCACGACGAGCGCGTTCGCGTTGTACGTGCGCTGCTTGTTCTCCACGGTGAACGCGGGACGCCCCGGTTGTTCGCCGATTTCGAACTTCTGCGTGTTCACGTTGCCGCTGGCGGACACGTTGATCTTCCAGTTCGCCGTCGCGCGATTGGCGGCCAGCGACAGGGACCCGTTAATCGACTGCTGACGGTCTTCGGCGCGGATGAACGCGTTGAAGTTGGTCGTGTACGTCCAGAGGTTCCACTTGTCCTTCAGGTTCGCCGCCGACACCTGTTGCTGCTGTTGGCCGAACGGCGCGATGTACGCCATCTGCAATCGCGACGCGATGGGCGACTTCGCCACATAGCGTGCGAGTCCCAGCTTGAACACGCGCGACAGCTCACGACGGATGCGGTCGTCGGGATCGTTGGGGAGCGTGTTGAGCACGAGCGTATCGGCCATCCCCTCGAACTTCCGGCGGCCAATGAAGGTGATCGTGTTTTCCGATCCGCCCCCGCCGTTGGTGAGTCCCGACACGAGGATCTGCACGTCGGCATCGAACCGGTCGCGCATCCAGTTCACGAAGTTCACGTCGGTGACGATGAAGTCACGGTCGCAGCCGCGCACGCGTCCCTGACAATCGAGGAATACGCGAATGGCCTGCGACTGCAGCGTCGCGGAGTCGGGCTTGCCCATCGGCGGACCGCCAGGGGGCATACCAGCCGGCCGACCAGTCGGCGGGCCAGCAGGGGGGCCGCCCTGAGCCGCGAGGGACACGGGAGCGACGAGGGTAGCCGCAATACAAAGAGAGAGGCTCAGGCGAGCCAGTCGGAGCGTCATAAATCAGGGAAGGGGGGTCAGCGCTTCCAACATCTTCGTCGGTGCCGCTACGGTGCCGAACGGCCGACGGTCCCGTTTGGTTGCAGCCGTGGAAACAGTCCGGACCCCCCGTAGTTGCCCTCCCGTAGTTCCCCTCCCGTAGTTCCCCTCCCGTAGTTCCCCTAGCGTAGTTCCCCTCCCGTAGTCCCCCTCCCGTAGTTCCAATAGCCCCCCCCTACCACCCCCTCACCACTTCTCTCACACAATCCACAAACGCCCGAGCCGACGGCGACACGGTCGTCCCCCGCCGCCAGACCGCCACGATCTCCCGCTGCAACGTGTGGTCGGCCAGCGGCACATAGGCGCACTGCGGCGTATTGTGCCGCGCCGCCGCCATCGCCGGCACGATCGACACCCCCACTTCGGCCCCCACCAGCTCGAGCACCGTGGCCAGCTGCGCACTGCGGCACACCACCGAGGGGAGCACCTGATTGCTGGAGCAGAACCCAGCGACCTGCTCACCCAGACAGTGCGCCGGGTCGAGCGTCACCGCCGGTGCGTCGCGGAGCTGCGCCAGCGTGATGCGACCGGCGCGAGCGGCCGCGTGCGACCCCGGGACCGCGACCACCAGCGCGTCCGTGCCGAGCGGTTCTGTGTCGAGGTGGTCGAAGCCATAAGGCAGCGCCGCTATTACCACATCAAGCGCACCATCAAGCAACTGACGCGCCAGTACGGCACTATAGTCCTCCCTGAGCTCAATCCGCAGGGAGGCCTGTCGCACGCGCAACCGACGCAGCGCCGCCGGGAGGATGTACGGCGCCACGGTGGGAATTGCCCCGACGCTCAGCGTGCCGGTCCCGTCTGCGCCCTCACGGCGTACCGCGTCTTCGGTGGCGCGCAGCTCGTCGAGGATGCGCCGAGCCCGCGGGTAGAGCGCCTTGCCGGCGTCGGTGAGCGTGACCCCCCGGCCGTGCCGGTTGAACAACGGCGCCTCCAGGTGCCGCTCCAGGCGCTGGATCTGCGCCGTCAGTGACGGTTGCGACAGCCCCAGCAGCCCCGCCGCACGACTCAGCGAGCCGGCATCGGCGGTCTCCACGAATGCGCGTAGCAGTGTGCCATCCATATCCCATAGGCTACAGCTATATCCTATATAGGTAAAGCCCCATTGCTGCCTATGACAGGAGTCCGTATCGTACCTGAGTTACGGCTCGGTGAGAAAGCTCACAGAGCGCTCGACCACGCAGCGCGCATCGGCGCTGCTTCCTCTCGGAGACGCGTATGGAAGGACAGGCTGGTGGAAACGGGGGCAAGTGCCCCGTGATGCACGGCGGAAGCGAGCCGACGGGCGCAACCACGGCGCGCATGGCGGCCGGTCGCACGAACCGCGACTGGTGGCCCAACGCCCTCAACGTGGGCATTCTCCGCCAGCACTCGTCGCTTTCCAATCCGGCGCCCGACTTCAAGTACGCCGAGGCGCTCAAGTCGCTCGACGTCGACGCGCTCAAGGCCGATCTGGTCGCGCTGCAGACGAACTCTCAGGAATGGTGGCCCGCCGACTACGGTCACTACGGCCCGTTCTTCGTGCGCATGGCGTGGCACAGCGCCGGCACCTATCGCACCGCCGACGGTCGCGGTGGCGCGGGCAGCGGCACGCAGCGGTTTGCGCCGCTCAACAGCTGGCCCGACAACGGCAACCTCGACAAGGCGCGTCGCCTGTTGTGGCCCATCAAGCAGAAGTACGGCAACCAGATTTCGTGGGCCGACCTCTTCATTCTCGCCGCCGACATCGGCATGGAAACGATGGGCTTCAAGCCCTTCGGTTTCTCCTTCGGCCGTCAGGACGTGTGGGAGCCCGAGCAGGACATCTACTGGGGCAGTGAAGGGGAGTGGCTCGCCACCAGCGAGAAGGAAAACAGCCGCTACTCCGGCGACCGTGAGCTCGAGAATCCGCTCGCGGCCGTGCAGATGGGGCTCATCTACGTGAATCCCGAAGGCCCGGACGGCAAGCCCGACCCGATGGCCTCGGCGCGCGACATCCGCGAAACGTTTGCGCGTATGGCGATGAACGACGAAGAGACGGTCGCCCTTGTCGCCGGTGGACACACCTTCGGCAAGATGCATGGCGCCGGCGATACTGCGCTCGTGGGTCCGGAGCCCGAGGGCGCGCCCATCGAAGCGATGGGCTTTGGCTGGGAAAACAAGTTCGGCACCGGCAAGGGTGCGCACACCACTACGTCGGGCCTCGAAGGCGCGTGGACGCCGAACCCCACCAAGTGGGACAACGGCTATTTCGACACGCTCTTCGGCTTCGAATGGGAGCTCACCAAGAGCCCCGCGGGCGCGCACATCTGGGAGCCGACCGACAAGCAAGCGTCGCTCGTCGTGCCCGATGCGCACGTGCCGGGCGTGAAGGTGCGCCCCGCGATGTCCACCGCCGATATCGCACTCCGCACCGACCCCGCGTACCTCGAGATCTCCAAGCGCTTCCACGCCAACCCGCAGGAATTCCACGACGCGTTCGCGCGCGCGTGGTTCAAGCTCACGCACCGCGACATGGGTCCCAAGTCGCGCTACGTAGGCCCGTGGGTGCCGGCGGAAGAGTTGCTCTGGCAGGATCCCATTCCGGCCTGCGATCACGCCCTCGTCGACGCCGCCGACATTGCCGCGCTCAAGGGCAAGATTCTCGCGTCGGGGCTCCCCGTTTCGCAGCTCGTGTACACGGCCTGGTCGTCAGCCTCCACCTTCCGCGGCACCGACCGTCGCGGTGGTGCGAACGGCGCGCGCATCGCGCTGTCGCCGGCCAAGGGGTGGGAAGTGAACCAGCCGGCCAAGCTGACGCGTGTGCTCGATATCTACGCCACCATCAAGGCCGAGTTCGACGCGGCGCAGACCGGTGGCAAGAAAGTCTCGCTCGCCGATCTCATCGTGCTCGGCGGTGTCGCCGCCATCGAAGCGGCTGCCAAGAAGGGCGGCTTCGACATCATGGTGCCGTTCACGCCCGGTCGCATGGACGCGACGCAGGAACAGACCGACGTACACTCGTACAACGTGCTCGAGCCGCAGGCCGACGGCTTCCGCAACTACCAGAAGACGGCGTACACGCGCACGACCGAAGAGCTGCTCGTCGACAAAGCACATCTCCTGGGCCTCACTGCCCCGGAAATGACCGTGCTCGTGGGCGGCATGCGCGCCCTCGGTGCGAACTACGGCGCGTCGAAGCACGGTGTGTTCACCGATCGCCCCGAGACGCTCAGCAACGACTTCTTCGTGAACCTGCTCGATATGGGCACGAAGTGGGCGCCCATGTCGGCCGGCGGCGATGTCTTCGAAGGCCGTGATCGCATCACGGGCGACGTGAAGTGGACGGCCACGCGCGCCGATCTCATCTTCGGTTCGCATTCGGAACTGCGTGCGTTGTCCGAGCTGTACGCCCAGAACGACTCGAAGGAGAAGTTCGTCCACGACTTCGTCGCCGCGTGGACGAAGGTGATGAACGCCGATCGCTTCGACCTCGCGTAACTTTTTGGCGAATCATGCCGTTCTAAGCGGTGGCGCTCCGGGAGATCCGGGGCGCCACCGTTTGCGTTGTGGCCCTTCCACTCCGATCACGTGAGCATGCTGACCGTCGAACAGGTGCACCGCCGTTTTGCCCGGGTTCACGCAGTAAACGACATCTCGTTCCACATCGCGGCAGGCGAAATCTTTTCGCTGCTTGGTCCCAATGGCGCCGGGAAATCCACATTGCTGCGCATGCTCGTCGGCATCACCATCCCCGACAGCGGACGTATCAGCTGGCAGTACGATGGCGTGACCGGCGCCCGCTTGCCGGCACCAGCCATGGGCTATCTGCCAGAAGAGCGCGGGCTGTATCAGGACCAGCCGCTTACCGCCGTCCTCGAGTACTTCGGAACGTTGCGGGGGATGACCGCCGCCGATGCGCGCACTGAGGCGAAGCGCTGGCTCGAGCGCCTCGAACTCGGTGCGCGCCTCAAGGACAAAGTGGGGTCACTGTCCAAGGGCAATCAGCAGAAGGTGCAATTCGCCGCCGCGGTCATGCATCGCCCGCGATTCGTGATTCTCGACGAACCGTTCAGCGGCCTCGATCCGCTCAACCAGGAACTGTTTCTGACCATGGTGCGATCGCTGCGCGACGACGGCATGACGGTGCTCTTCTCGGCGCACCAGATGTCACTCGTCGAACGGCTCGCCGATCGTCTGTTCGTCATGCAACACGGCCGCGAAGTGCTGCACGGCACCATTCCCGAAATTCGCGAACGATGGGGGAGCGGGCGTCGACTCCTGCTGGAGGTCCGTGACGCGACCGACATGGCACTCGACGCGCTGCGTGCCCATGCCGCCGCCAGCGGCGTGCAGCGTCGCGACGATGGCCTCATCGAGATAACGCTCAAGCCCAAGCATGAAGTGGGCGAGCTGCTGGCGCATTGCTCGCAACTGCTCACTATTGTCGACGTGCGTACCGAACAACCGTCACTGCACGACGTGTACATCAACACTGTCGGCGCCAATACGTCGGCGCCCGCCACGGAGGCCGCATGACGCGTTGGCAACAGGTGCGCCGCATTGCGCGCTGGGAGTTCAACCGCTTCGTAAAGTGGCGGCAGCAGGCGTACGGCGTGTTGATCATGCTCGTCGTGGGGACCATTTCCGGCGCCGTCGGCAAGATGGCCAAGGACGCAAAGGGCAAGCAGGTGCAGGTGGCGGTGATCGGGCGCGAACAGCTCGGCTTTGCCCTTCCGGCCGTCGATGGCGTCCGCTGGGACAGCACACGCTTTACCACCGCCGCCGATGCGCGGCGCGCCATCGCGGCTGACTCGTTGGGTGGCGCGCTGCTTGTTCAAGGCGCGGGGTCGGCCGAAATCGTGCTGCGCAAGCGGGCCGCGTGGACGTCGACGGTTACGACGGCGCTCACGCAGGCACGTCAGGGCGCCGCGTTCACCGCGCTCCCCATCAGCGATGCGCAGCGGGCCGCCATGCTCTCCCCGTTTGCGGTGAAGGTCAACACGGTCACGCTGAAGAACGGCAGCAGTGATGTGGGGAGCCGCCTGTTCACGGGCGCCATCCTCATGTTCGGCGTGCTCGTGCTCTTCAACGGCTTCGCGTCGCTCTTTACCGGCATCACGGGCGAGAAGCAGCAGCGCATTACCGAACAGATCATCGCCATCGTTTCGCCGCAAACGTGGATGGACGGCAAGATCATCGGCCTCGTCAGCGCCGCACTTGTTGGCACGCTGCTCATTGGTGTGTCGGGGCTCGCGCTCACGGCGATGCTCCCCACCTTGCTCGGCAGCAGCGCCATTTCGCTGCCCGCCATGCCCTCCGATCCGTGGCCGCTGCTGTTGGTGCTGGTGGTCACGGTGCTTGGCGTCATTATGTGGTTTTCATTCATGGCTGCCGTCGCCGCCACGATTGACGATCCCAACTCGTCGCCGCGCTCATCGATGCTGCTCATTCCCGTGCTCCCCATGGGGCTCGCGTTCGGGTTGTTGTCCCGTCCGGAAACGTGGGTGGCCCAGACGCTCGCGATTTTTCCCCTCACGTCCATGGCCGTGCTCCCCGTACGCATGCTCATGACGAGCGTTCCGTGGTGGGAGCCGGTGCTGGCCGTGCTGCTGCTGGCCGCCGCCAGCTGGACCTTCAGACTGGCAGCGGGGAAGATCTTCGCGCTTGGTATTCTGCTGCACGGAAAGGAGCCATCGTGGGCGGAAACGTGGCGATGGATCCGGTCGAGCCAGTAGGGAGAGGCTCGGAGGAAAACTGACAGCGCCGGTTCATTGACGAGCACGTCCGTTTTGGCGAACGTTGCGGCACTATGAACCGGCGCTCCCGCTGACCCAACCTGTGTCCGACGCGGACGACCTCTCCCCGCTCTATCCCGTTGATAGAGATGGGAGAGTGCTGGTGCCGATCCTCTATGGTGGCATTGTCGCGTTGCTGCTGGCCATTGCCGCAGCCTGGCGCGTCGCCAGCGCCGGGGAGTTGGCAGCCCTCGGCTTCGAAGCGATCGCTGCGGGTATTGCCCGACTACTGATCCAACGGCAGCAGCTGCGCGCCGCCGTGTGGCTGGTCGTATCGGCCATCCTTTTCGGCAGCGTAGCCCTCGTGCTGTCCTTTGGATCGATGCGGACGGTGGGCACCTTCGGATTCGTGTTCGCCGTGACCATTGCGGCGGTGTTCCTGCCGCGCCGCGAAATTGCCGCCATCGTGATCGGCGTGTGGGTCGCAATCCTCGCACTGACGTGGATAGAAGTCTCGCGTGTCACGCCCAGTGCGGTGCGCCCCTTCAGCTGGCCGCACGCGATCATTTTGAGCATGGGTATGCTCTTTGTTTCGTCGGTCGTAGGCTACGCGCGCAGCGTCGCGGTCGCCGCCGTGAGAAAGCAGCAGGTCGAGCTCGACGAGCGTCATCGCGCCGAGGAGCGGTTGCGCCTGAGCATGGAGGCAACGCGGCAAGGGTGGTTCGACCTCGATTTGACAACTGGCGTAGTTGCGGCCAGTCCGCAGTTTGCCCGTCTCATGGGCGCGACACCGCGCGATTCAGAAGTGCAGCTCACGCGTGAGGCATGGATTGCCGCCATTCACCATGACGATCGCACACAGGTCATGGAGCGCTTTGATCGATGCCTGCGCACGGGTGAGACGGAGCAGATCGAGTACCGTCTCAAAGGGCTCGACGGATCATTCCGCTGGATTCGCTCGACGGCGAAGGTAGTACAGCACGATGACGCGGGACGCCCAGTACGCATGACCGGCACGCACGCCGACATCACCGATCAGATGGCCACGACGCTCGCGCTGGAGTCGAGCGAACGCAGCTACCGTGCGCTCGTGGAAATGTCTCCGGTGGGCGTGATGGTCGTACGAGACGGCGCTGTGCGATATGCAAACCCTGCGGCCGTCGGGCTGATGGGCGCAACGCATGCGAACGAACTACTCGGCATGTCCATGCGCAGCTTTCTGCTCGAGGAACCACCGTCGTGGCTGAAGTCGCCGGACGAGTGTCAGCCCAGTCGCCCGGACGCCGCACCCGCCCCAATGGAGTTGCTGCTGCGTGGCCTCAAGGGTACCACGTTCGAAGCAAGCATCCTGTGTACGCCGCTCATTCACGAAGGCACGCCATCGCTGCAAGTCAGCTTCACCGATATCTCGGCGCAGAAGTCGGCGGAAGCAGCGCGCCTCACATCGCGGCAGCTCGAGGCCCTCGGGACGCTGGCGGGCGGTATCGCGCACGACTTCAACAACATTCTGCTGGCTATACGCGGCAACGCCGAGCTGGTGGCAGACGAGCCCGGACTATCTGTCGATGGCGCTGAACAGCTCCAGGAGATTTTGCTGGCCGGTCAGCGCGCGAGTGAACTGGTGCGACGCATTACCACCTTCGCCCGACCGCGGGAGCCGTATCAGCAGCTCATTCAGCTGCGCGACGTGCTGGACGAAGTGTTGCGCCTGCTTCGACCCACGGTGCCCGCCGGGATCTCGTTCGTCGTTCATGCCGACGACGCTGTTCTCCCCATTATGGCTGACGCCGCCGCCGTACACGAAACGATCGTCAATCTGACCACCAACGCGGTGTATGCCATTGGCAGTAGCCGCGTCGGCGAGGTGACGTTCACGGTGGACCAGACAACACTGCACGGTGATGCGGCCAGCGTGGCGGGTGTGGTGGAGGGGCGGTACACGCGACTGACAGTGCGCGACACCGGGTTGGGCATGACCACCGAAACGCAGCGCCGGCTGTTCGATGCGTTCTACACGACCAAGCCGGTTGGCGAAGGTTCGGGGCTGGGACTCTCTATGGCGTACGGCATCATGCGCAGTCATGGCGGTACCATCACCGTGAGCAGCCGCGAAGGCCATGGCGCGACGTTCCAGCTACTTTTCCCCAGCGTCGAGGGCGTGGCGATTGCTCCACCGGCCGTATCACCCGTTCGCGCGGCCACGTCCATGTCGAAGCGCGTGCTGTTCGTCGATGACGAGGCGCCGCTCGTGCGCTTGGCGCACCGTACACTGACGCCACTCGGGCACACCGTGACGAGCTTCACCTGCCCGCTCGAGGCGCTCGACGCTTTCCGCGCTTCGCCCGATGACTTCGACGTGGTCATCACCGACCTGTCCATGCCACGTATGTCCGGACTCGCGTTGGCGCAGACGCTTCGCCGTGAAGGTGCGTCGATTCCCATTGTCATGGTGACCGGCTACGCGGACGATGTCGACGAAGCCGAGGCGCTAGCGGCCGGAGTGACGCGAGTCTCCGTCAAGGCGGCCACGGCGCAGCAGCTGCCGCGCTTGCTGTCTGAGGTGACGTACGGCTAACGTGGGGACAATCCGTTGGCTTGTGCCTCCTCCTTTCTGAGCTTCGCCCCTATGCGTCGTCTGCTGCGTCCCACGCTTGCAGCACTTGCGGTGCTGCTACCCGTCCGTACGGCCATGGCGCAAGCCACCGACACCGCCGCCACACGACGAGCCGTCATGGCGGTCGTCGACTCGGCGCTCATGTACATCAACGTGGGCAACATGATCGGTCTCTCCGACATGATGACGCCGGAGGGTCAGGTGTACGCGGCGCGTGAGGTGGCGGGAACTGGCGGCGCGTTCACCATGCGCACGGTGGCATCGCAGCGTGCGACGGGAACACGCGCCCCCATCATTGAGCGCGGCTTCAATCCGACTATTCACATTGCGGGCACGATTGCCTCGGTGTGGCTCCCCTACGACCTCTGGGCGCAGGGGAAGTGGTCGCACTGCGGCATCGACCACTTCACCCTGGTCAAGGTGGGCACGGCGTGGCGCGTCGCCAACTTGACCTACACCATCGAGCAACCGCCGGCGTGCCGCATGCACCCCGACGGTGTGCCCAAGGGCTTTACGGCGCCACCGCCTTCGCTTTGAGTTGTAGCGCCCGCCACGCCGCGAGACGCTCCGTGGCGGTGCGCACCATTACATCGGTGGGGGCGCTGTCGGCATCTTGGAGTGCATCGATGACGGCCGTGTGCGATGACGCGGCACGCTCCAGTTCTGCCGCGAGCGCTGAGTTACCAGCCTGCTTCAGCTTGGCCGCCAAGGCACGTGCTTCGAGCATGGCGTCGTAGAGCGCCACCGACAGATCGTGCTGCTGGCGAAGCGCGGCGGTCGATGTCTTCACGCGTGGGTCCATGCGCACCGTGAATGCCTGCGTGCTCACATCCCCGTCTACGGTGAGCCGGGCCGTGTAACGACCGGGTGCAACCCATGGGCCTTCGGGCTCACACTTGGTGTTGTAGGGCGTCGCCGAAATGGGGAGCGAGCAGTCGTCGGAAGGACGCGCGTAGTGCAGGTCCCACACGAAGCGCTGCAACCCGGCCTTGCGTGACGGCGCCGCCGCCGGACGGAACCAGTACCACGGCACGTTCCCCGCATCGGCCGGCGCCGGCGTCGGATCGTCACTCGCGTAGCGGCGCACGACGCGTCCCGCAGCGTTCACGATCTCGAGCACCACCCGCTGCGCATCACGCGCGAGGTAGTAGTCGATCATCGCGCCATCGGGCGGATTTTCGGCGCGTGGCTCATCGGGGGGAATCGGCGTGTCGGTGTACATGGAATAGCGCACGCGCGTGGCCACCGCCGGCTTGAAGAGCGTCGCGTTGGCCGCCGGCGCTGCTGCTCCCCACTGACGCAGCGGCGTCACGTTGTCGAGAATCCAGAAGCCGCGCCCGTGTGTGCCGACGGCAATGTCGTCGTCCTTCACGACGAGGTCGCGAATGCTGATCGGCGGCATGTTGAGCTTGAGCGGCTGCCACGCATCACCGTCGTTGAACGACACCCACACGTGCGTTTCCGTGCCCGCATAGAGCAAGCCGCGCCGCGTGGGATCTTCACGAATCACGTTCGTTGGCGCATCGGCGCTCATACCATTCGTGATCTCCGTCCACGTCTTGCCGCCGTCGCGCGTGCGATACAAGTGGGGCCGAAGATCATCGAGCCGGAAGGTGTTCACGGCTGCGTACGCCGTATTCGCATCGAAGTGCGAGGCATCCATGATGGATACCTTCCACCATGGCGCCAACTGCGGCGGTGTGACATTGCTCCATGTGCGTCCGCCGTTTCGCGTCACGTGAATGAGACCGTCATCGGTGCCGGCCCAGATGGTATTCGAGTCCACCGGGCTGGGCGCAATGGTATACACCACACCACGGCGCGTCGGTGTGGCCGCCGGCGTCTTGGCGTAAATGCCGACGCTCGCGGGTACCGTCCACGTGGCGCGTGACAGATCATCACTGAGCCGCTTCCACGACGTACCGCCATTCACCGTTTCCCACACCACGTTGGTGCCGTAGTACAGCTTTCGCTTGTTTATGGGCGAAAAGAGAATGGGCATGGTGCGAATGCCGCGGAAGTAATCGGGGCCGCTGCCTGCGGCGCCACGACCACGTCCCGCGTTGGGGCTCACGTTCTGCACCTGCCCCGTGCGGCGGTCGAACCGCGTGACCGTACCACCGTAGTAGATGTTGGGATCGAGCGGATCGGGGGCCACGTAGCTGTACTCGCTCGCGCCCACCGGGCGCCAGTCGCGATACGTAATGCTGCCATCGTTCCCGCGGCTTGCCACACACGCCGAGCCCGACTCCTGTTGGCCGCCACACAACTGATACGGCCAGTTGTAGTCGGCCGTCACGTGATAGAACTGCGCGGTGCCCTGATTGTACCACGAACTCCACGTTTCGCCGCCATTCACCGTGATCACCGCGCCCTGGTCGGCCGCGAGCAACATGACCTGGCTGTTGTTCGGATTGATCCACAGTCGCTGATAATCGTCGCCACCGGGCGCACCGCGCAGACTCTTCCACGTGTATCCGCCATCGGTGCTCTTCCACGCCACCACATTCATCGTGTAGAGCGTGTTGGCGTCGCGCGGGTCCACCGTGATCGACGCAAAGTCGTCACCGCGCCCGTAAAAGCGGCCGTCGCTCGTCGTGCGTACCCACGTCGCACCAGCATCGTCGCTGCGATAAATGCCGCTTTTCGCGCCGGCCGTGGCGGTGATGTACAAGCGCCGCGGATCGCTCGGACTGATGCCGATACCAATGCGGCCGAGTCCGTCGGCCGTGGTGGGAAGGCCACCGGCCAGCTGCTTCCACGTGGCACCGCCGTCAGTGCTCTTGAAGAGGCCGCTGTTGGCGCCGCTCCACGCCGCGTTCTCCCACGGTCCCTGTCGTGCCTCCCACAGCACCGCGTACACCGTGTTGGGATCGTTGGGCGAAAGCACCACGTCGGCGCCGCCGGTGTTTTCATCTTTGTACAGCACCCGCTCGAACGTCTTGCCACCATTTACCGAGCGGTAAATGCCACGCTCCGTATTGGGGCCGTACGGGTGACCGAGCACCGCGACGAACAACCGATCCGGATTGCCCGGGTCGATGGCAATGCGGGGGATCTGCTGCCCGTCACGAAGACCCAGGTGCGTCCACGTTTTGCCCGCATCGCTCGAGCGATACATCCCGTTGCCGGTGGAGAGATCGGGGCGCTGGAGTCCCTCGCCACTGCCGACGAAAATGATGTCGGGGTTCGACGGCGCCACTTCGATCGCGCCCACCGATCCGCTCGACATCGCATCGAAGATCGGATTCCACGTGCGACCGTAATCGGTGGTCTTCCACACGCCACCATTGGTGGGACCGATGTAGAACACATTGGGCTGCTGCGTCACCCCCACCGCACTCTTGGTGCGCCCGGCACGAAACGGCCCGATGTGGCGCCACCGCAAGCCATGCATGGCGTCACTGGCGAGGGCAGTGCCCGCCGCGACAGGAGCGGTTTGCGCCGCAGCATCCGCACTGTGCGCGGCGAGAGCAAGCGTGGTGGCCGATAGGCCAAGCAGCGCGCTGGACAAGAAACGGGGACAGCGGCACATGGTAGCAGTGGCTGAGGGGAGCAGAAGACTCGCAACGTGCCCGGTCATGCGCCATGTTCACGGCATGCCGAACTGCTCGAGCTCCTGTGCGTGCGCCAATGGCGTCGCTCTACGTTAACGCGCCGGTCATGGTCACGCGACGACAGCTGCTGTCGCACATGGCACTCGTGCCCTTTGCCCCTCGACTCCTGCACGCGCTCGGGCAGTCGGCTCCCGGAGCTGACGAGCGTGCTGATCTGGTGATCATTGGCGGTGGCCTCGGCGGATGTGCGGCTGCATTGTCCGCATGCGCGCGCGGACTTCGCGTCATCATGACCGAAGAAACCGACTGGATTGGCGGGCAGCTCACCGCGCAGGGAGTCCCGCCGGACGAGAACCGCTGGATCGAGTCCATCGGTGGCACCGCCAGCTACCGGGGGCTGCGAAGCGCTGTTCGCGATCAGTACCGCCGCGATCCGGCACTGCTCGAGCGCGCGCGGGCCAACGCCCGGCTCAACCCGGGCAACGGGTGGGTTTCACGCCTCTGCGCCGAGCCGCGCGCGTGGCTCACCGCCCTCGAAGCGCAGCTCGCGCCGTACATCGCGTCCGGAATGCTCAGGGTGCTGTCGCATACCCGTGCCGCGGCGGTCGATATCACCGGCGACCGTATTCGGGCTGTTCGTGTGCACGACGCAATCGGCCGCACGACCGTCTTGCACGCGCCATACTTCGCCGACGCCACCGAGCTCGGCGATCTGCTCCCGCTCTCCAAGGCCGAGCACGTGCTGGGCGCCGAGTCGAAGGCGATGACCGGCGAACCGCATGCGGCCAACGAGTATCAGCCGGACAACCAACAGAGCTTCACGATGGTGTTCGCCATGGAACACCTGGCGGGCGAACAGCACGTGATCGATCGCCCGGCCGAGTACGCACGCTGGCGCACGCAGACGGTATCGGTCGAGGGCACGCCATGGCCCATACTCGGTTTTGACGAACCCGCAAACAAGCGCATTGGCTTCGACCCCGTGGCGCGTACCGGCTACTGGTCCTACCGGCGCATCATCGACCGAACGCTCTTTGCGTCGGGGAAGTACGCGAGTGACATCACGCTCGTGAACTGGTGGCAGAACGACTACAGTTTTGGCCCGTTGGCCGGCGTGAGTGCCACCGACGCCGCCCAACATGTGCGTTCGGCGAAGGATCTCAGTCTTTGCCTGTTGTACTGGCTGCAAACTGAGGCCCCACGCCCCGACGGTGGCGTGGGGTGGCCCGGCCTGCGATTGCGTACCGACGTACTGGGTACGGCGGACGGATTGGCGATGGCGCCGTACATTCGGGAGAGTCGCCGCGTGCGTGCGCGTACGACGGTGCGTGAGCAGGATGTCCTGCGCGATCTGAACCCGCGTGGCGCCGAGACGACGGCGTTTGCCGACAGCGTAGGCATTGGCCACTACGCCATGGACCTGCATCGCACCACGCGTGGTGATACTGGGGGGTACGGCGATACCCTGCCCTTTCAGATTCCACTGGGCGCGCTCATCCCCGTGCGCATTCGCAATCTGCTGCCGGCATGCAAGAACATCGGGGTCACTCACCTGACCAATGGCGGCTATCGCCTGCACCCCATCGAGTGGAACATCGGTGAAGCCGTCGGGCATCTCGTCGCGCAATCACTCGCCACGCGTGTGCCGCCCGCGGGTATTCATGAGCAGCGCGCGCGTACCGCAGACTTGCAGCGTACGCTCACCGCGGCCGGTGTCCCGCTGGTGTGGCCCGCACCGTTGCCGACAGGCTGACACTGGTCGCGTCGATGATGGACTCGGCGCCGTGTCGATTCCGTAGATCACGCCGTTTGGGCGGTCAGCACCTTCTCCTACGGGCGCAGCTCGAGCGTGACTGCGGGCACCCGCCTCGGCAGCAACCGCGGCACCATGTCGTAACCGCCGGCGGCCGTCTTGATCAAACCGTAGTCGAGCACGTTGGCGCGGTTGAACACGTTGGTGACGCTCATGCCAAGCACCACGGTCGAACTCCGCACCCGGCGTGTCCACGTTGCGCCGAGATCCGCTTCGATAATCGCCGGGCGCTTCATGTTCCCAGGCATGTCGATCGGTAAACCGGACTTATCTGGAGCGGCGCTGAACAAGTCGTAGTACACCTGCCGCAGCGCCCATGGACGTCCCACCACACCACGCGCGCGCGCGGCAATCGTGATGCTGCGCACCGGCGTCAGCTCCGATACGAGCAGCACGCGATGCGGCTCGAGCCACGGTGGCGGTTGCATCTGCTCGTTGAAGCGCGACGGGAATCGACGCTGCGCCCACCCAGCATCGTAGGCCAGTTCGTGTCGCCAGTATCCGCCACGAAGCCGCGCATCGCGAATGACACGAAGGCCGGCACCCATGGCACGGCCGTTCATACTGCGCACGAAGTCCATGGCCGTGCGCGGCGCCGTCGATGACGCCGCCCCGTTGGCCCGGTACATCACGCCGTAGTCGAACAGGGGAATGGACGGCATCCACTTCGCGTAGCTCTCTCCGCGCACTTCCCACCCCGCGGCGGGACGCCACACGCCTTCGGCCGCGACATGCCACGCCTGCGCAACCGGACTCGCGCCGTCCGCCGGGAGCCAGAAGCGCACACTCGGCACAAATGCCACCGGCATCGTGCTCGCCACATCGAATTGCGTGACGAACTGATGATATCCCCCACCAGAGAGGCGCCAACTCCACGGCACGCCGCGCGCGCCGCTCTCGCCGCGCAGCGACAGACGAGGCTCGGCATACGTGCGCCCACTCTGCAGCTGCGTGATACGCAATCCGGCATCCGCGAACAGTGTGGCACGCAGCTGCGTCGTGACATCGGCGAACAGCGCCCCGCGCCATACCGAGGTGGTCATCGCCAGCGGCTGCAACACACGATTGGCGATCTGCAAGCTCGAGTTGGCGCGACTGATTTCAGTTCCGACATTCGCCGACACGCGACCGCTCACCGGCCAGCGCCAATCGGCCGCGAGCGTCGTCTCTTCCATCTCGTTGCGCTCGCCCCCGCTCACCGCGAGCGACGCCGACGACATGGCCATGGACGCATCGTGGACTAGCGCATGGCGCGACGTGCGCAGCTGCACACGCTGGCGGACGCTCGCACCAAGCAGCCAGCGGTGCGTGAGCTGTGCTCCGGTCGTGCGCCAGTTGTAGGCATCTTCGGTGCGCAGCGTCGCGAGTCCGTTGTCGGGGGCGGTACCGCGATACGCGATGCCCTGTGCCGTCGTGAACGCCGACACCGACAGTGACTGCGCCGTGCCCCAGTCGAGTGTCGCCGCGGCGTGCACATCGTTTACGGACACCGACTCGTCACCGATGCTCGTCGCATACTGCGTTCGCTCGAGCTGCTCCATCCCGGGCACCACACCGAAGTCACTGACTCGCGCCAGCAGCACCGGGTCTGGCGTGCTCCAGTGTCGCACGGCCCGCACCATGGCGGAGGGTGCCGTCCACTGCCAGAGGCCAGTCCGTGCGGCGAGCATCACGCGCCCGCTCGCCTGTCCCAGCGAAAGTGGCGAGGTCACGCGTGCCGTCGCGGTGAGCGGATCGATAGCCACATCGGTAGAAACCCCCGACGTTGCCGCCGTGCCGCCAAGCCCTTGTGTGAGATCGATGGCACCAGATGCGAAGCTGCCCACGGCGGCGCCGAATCCGGCGCGATGCACCGTGATGCGATCGACGACCAGCGGCGACACGACGCCGAGGAAACCCGAGAGCGTCGTCACGTCGTACAGCGGAATGCCATCAAGTCGCCACGGGTGCTCCCCAACGTCTCCGCCCTGCAGATGCAGATCACCCGTCCCGTCGCGACGAGTCACGCCTAGCGGTGCCACCGCCCCGGGGAGAAACAGTGCGGGGCCGATCACATGAAGGGTCGCGCTGTCGGCGATCACCGACGCACCGAGCGAGGCACTGGCGTCGCCCGCACGGATGCCGTTGATGACGACGGGTTGGATGGCCGCCTCGCTGCGCTGCAACGCGACGCGTATGCGACGGGCGGTCCGCGCAGAAATGTCGAGCGTCGCGGTATACGGGCGATAGCCAAGCGCACGCACGGTCATGTCGTAACGACCGGGACGCAAACGCGCGACGGTGAACACGCCATCGTCACCCGCCGTAATCCACGATGGGGCTTCGGTGAGTTGCACACGCGCCGACGGTAAAGCCGCCCCCGTGTTGGCATCGACCACGAATCCGCCGAGCGACGCCCACTGGGTGGGCGCCTCCGCGGCAGCAATGACGACGTACGTTCCCGACGACAGCCGGTAATAGTCGAGATCGGCCGCGCGCGTGATGCACCGCAACATCGCCTCCGGCGCACCGCGATCGACGCGGCAGCTGACGCGCCGCTCCGCGCGCGCGCCAAGACTGGCTTGCTGCCACACGATATTCATGTTCGCAGCACCCGAGAGGCGCTCGAGGGCGTCCACCACCGTGACGTCGAGCAGCGCCATGGTGAGCACGCGCACACTGTCCCCCACGGTCGCCGGCGTCGCCGATGCCGACGACGCCCGCTGCCCCCCCGCGTCGAATGCCACGAGGGAGCTCAGCAACACACAGCCGGCCGTCGCCACGCGACGTCGCAAGCGCGACATCACGGCCGGGTGGTGCTCCGCGTGAGATGATATCCCCGGCTCGTGCGCTCGAACTGCATCCCCTGCGCCGTGCAAAGGTCGGCAAGAACCACGTTGATGGCCGGCATGGATGGGTAGAAGAGCGACACCGCCGCGGCCTCATCGATATCCCCGGCGCGCGTGATCTCCACGCCCGCCCGATGCGCGAGCTCATCGAGCACGGCGCCCAACGGTTCGTCGAGCGCGGCGAGTCCACCGCTGCGCCACGAGGCAATCCGCTCCGGCGAGACCGCGGTGACGAGCGGTGTCGCCCCGTCACGACCCACCACGGCACGCTGTCCGGCGCGCAATTCCACCGTGCCACCGGCTTCGGCACGCGCGGCGGCGGAGACGGCGACATGCCCTTCCTCCACCATCACTTGCGTTCCCCACGTGCCGGCAGGACCGCGCACATCGAAACGCGTGCCGAGCACGCGGATCTGCGCATCGCTGGTGCGCACCGTGAACGTGCGGCCGTCGCGCGCCACCGTGAAGAATCCGCGTCCGGTCAACGCCACAGTGCGCGAGGCACTGCGAAGCACGCTCGGCCACCCCAGCGCACGCGGCACCGAGAGCGAGCTGCCGGGCGCGAGCCAGACGGTGCTGCCATCCTCGAGGCGCACCATGCGCGGCGCCGCCGCCACCGCTCCGGTTGCCGCCGGCGCGTCGTACCGAACAGGCACGGCCCGTATGCCGGCAACTCCTAACGCCGGCACCGCCACCAGACTGGCCGCCGCCAACCACCGCGGGACCCGGCTGGTACGCTGCCACGCCACAGCGGGTGAGCGGGGAGGGACGGTCGGCAGCGGCGCGCGCACGTCATCTGCGGGCAGCGCGTCGTCGTCCAGGTCGTCCACCAACGTGAGCGGTGCCGGGACGTCCGTCGTGTACGGTTGGCGTGCGGGGTCGGTGAGCGTCGCGCGCAGCCGGGCCCACGCCGCACCGCGTTCGGCATCGGTGGCGGCGGGATCGCGAACCGTCGGGGTTGAGAGCGCGTCCCACACGGTGGCGAGCGCCTCTCCGTCGGTACGCGATTTCAGTGTGGCGTCGAGTTCACGCGGACGGGACAGCGGGGAGTTGTATGTCATGTGAGCCACCAGGCGAACGCGGCAACAAGGCTGCCAAAATCGGTGAGTCGGCGGCGTAGCGTAGCCAGTGCCGCGACGAGGTGATTATTGACGGTACGGGGCGAGCAGCCCATGGCGACCGCCACGTCGGCGTGCGATAGCCCCTGGAAGCGCGACAGTTCCAGGGCCTCCCGCTGACGGGGGGGCAAGGCGCTCACATACGACGAGAGCCGTTCGCCCAGTTCGTCGTGCTCGAGATCGGTATCGGGGCGTGGCAACGCCGACGGCGCCGCGCCCTCGAACACGACCGGGTCCTGGAGCAACCGCTGCCGATTGGCGCGGTCGCGCCGCTGGTTGAGCGCCAGATTCCGGACCGTTCGATACAGATACCCGCTCACCGAGACGTCGGCAGGGAGCGCGTCCCGACGGTCCCACAGCCGCACGAACGCCTCCTGTACCAGGTCCTCGGCGACGGCCTCATCCTGGGTCAGGCCACGCGCGTACCCCCGCAACGGGGCGTACAGCGTGTCGAAGAGCCCCTGGAAGGCGCGTTCGTCCCCAGGAAGCCCCGTCCCGCCGTCGGGGAGGGCTACGTGGAGATCCGGTATCGCGGCTGGGTGCGGTGTCGTGGAGTCGGGCATGCTATAAGGGGGAACACGTGAGATGGGATTAACGACTAGTCCCGTCATTTCGTGCGCCAGACAGGGGGTGCCGCGGCCTCCTATGTTCCTAGATATGCAACCCGATGCCCGAATCAGCGCCATTGCGCACGTCATTCAGCTGGCTGTCGCCCCGGTCTTTCTGCTCACGGGCATCGCCTCGCTCCTGGGGGTACTGACCAACCGGCTGGGACGGGTCATCGACCGGGCCCGCCTGCTGGAGGGGCACCTGCCGGACATCACCGGGGAGCACAAGTCCGTCGTGCACGTCGACCTGAAGATGCTCTCGCGCCGCGCGCGCCACATCAATCGCGCCATCAGCCTGTGCACCACGGCGGCGCTGCTGGTGTGTATGGTGGTCGCGGTGCTCTTCGTGAGTGCCTTCCTCACCCTCGACATTTCCCGCGTCATTGCCGGCCTGTTCGTGGTGGCGATGCTCTGCGTCATTGCGGGATTGGTGAGCTTTCTGCGCGAGGTGTATCTCGCCACGCTTTCGCTGCGCATCGGGCCGCATTGACGGGCCGCGGATCGTCGGACGGTTACCCGACCGCTGGCGCTGCAAAGCCCCGCGAGTGCAACACCGCAACCACCGAAGGACGGCCGAGGCTCTCGGGAGGCTCGCCCCATTGGTTGATGGTTTCAGCGCGCGTGGCGCCGGCGTCCAACAGCAGATGGGCAATAGCCGGATAGTCGTCGTCGTTCGCCCGTGCGCAGTACCGTGAACCATGCGCGGTCCACGCCAGGGGAGAGCTGCCGTAGCGTGAGTCGCGCACGTTCACCGGTGCGCCATGATCGAGGAGCAACTGCACCATGTCGGTGCGTCCGTTCCACGCCGCCCAGTGCAGGGCCGTGCCGCCCCACTCGCTCTCGTACGTGAGTGGCCACTGCAACGCGAGCATCAGCCGCACCGCATCATCACGCCCCTCCATGAGCGCGGTCAGCAGCGTGCCGGCATCGCTCCCGGTGAGCGACGGAATGAGCGTGGGATGCTCCTGCGCAATGCGTCGCGCCGTCTGCTCATCCGCGGAGAGACAGGCACCGAGCAGACGGTCCATTGTCGACACGCTGCTCATATCGACGCCCTGCTCCGCCAGCCACAACGCGCCATCGCGGTTCGCCGCACGCATGGCGAGTGCGTACGGCGTCGCACCATCGTCACGTCGCGCGTTGATCAGCGCGCCGTATCTCACGAACATGGCGAGCACATCGCCCCTGTAGCCGTTGGCTGCCGCGCGATGCAGCGGTGTTTCCCCCAGCTGTGACGGGTGCTGACCGTCGCGAATGACGGCAAGCGATACGCGCGGATCGGCACCGTGCTCGAGCAGCCATTGCATCCCCGCAATCACGTGGGGCGCCAACGCATTGGAGGCGCGGTGCGACGCGAGGAAGTGCAGCGGAGTATTGCCCGTGCCCGCGGGCCCTTCGCTCAGATTGGCGCCGTGCGCGAGCAACAACTCGAGAATCTCACGCCGGTTGTACTGCGCCGCGTGATACAGGCTCTCCCCGTCCGTCGGTGACGCCCCACGCTCCAGCAGCACCCGTGCGACCGGCACGTTGCCCGCCACACACGGGAAATAGAGCACTGGAATGCGCCCATGCACATCGGCGAGTCCCACCGAACAATTCGGATCGGCGCCTGCATCGATGAGTGCGCTCACCACGCGTGCCTGCGTGTCTTCCGACACACCACGCGCGCGCGCCAGCGCCGATTGCACCGCCAACACGAGCGGCGGCGTCGCATCGTCACCAACAGCGAGCGTCGCCAACGCCGCATCCTGCGCCAGCAGCGCGCGAACAGACGCTTCGTCCGCGACGACCGCCGCCGCGTGGATACTCGTCGCGACCAGTCCCGGACTGGTGTCCAGAAGTGCGAGCGCCGTCTTCACGTCTTCGTGCCGCACGGCCTGCATGAGCTCTGCCAGTGACGCCGCCATCGCCTACTCCGCGAAAGGAATCATCGCGCCTTACTCAACGTACGCGCGCCAGCCCCGCCTTTGCGGCCGCCACCGTTGGCTGCACGGCGGCATCGCCACTCCCCCACTGCGCCAGCACCCGCGCGTACCACCGCCGTGCCGTCGCCTTGTCTCCCATACGCTCCGCCAGCTGCGCTCGCTCCTGCATGAGGAGCGGGACATTGACCTGTGCCGCGAGCGATGGCAGCGCTCGGTCGAGTACGCGCGCGGCGTCCGCATCACGCCCTGCCCGTTGCAGCAGCTTGGCTGTGATCAGCGCCGCACACGGTGTCCCGCTGCACATGGTGCCGGGCAGCGACAGCAGCTCACGGAGCGCTGTGGAGGAATCGCCACGCGCCAACGCGAGGTACGCACGGTGTACAACGGCGTACCGCGTCCGCTCGTCTCCACGAGCGCGCGCGGCCGCGTCGATCTGATCGAACAGCGGGCCAATGGCCGACACGGACGCCGTATCGCGCGCGGCGGCGAACAGCGACGCGGCGCCCGCGAGCTCCGGCGATTTCTGACCGATCATGGCCCGCGCTTCCTGTAGCACGGCGTCCGATGGCATGAGTCCTACCAGCGCCAACGACACGCGATCGGAGAAGACGACGGGCATCGAGCTGCGCACCACCTTCCCGCGATGCGCCTGCGCCAAAAGCATGATGCGAGCCGCCGCCGCCGAGTCCTCGAGCGTCGGGGCGCTCGTCAGTCGCGAAGACAGCGACGACGCAACAGTCAGACTGAGTGGCGTCGCCTCAGGGGCGAGTTGCAACTCGCGGAGCACGAACGCCGCGTGCGACAACGGCAGCGAATCGAGTTGCACTTTGGCGTTGCGGCTCAGCACCGGCGCAGAGTCGAGCACCGTCCCCAAGAGTCCGTAGTACGGCGCCGCCGTTGGCGGCATCAGCTGCGCCAAACGCCGCACATGCGCCGCGGCGCTCCGGTACTTGCCGGTGCGCAAGGCCAGATTATACGCGTGCACATACGGTACGAGCACCATCGAATCGAGAGCGATGGCGCGCTCGAAGTCCTGAAGAATGTTCGTGTCTGCCACACCGGCCAATTCACCGAAGTGATAGCCGGCGTCGCCAAGCTCCAACCACAGCTCGGCGTCGCTCGGGTAGCGCGCCGTCGCCTCACGAAGCGTGGAGAACAGCGCCGTCAGTGCTGGAATGTCCTGCAGCGCGTCCTCCGCGACCGGCGACCGCCGCACGACCGCCAGGCGCAACGAATCGCCATGCAACAGCAGACTGTCGCGCGGGCTGCCGCCGCGACGCAAGCGAATGGCGCGATCGAGTGCGGCCTGCGCTTCCGGTGCGCTCTCGCGGCCCGTGCGGATGTACACCGACGCCACGCCGCGCCACGCCAGCGAGAAGGTGGAGTCGGCCACCACCGCGCTTTCGTACGCGAGACGTGCCGAATCGGACATGCCGCGACGGTAGTACTGCTGCCCTTGCAGATAGGCCTTGAGCGCCGGCAACGACGAGGTTCCCATGGTCGCCAGCGCGGCCCGCGTGGCGGCGGTGGCACCGTTCCCCATGACAGGGAGCAATTTCAGCGCGAGGGAATCGGCGAGCGCATCGACGCGCAGCAGTTCGCCCCGCACGTTGACGTCCTGGCGCACGACACCGCGCGCCACATCCACGAGCGCCGCGCGCATCTGCACCGAATCCTTGCCCAACGGACTCAATTCCCCAAACACCACCAGTCCCGCCCCAAGCGATTTGCCGAGCGCCGTCGCCGTGGCGATGTCTGCGCGCTCCGGTGATTTCGCAATACTGGTGGAGGGCGCGACCGTCCGCAGCGTGCCGACGCCGTCGAGACTGCGCGCCAGAATATCCACCAGGCCTTCACGCCACAAGTTGAGTGACGCATCGCGCACCGCGAATGGCATCACCGCCACCAGCGACGCGCTGGCCTCCGTCTCTGCACCGCCACCATCGCGGGTCATGAACCACGCCCCCGCAGCCGCGAGTGCCAGCAACCCGACCACGCCACCGACCACGAGCGAACGACGCGATTTCGCGGGGGCGACCGCCGCGAGCGTCCCCGTCACCTTGGCACTGTATTGCCCGGTGCTGACAAGTCGCGCGACCGACGACGCGTCGGCGAGCGATTCGAGCAACTCGGCGGCCTGCTGCGGACGATGCGCCGGATCCTTTTCGAGACACTGCATCACCAACTGCGCCAACGGCTCCGGCACATCGGGGCGGCGCTCGGCCACTGGCATCGGCGCCTCGGAGAAATGGGCGACCAGCTGTGCGTGTGCCGGACGATCGCCGAACGGCGGCTGGCCGGTGAGCAGTTCGTAGGCCATCGCACCGAGTGCGTACAAGTCGGCGCGATGATCCGTGTCCGGGTCACCCGCGCCCTGCTCAGGTGCCATGTATGCCGGGCTGCCAATTGACGTGCCCATGCGGGTGAGCTGACTGTCCGCCGGCGCCGTGCGCGCGGTGCTCATGGCCTTTGCAATGCCGAAATCAGTCACCAATGCGGCGCCACCGGACAGCATCACGTTGTCCGGCTTGATGTCGCGATGCACGACGCCACGTCCGTGCGCATACACCAGCGCGCGACAGACGTCGGTGAGCACCAGCAGCACATCGGCGATCGGCAGCGAACGCCCGCCCGTGACTCGATCGCGCAGCGACGCGCCGTCGACGAAGGGCATGAGATAGAACGGCAGCCCCTCACTCGTGACACCGGCCGACAACACGGGCACGATGTTGGCATGCTGCAACGCCGCCGCGAGCGCGATTTCGCGGCCGAAGCGCTCCACCGACAGCTCCTGCGCGAGCTCAGGCGACAGCACCTTCACGACGACATCACGCCCCAACATGTTGTCGCGGGCCATGAACACGCGGCTCATGCCGCCGCCGCCGAGCTCTCGCCCAAGCTGAAAGGCGCTGCCGAGGGCCTGCTGAAGTGGATCGCGGAAAACGTCAGTCATGATGTGAGGATCATAACCGGATACGCGGCGGCCTGCTCAGCGCGTTCCGCTACTCCTTGCCGCTGCCCGGCGACGCCGCACTCCCCGCCAGCAGCCCACCATCCAGCACGAGCTCCGCACCAGTCGTGTAGCGTGACTGGTCCGACGCGAGATACACCACCGCGTACGCCACTTCGTCCGGGGTACCGAACCGTTGCAACGGCGTATCCCGCACGAAGGCCGCTTCACGTTCGGCACGATCCGGGCCGTCCCCCAACATGGCGTCCCACATGGGCGTCATGATCGCCGCGGGATGCACCGAATTGCAGCGGATACGGAGCCCCTGCTGCGCGCAGTAGAGCGCGACCGACTTGGTGTGGTTGCGCACGGCGGCCTTGCTGGCGGCGTACGCGGCGGCGAGGGGAATGCCCACGAGTCCGGAACGCGACGACATGTTGATGATGCTGCCGACACCCGCCGCCGCTCCCGCATTCGTCCGCATGATGCGTATGGCGTGCTGACAGCCGAGGAACACGCCGTCGAGGTTCGTGGCCAGCACGTCGTGCCACGCCGCGAGGGTTGCGCGCTCGGGATCGTGCGCCACGTAGCCAGCCTCGAAGCCGGTAATGCCGGCGTTGTTCACCAGCACGTCGAGTGACCCGAAGCGCTGCTGCACCTCGCTCAACACATGCTCCCACCGCGTCGCATCACGGACGTCGAGCGACATGTAGCTCGCCGACGCGCCAAGGGCGGACGCCAGCGATTGTCCGGCCGCGTCCTGAATGTCCGTGAGTACTACGGTGGCACCCTCGGCAACACAGGCGCGCGCAATGGCGGCGCCGATGCCCTGCGCCGCGCCGGTCACGAGTGCGACTTTTCCGTCGAGTCGGTTCATACCGCGAGTATGCGAAACTTGGAGTTACGCGCCGGAGTCGATCAGACGCGCGCGCAGGAATTCGGCAATCTCCGGCGCCATCATCCGATGGAACTGCTCGCGATCGAAACCGGGCGGGTCCTGCGCGGGGACAAACGCCGGCGTTTGCATCGCCGCGGGGAACGGCGACAGAAACGCGTAGTGTCCCGCTCCTTCTACGACCACCAACGTCGCCGGTTTCGATGATTCCATCGCGCGCACAACCAGCTCGGCTTGCCACACCGGCGTCATCGTATCGAGACTGCCAGCATACACCAGGAGTGGTATCTGTACCCCCGACAGCGAATCCGGTGCCTGATACCACTCGGTCGCCGGTGCCAGCAACACCGCGGCGCGCACGCGGGTGTCGTGCGCGACGGTGATGGGCAACCGGTCGCGAGACCACGGCACTCCACCGGCCATCGCCAGCACCGCCGTACCACCAATGGAGTGCCCGATCGCGGCAACAGCAGCCGCATCGACATGCGTACCCAGCAGCGGATCCGCCAGCATGGCATCGATCGTCAGCGACAGATGTTTCGCGCGGCGTACGACATTCTCGTTCGAATGCTGCAGCGTGTTCTCGCGTCGATTGTTCCCGGCATGCTCCGGTGCGACGACGACAAATCCATTGGCGGCGAGATGGGTAGCGATCGTGCGGTACAACAGATGCGATCCACCGCCACCGTGCGAAATGATCACGAGCGGAAAACGCCCGTCCGCAGGGGCCGCGTCGCGCGTCGACGCGAAGGTGTATGGACCAATCTGGGTCTCAGGTCCCGCATGGGTAGCGGGATATTGCACCGCCGCGGGGAACGTGAGACCCAGGTCCGCATCGGCAATGGTGATTTCGCGAAGGCCGGTCGCCGACATCAGTGTTTCGACCGCCGCAGGTGCTGCGCGAGCAGATCCTTGCCGTAGTCGTTGCCGTTGGGGGTGCGCACGACGACGTGGATGTGCGCGCGCGTGGGCTGGCCACGTGTGTTGATCGAGGTCGTTCCTACCGGACGCTGATGATCGAATTCGATGAGCACCACCGGACTGTGAATGCGATAGTAGAACACGGATGTATCTGTCGCGGCGCCGACCCACGCGAAATGCGTGTCGTTCAGATGCGCACGGACGTCGTCCATTTTCACCTTGGCGTGGTCGTCACGCATGTTGCCCACGTACAGCGCAACCAGATCGAGCAACGCCGACTGCTGCGTTGCCGACAACGCGCTGGCAGGCACACCGGCATACGCCATGACCGCGTTGTCCTTGTCCGCCTGCAGTTTGATGTCGTTGGCCCGTTTCTCACGCGCCAACGTGGCTTGATCACGCTGCATCGGCGAGAGCGTGCGATACATCGCCAGCCCGCGATTCTGCTCTTCCTGCAGAATGCGATTGCCCTTGTACTTGCCGGTCGTCGTGATGGCCGGCTCCCCACCCATGAACATCGGCGTCATCACCACCTGGTCGCCAAGCACGAAGTAGTTGATCACCAGATGGTGCCCATCGATCTGCCATCCCCACGGCTCGGTAGCCGACGGGGTGCCCATGACGGTGAAGAAGTACAGGTCTTCCCCGAACGTCAGGGAGTCGTCGTTGATCTCCCGCAGCGTCTGATCGGTTTTCATGATCGCCGCGCTGTTGGCGAGCCCACGCGCACTGAGCGACGCCTCCATAAGCCGGTTGGCGGCGCGCCGCTGCGCGAGTGTCATCTCACGCAGGCTCACCCCTTGCCGCGCATAGATGCCGTTGTCGACGTTCGACCAGCGGCGCCATTCGGGGTCGTTCACGTCGAATTGCGTGCGCAGCAGCTGCGCCGACGACAGCGACGCCAGCAGGCCCTTGGCCGCTGCGACGATCGGGGCGGTCGACACGCCGGTGGAGCGAATGGGGAACAGGCCCGCCTGTGGCCCCGCCGGCGTGAAGATGCCCCGGTACGGTTCGGCGAGCGCTTTGATCTGCGCTTCGGCAAAGTCTCGCTTGACCCGTAATCCGGTGGTGTCGTACACCGTGCCTGACTGCGCCGCGGCCGGCACTGCGCCGATGAACAGAAGTGGGACCACCCGCGCCAGGGCATGGCGAAGCGTACGGACGATTTCCGGCAATTTGATTCCTCGTGTGTTTGGCCCCAATCTACATGACGACGCGCCGACCGATATCTCGCCGTCGCCGGGCGTCCGCTGCGCTCCTCCATCTTGCCACCGACGGCCGTCGTTCGCGGCCGCCGTCCCGGGAGTCCCTTCGTGAAACTCGTTCGATCCCTGTTGAGCCTCGCCGTGCTGAGCGTCAGCACCCTCGGGGCCCAGCAATCGTCCCGCACCGAGCCGGTCACGGGCCTCCGTGCGAACGCCACGGGCTATCACGCCCTTGTCGGCGCGCGCGTCGTCACCGCCCCCGGGCAGGTGCTCGACAACGCGACCATCATCATCCGCAACGGCGTCGTCACCGCCGTCGGCACTGGCATCGCGGCCCCCGCCGGCGCCCGCGTGTGGGAGCTCAAGGGGCTCACCGTCTACCCGGGCTTCATCGACGCGCATGCAGACCTCGGCGGTGACCTCCCGGCCCAGGGCGGCGACGTTGGCCCAACGCACTGGAATCCACAGGTGCGCGCCTGGTTCAGCACCACATCCAATCTCAAGGACGACTCCACGCGCCGCGTGGCGCTTCGCTCCCTCGGCTTCGGGGCCGCGCTCGCCGTGCCGCGTCAGGGCATCTTCCGCGGCACCGCCTCGGTCGTGAACCTGAGCGACGCCGGCGTGCGTGAACGCGTGCTGCGCCCCGACCTCGCGCAGACGATCGGCTTCTCCCGCTCCTTCGCGCTCGGCGGCATGTACCCCAACTCCACCATGGGAACCGTCGCGCTCATGAAGCAGACGTTCCTCGACGCGGAGTGGTACGGACGCGCCTGGTCGGCGTACGAAACGAGCGGCCGCTCCATTCTTCCCCCGGAAACGAGCGAAGCGCTGGCCGCCATGAGCAAGGCCATCAAGGGCCAGCAGCCCGTGCTCTTCCAGACGGAAAGCGAAGAGGAATACCTGCGCGCGTACAAGCTCGCGCAGGAGTACAAGCTCACGCCGTGGTTCCGTGGCAGTGGACAGGAATACCGCCTCATCGACGTGCTCAAGGGACGCACGCAGCCGCTCATCGTGCCGCTCACCTTCCCCGACGCGCCGAACGTGGCCAACCCGGAGGCCGCGCTCAACGTCACGCTCGCCGAACTGCGCCACTGGTATCTCGCGCCCACCAACGCCGCGCAGCTGGCCGCCGCGGGGATCCCGTTTGCGATTACCGCCGACGGTCTCTCGTCCATCAATCAGTTCCTCCCCAACCTTCGCGTGGCCGTGTCGCGCGGACTCGCCGTCGACAAGGCGCTGGCCGCACTGACCACCGTCCCCGCTGGCATCCTCGGCATCGAGCGCACGCACGGCACGATCGCGGTGGGCAAGGTGGCCAACCTCGTCGTCAGCGAAGGCGATCTCTTCACGGAAGAGTCCTCCATTCGCGACGTGTGGGTGCAGGGCGCCCGCTTTGGTGTTTCGCGTCCGCCGCAGGTTGATCCCCGCGGCACCTGGGCGATTGCCTCCGACGACGCCGGCACCTTCAAGTCGGCAACGCTGCGTCTCGAAGGACCGCTCAACCGCATTCGCGGCACCATCGAAATGCCGAGCCGTCGTCCGGTGAACATCACCGGCGTACGCATCATCGCCGAAACCGGTCGTCTCGAAGCCACCTTCAACGGTGAACAGCTTGGTCTTGAGGGCGCGGTGCTGCTGTCGGGCTCCGTGCGTGGCGACGAGTTCTTCGGCTGGATGTCGCTCCCCACGGGTACCGACGCGAGCTACAAGGGCACGCGCACCGAGCCATATGTCGGCGCGGCGCGTGGTGTGGTGGCGGTGAAGGTTCCCAAGATCGACCTGCCCTTCATTCGCCCGGCCATGGAGTTCGGCCGGACAGCGCCGCCGGAACAGCCGGCCGCGGTCGTGGTGCGCAACGCCACGGTGTGGACGCAGGGCACGCAGGGACGCCTCGAGAACGCCGACCTGCTCGTGCAGAACGGCAAGATCGTGAAGGTGGGACAGAAGCTCACCGCTCCCAAGGGCGCGGTCGAAATCGACGGCACCGGCAAGCACGTCACGCCGGGCCTCATTGACCCGCACACGCACGGCGGCGTGAGCTCGGTCAACGAAAGCGGCTTCGCCATCGTCCCCGAAGTGCAGATGGGCGACGTCATCACGCAGAACAACATCTGGTTCTACCGGCAGCTCGCCGGTGGCCTCACCACCACGATGATCCTGCACGGCTCGGCCAATCCCATTGGCGGCGAGAACGTGTACGTGAAGACGCGCTGGGGTTCGCTCCCCGACGAGTACAAGATTGCCAACGCGCCACGCACCGTGAAGTTCGCGCTCGGCGAGAACCCCAAGCGCAGCCCCACGCGCTACCCCAACACGCGCATGGGCGTGCAGGAAATCATTCGCGACCACTTCCTCGCCGCGCGTGACTACGAGAAGGAGTGGAAGAATTGGGAGAAGACGAAGACCGGCATTCCGCCGCGCAAGGATCTGCGCATGGAAGCCATCCTCGACATTCTCAACCAGAAGCTGCGGATCACGTCGCACGGCTATCGTGCCGACGAATTCCTCGCGCTCGTTCGCCTCGCCGAAGAGTTCGGCTTCAAGGTGCAGGCGCTGCAGCACGGCGTCGAAGCGTACAAGATTGCCGATGAGCTCAAGAAGTCCGGTGTCGCGGCCGTGGTGTGGAGCGACTGGGGCGCGTTCAAGCTCGAGGCGTACGACGCGACGTCATACAACGCCCGCCTGCTCATGGAAGCCGGTGTCGTCACCTCGCTGCACTCCGACGACAACGAGATCTCCACGCGCATGAACTGGGAAGCGGGCAAGCTGCTCCGTTCAGGCGTGACTGAACTCGATGCGATGAACACGGTCACCATCAACTCCGCCAAGGCCATCGGCATCGACGATCGCATTGGCTCGCTCGACGCCGGCAAGGATGCCGACTTCGTGATCTGGAACGGCAACCCGCTCTCGCAATTCACCAAGGCCGAGCAGACGTGGGTCGATGGCCGTCGCTACTTCTCGCTCGCCGAAGACAAGGTGCTGCGTGAAGACATCGCCAAGCAGCGCGCGCAGCTCATTCAGGCCGTACTCGCCGCGTCGCCCGCCGACGCGCCCGCGGCCGGTGCGGCGGCACGCGGCCGCCCGGGGAGCAAGTAATCATGTCGCTCTTTCGCCGTACTTTCAGCACTCACTTCCAGACGCTGACCATGCACACTCACACGCGCGTCACGCTGCGCCACACGCCGCGGTTGCTGTTGCAGGCCGCGTCGATTTCGCTGTCGCTTGGCATGGCCGGTGTGCTTGCACCAGCCGCTTTGCAGGCGCAGGTCGTCATTCCCACGGCGGCGCAATCCCAACCGGTGGTGCTCAAGGGCGCCACCATTCACACCGTCACGAAGGGCGTCATCGAGAACGGCGTCATCGTGATGGATAAGGGAAAGATCCTGGCCATCGGTGGTGCCGACGTGGCCGTGCCGCGTGGTGCAAAGGTGGTCGATGTCACCGGCAAGCACATTTACCCGGGACTCATCGACGCCTATAGCACGGTAGGCATCTCCGAAATCGGCAGCGTCGATGTCTCCAACGACATCAACGAGCTTGGCGATTTCAACCCCAACGTGCGCGCCGAAGTCGCCGTCAACGCCGAAAGCCGACACATCGGCACGACGCGTTCGGCCGGTGTGCTCGTGGCCTTCTCGACGCCCGGTGGCGGCGTGATTTCCGGGCTCTCGTCCGCCATCTCGCTGGAAGGGTGGACCTGGGAAGAGATGTCCATGAAGGGCGCGGCCGCACTCAACGTGAACTGGCCCGACCCCAACGCGCGTCCTCGCCGCTTCGGCGGCCCGCCCCCGGGCGGCCCGGGCGGCCGAGGGGCGCAGCCGGCCCCCAAGACGTACGCCGAACAGGTCGAGGAAATCCGCAACTTCTTCGGTGAAGCGCGTGCCTATCGCGATGCGCTCAAGTCGGGGCAGACGGTGCGCACGGATACGCGGTACGCGGCCATGATTCCGGCGCTCAACGGCGAGATTCCGGTGGTCGTGGCTGCTGAAGGTGTGGCACAGATCAACGACGCCCTCACCTGGGCCAAGCAGGAAGGGATCAAGCTCGTCATTCGTGGCGGACGCGATGCCATTCATGTGGCCGCCCGCCTGAAGGCGGACCAGGTGCCCGTCATTCTGACCTCCACCATGTCGGCACCTCCGCGGAGTGACGATGGCTACGACGAGGCGTACAGCACCCCGACCGCCCTATACAAGGCCGGGGTGAAGTTCGCGATCGCCGGTGAAGGCAACGCGCTCTACAGCTACCGGTTGCCGTGGGATGCCGGCGTGGCGGTGGCATTCGGCCTGCCCGAAGAAGAGGCGCTCAAGGCGGTAACGATCAACGCCGCCGAGTTCATGGGCATTGCCGACAAGGTGGGCTCGCTCGAGGTGGGCAAGGAAGCGACGCTGCTCATCACCACCGGCACCCCGCTGGACATGACGACGAACATCATTCAGTCGTACATCCAGGGGCGCGAGATCGACATGAACGACATGCAGAAGCAGTTCTTCAAGAAGTACATGGAGAAGATCAACCAGGCGAAGAAGAAGATCGCGAGCTGACGGCTCCCGCGACGACATCGTCGCGGTCTGTGTGATGGGGGCGGGGCCGGTGAGCGGAATCACCGGCCCCGCGTCGTATAGGACCTTGGGGCACCCTTGCGACGCTGGCAGGCGCCCCGCAGGTTTTCCGGATGTCAGCATTTGCGTCGGGGCCCCTCTCGTTCGGGGCAACTCCTGGCAGCACCGTCAAGGAGCGTCGGGAGTTCGTCGGCCACGTGCTCGCCGCACTGTCGCGCGAGTCCACGCTCGAGGGGCTGTACTCTCACGCGATGGATGCCGTCGCCGTCGCGCTCCATGTCGAGCGCGCGTCGCTGCTCATCTTCGACCACGAAGCCGTCTGCCGATTCGTCGCCTGGCGCGGGTTGTCCGACACGTACCGCGCCGCGGTCGATGGGCACTCGCCGTGGTCGCCGCGCGATCTCCACGCGACACCGGTCGCAGTGGCGAACGTCGCCGAGGACCCGTCGCTGGCGCCATTCGCGGCGACGCTGGCAGCCGAAAACATTCAGGCGTTGCTCTTCCTGCCGCTCGTGGGCCGTCAACGCCTGTGGGGCAAGTTCGTGCTCTATGCCGCCGAGCAGCGCGTGTTCACAGCGGAAGAGATCGAAACGGCTGAGCTCATCGTACGCGAGATCGCTGCCGCCCTCGACTGGCGAGAGCGCGACCAGGAACTCCTCGAAGAGCGTCAACTCTTCTCCGCCGGTCCGACCGTCGTGTTCAAGTGGCGCAACGCCGAGCGGTGGCCCGTCGAGTATGTCTCGGCCAACCTCGGTGCGCAGTTCGGCTACACGCAGGAAGAGCTCATCACGGGCGCGGTCCGATACGCCGACATCGTGTACCCGAACGATCTCGAACGTATTGAAGCCGAGTTGAGGGCGCACGTCGCCGCTGGCGACGAGTGGTTCGAACAGGAGTACCGCTTGCGCCACAAGGACGGACGCATGCGGACCGTGACCGACTTCAAGAAGGTCGTGCGCGCAAACGATGGCGTCGCGACGCATTTTCTCGGGTATCTGGTGGATGTCAGCGAGCGTCGCGCGCAGGACGAGGAGCACGCGCGCATCGAGGAGCAGGTGCGACGCACGCAGAAGCTCGAGTCACTGGGAGTACTCGCCGGCGGCATTGCCCACGACTTCAACAACCTGCTCGTGGGTGTGCTCGGCAACGCGTCATTGGCGGTCGAGGAGCTCCCGGACCACTCGTCGGCCCGCCCGCTGCTCGAAGACCTGCAGGTCGCGGCACGCCGTGCGGCGGAACTCACGCGCCAGTTGCTCGCGTACTCCGGCAAAGGCCGCTTTGTCGTGGAGCCGGTCGACCTGTCGGCGCTCGTCCGGGAAATGGGTCGCCTGCTGACGACCGTCGTTTCCAAGAAGGCGCATGTCGTGTCGGAACTGCGCGATGACCTCCCGCGCGTACGTGCCGATGCGACGCAATTGCGACAGGTGGTGATGAATGTCATCACCAACGCGTCGGATGCGCTGGGCGATGCCCCCGGTACCATTACCATTCGCACGCGCCGCATGCACGCGACTCGTGCGTGGTTGGCCAGTGCGCAAGTTGGTGCGGATATCGCCGAAGGCGAGTACCTCGTACTGGAAGTCGCCGACACGGGTGTCGGACTGCATGCTGACGACATGCCGCGTATCTTCGATCCGTTCTATTCCTCCAAAGGACCCGGTCGGGGACTCGGGCTCGCCGCGGTGCTTGGCATCGTACGCGCGCATCGGGGCGCCGTGCGCATTGTGTCGACGGTCGAGCAGGGGACGACGGTCGCCGTTCTACTGCCCGCCGACGACGCGTCCGCTGACGATCCGGGTGAATCGAAAGCGACAGCCGGCCGACACCGCACGGTGCTCGTCGTGGATGATGACGCGGCCGCGCTTCGGGTAGCCGAACGCGTCTTGCAGCGTGATGGGTATCGCGTGCTGACGGCACCCCACGGACGCGCCGCACTCGAGGTATATGCCGAGCGCGGACCGGCCATCGATGCGGTCCTCCTCGATCTCACGATGCCGGAGCTGTCCGGCTGGGAGACGCTGCGCGAACTCCGTCAGCTGGATCCGTCCGTAACGGTGCTGCTCATGAGCGGTTATGCGCAGGAGCCCGGCGCCAGCATCGATGGCGCGGCGGGCTTTCTGGCCAAGCCGTATAGTGCGGAAGAACTCCGCTCGGCGGTGGCGGGCGTTCTTGCATCCGCCACGGCGCCCTGACGCACACGCGGCGCGCGCGGTTGGTTACCGGGCGCCGTTCCGCACGCGGAAGAGATAGCTGAACTTCACGAAGGCGCCGTCGCTCGTACGCTGAACATCCGACGGGCGCATCGTTTCCGTCGCGTCGACCCCGGTACCGTAGCCAACAAAGACGACAGTACCCGGACTCGGCAGGTAGCTGATCAGCCAGTCGGCTCGCCCCAGCAGCGACTTCCTCACACCCTGCACCGAGAGTTCGCCAGTGGCCGAGCGACGGAAGAGCGGCTGCTCCGTACGCGGATCGCGCAACGCGCTGCGATCGCGCGACTCCACCTGCCCGATGAAGCGCAAGAAGAGCGCGCGCGAGAACTGATACTCCAGGCGAAGACGCGGCACGACCTGCGTGCTGAACACCGAACCATCGCGATCGCGCACGAATCGCTGATATCGCAACAGCGCACCGATACGTACCTGCGACGACGGGCGTAGATCGACCTGCGCCTCGACTTCACGCCGCTGCACGGTGGCGGTTTCGAAGAACTCCGGCTCGGTGCCGACGGTGGCCGTGACGGTGGCACCGGCACGTCGCCACTGCGGCGTATTCACGGCGAACGCCATGTTGCTGGTGATCTGCGCGGTATTCGGCGTGAAGCTCAGCGTGTCACGACCACTGGCAGAGAGCACGGCGTACGAGGTGTAGCGGCGCGCATCGAACGCAACCCGCTGTACATCGGGGGTCACGCTCACACGCCACCCACCGCGGATGGTCATGGAGTTGTCGAGCGTGACACGCGACTCGAGCGGTGTCTCACGCTCGTTGAAACTCTGGTACGTCCATAGCGAGCTGGCACTGAGAAAGTGCTGACGCTGATCCCACCAACCGCCCTTTTTGCCAAAAAGCGTGTAGCGCTGATTCACCTGGGCGCGTACGAAGTCCACACGGTTCACGAACCCTGTTTGGGTCTCGAAATCGGGACTGAATCCCTGCAAGTTGTACCGGTAGCCGTAGCCACGGCCGGTACGGCCATGACTGGCCTCCCAGAGTGAACCGGTGCGTGTCACGGTATCGCGCGTCATGCTCGCGGCATAACGCAAGTCGACGCTGTACACCTTCGCGAACTGCAGGCGCGTATCGAAGCCGGCCACGCGGTTGAAGCGCGAGCCTTCCGACCGGTCGGTGAAGACGATGCCAGCGGTACTCTGATCACCGACATCCCGGCGCAATCGCACGATGTTGAAGCGCGGGCTGGTTTTGCCATCACGACCGCTTGACGGGGCGTCGATCGCCGACAGCAGCCCTACGTCGGTGCGCGGAATCTTGCCGGTGAGTTTGATGGCGCCCAACGGCTGCACGATGGCACGCGTGTTGACGAGCCGGTTTGGCGCATCGAACTGCTCACTGCCTTCCACGAAGAAGGGGCGGAGCTCCGGAAAGAAGAGCGCAAAGCGGACGTCACCCGGAATCTGGCCTACGTCCGTCTCGACCTGACTGAAATCAGGATTGGCGGTGGCGTTGACCGTAAAGTTCGAGGTAATGCCCCAGCGCACGTCCCCACTGAGCTCACCACGCGTGCCGTAGCGCCACTTGTCAGGATCCGTGAGGCCACCGGCCGGCCCACCCGTCGTCGACGTGACCGAGGTCGGCGTGAGATCGAGCACCAGCCCGCGCTTCATGCCCGTCATGCCGCGCAGATAGCCAGCTTGCGGCGTGAAGGCCTGCTGCGCGCGCGATGTCGGCGCCCACGTGTCCTGATAACCGGTGCGCTGCGTTTGCCTTACGATCTGCAATCCCCAGTCCTGCGTCGACGCCAACTGATAGCGGATGGACTTGAAGGGAATGCGCATCTCCACCGAGAAACCGTCGTCGAGCAGCTGTCCCTTGGACTGCCACACGTAATCCTGCGACAGATCGACGGCTTGCAACGACGCGCGCGAAACGCCGGGGCCCGCCGATGCGTCGGCGCGCATGCCGTCGGCCTGCACGCCGAACGCGTTGACCGCAAAAACGAACGACCGGCGACGATCATTGAACGTGTCGAGGTGAATGGCCACCCAGTCGTCGTTGGCAATGCGATCGCGTTCGGCGAGCGTCGCGCGTACTGTACCGGGTGGGGCGTACGCGCGGATGCCCACATACAGCGCGTCCTCCGCGTACCAGATGCGCACCTCGGTGTTGTCCTGCGCCGGCCGGCCGTCCACGGGGTTGTACGACGTGAATTCCTTCATGACGGTGGCCTGCTGCCACACCGCCTCCGAAAGCGTACCGTCGAGCGTGATCGAATCGCGAAGTCGCGGGGCCCGCGCAGACAGCTCCTTCGCACGGCCGGAAAAGCTGCGGCCAACGGCGGGGATAGGCTCGAGGGTCGGCTTATCTGCGGCTCCGGCGTTGACCGGTTGCAGGAGCGCCAGCAGGAGGGGAAGCATGGACGGATTCTAATCCCTCTGGGGAAGTGGGGCGATCCTTCGACGAGAAAGAGTCCTGCGCCGAAGGACGCCGCTTCCCTTACCGACGCGTCACCGCCTCGGCGTCCACCATGCGCTCCCATGCGGCAAGCGCCTGCGTGAGGCGTCGAACGTCGTTGGTGCGAAGTCGGGCCAGATCGTTTCGCTCGCCGGGATCGCGCGTGATGTCGTACAGATACGTGTGCGCCGCATCGACGACGAGCTTGAGATCCCCCTCACGCACCGCCCGCATGGGCCGCCCCGCCTGCGACCGCCAGAACAGGGTGCGCGCCTGGGGAGACACACCGCGCGTCATCACCGGCAACAAGTCGCGACCATCCAGCGGCGCGTCGGTGGGCTGCACGACACCGGCCGCTGACAGCACGGTCGCCGTGAGATCCATCGTCATCCCCACCTGTGCCGAGACCTGTCCGGCGGCAATGCGCGCCGGCCAGCGCACCAATGCGGGCACGCGGATGCCCCCTTCCCACGTGGTATACTTGCGGCCAAAGAGCGGCGTGTTGTCTGAGAGCCACTCACCGCCGTTGTCGTTGGTGAAGATCACGAGCGTGTTGCGCGCGATCCCCTCGCGCTCGAGCGCCGCCAGGATCTCCCCCACCCCACGATCCATGCGCTCCACCATCGTCACGTAGTCGGCGCGCGAACTGGTGAGTGAATCGGCGGGCTTGAGAAAGCGCGCATTCCCCACCGCCACACTCGGCGTGTCGGGACGCTGAAAGGGCCAGTGCGGCGCATTGAACGCGACATCTATGAAGAACGGTTCGCGCGCGTGCTGCGCGATGAACGACACCGCCTTCTGCGCAATGAGATCGGTCGAGTAGCCCGTGGCCGAGACGCGCGCGTCGTTCTCCCACAAGTCCGGCACGCCGCGACTGTCGGTGTGCTGCCAATAGTCGTGATAGCCGCTCTTCAGTCCAAAGAAGTAGTCGAAGCCGTGCGCGAGCGGACTGTGCGCTGGCGTGTATCCCAAGTGCCACTTTCCCACCAAGGCCGTCGCATACCCGCGTGACTTGAGCAACCGCGGCAGCGAACCTGGCGAAGCGAGCAGCCCGCGTTCTGTCGGATCGGGATTGGTAGCGCCCTCAGCGCTGAGGGGCGCCTCCACACCGTAGCGCTGCTGATAGCGACCGGTTATGAGCGCGGCGCGCGTGGGAGTGCAGGTGGTGCCGTTCGCGTAGAAATTGGTGAAGCGCACACCGGCGCGTGCCAGCCGGTCCAGATTGGGCGTGCGCACATCTCGGGCGCCGTAGCTGCCGATATCGGCGTAGCCCATGTCGTCGGTAATGATGAGCACGACGTTGGGTCGATCGGCGGCCGTTGCGGTGCGCGGTTGTGCGCCGAGCGGTGCGGCGCAGAGTGCGAGGGCGGCCAGCACCGCCCGTGCTTTACTCAGCAAAGACGTACGCCACGATGGCGTTGGCGTGACCATGCCCAAGCCCGTGCTCGGTCTTGAGCCAGCTCACGACTTCCATGTGTTTTGCACCTTTGCGCGCACGGACCAGCGTGAGCCAGTGTTCGATGGGCTTGCCGTACTTCTTCTCGATCGACGGGAAGTAGGAGGCGGGACCTTTGGGTTTTTCGTCAGCGGGCATGTTCGACTCAGCCTGAGTGGGGGAGTGTACGATTCAACGCGCTCCATCGCCAACAATTATGCGACGAAAGGCCGCGGCCGTCGCGCTCGCGCACTAGCGCGGGACCCGCCGGAACACCCGCGCGCCCGCCGTCGCAAAGCGCGTGTCGTAGTCTCCCACCAGCGAGTCACCGGCAAGACGCGCCGAGAAGACCGACACCGTGTCAGCGCTCGATCCCGCGGCCAGCGTCACGAGCCGGAGGCGGTCGCCGTTCAACGTACCGAGGAGAAAGCGACGGAGCGCCGTGGCTTCGCGCCCGCTGATGGAGCTCACGCTCTGCCCCTCGACATCCACCCACAAGTCCATCTCGGCCGCCGCGCCGGTACTCAGTGTTCCTCGCCACCGGGCATCGATGGGAAAGCGTGCACGCTGCGTCACCGTAACGTCGCGACGCAGCATGTTGACCACGCTGCCGAACAGGCCGATGCCGCCACGCACGCTGCTGATGAGCCCCGTGCCGCCAAAGGGATCGTTCCCCGAGCGGTTGTAGTCGTAGAAGTTGGCATCGACGGCGACCACGCTCGCGGTTTGCACGAAGCCGGGAAACCACACAGACGGGAGTCCATCCGCGAAGAAGTTGCGCAGCCCTCCCGACAGGTTGAACTGCGTAGAGTCTGCAAACAGCGCCCACGGACCGTATGGTGTTTCCACCCGAATGGCGTACGTGCGCGCGTCACGCACCGGTGTCCAGCGCAGTGCCAGCGTATCACGACTGCGCTCGAGCGTGACCGGTGTGGCGACCGCGCCAGCACCAACCGTCCATCCTGGCGGCGCTCCAGGCACGAGCGTCTCGCCGGTGGCCTCGCGCCCGTCCGCGGTACGCACGCGCAGCCGATAGCGACGCCCCGGTTGGACCGCGAGCGCCGCCCGCGGCACCACATACCGACCCGTGGCACGCGTCCGGACAATCGTCTCCACCGCGCGCACGCCAACGCTGTCACCGTCGACCAGCAGCCGCACGTCAGCGCCCGTGAGCGGAGAGCCGCCCGCGGTGCGAATGGGATCGAGTGGGTCGAACCTGAGCCCGTCGTTGATGTCCACTCGCCCCGTGAGGGAGTTCTCCACCAGCACCACCTGCTCGGCGACATCCGGATTGAGCACGGCGTGTACGACGATGGACGCAGTGGGCGACGTCACCTCAACCGGAGCGGCCTCACATGCGCCAAGCAGCACGACGAAGCACACGCCATACACGCGGCGTACACGCGCCCGCAGCTGTTGCATCACCATGAGACGGATACTCCGGCCGTGGGGATGAAGGGGAACTGGGAAATAGCCGTGCGCGTGGGAGGATTATCGCTGTAGTCGAAGAAGTAGGTGAATACGTTGCGTGCGTTGTACGCGTTCACGATGGAGAAGTACGGCGCCCACGTACGTTTGCCCGGCTTGGTCCGCGTGACGCTCACGTCCATGCGCTGAAAGAGCGGAAAGCGTGCGCCGTTGCGAACACCACCAATGGGTTCACGCGACACATCTTGATTCCCGGTGCTGAAGCTGTTGGTGATGGGATCGTACCGACGACGGACGAGCTGTCCCACCACGTCGGTGAATGGCGTCCCCGTACCCACGCCGAGTCGAATACCGTAGCTCCACACACCCCCCGGCCGGTACGACGTCACCACGTTGAGATTGTGGCGACGATCCTGCACCGGAGCGAACCGTCCGTCCACTCCGTCGCGCCAGCTTACCGCATACGAGTAGGCAATCCACCCTGACACACGCTCGCGCTCCAGCTGACGCACCAGCACGTCGGCGCCGTACGAGGTGCCGGTGGTCACGATGAATTCGTCGCCCAGTACATCGGGATCATTGAAGAGATTCGACGACGGGAGCGAACCGTAGCGCTTGATCCATCCTTCGAGTCGCACGAAGCGACTTCCACCAAACCACTGCTCGCCGCCGGCACTCCCCTGCCAGGCGCTCGCCACGGGTGTGTTGCGATCGGCTGTGAGCCAGAAATCGAAGATGCGAATAGGCGCTTGCTCGTTGCGCAGCGCCGGCGTCCACTGTGTCGTGCGACCGGCGGCCACGGTGAAGGCGCGGTTCGGTGTGGCGAACCACTTGAACGACAGACGCGGCGACAAGCCGGTCCACCCGGTACCGGTTACCGTTTCGCCGCGCAGACCCACGCGTGTCACCGTGCGCGCGCTCCGCACGGTGTGATCGACATACAACGAGGCGGCCGAGGGACGCTGACCAACCGCAAGAATGGGATCGTCCGAGGCCGCCGCATTGATGTCGTAGCGCGTTCGCAATCCCGACCATTCGTACCCCACGAGCGTTTCGTGCGCACCGCGCCAGCGCGACAGCTCGCCCCACGCGCGCGAATCGCCAAGCGTGTTCACAAAGCGTAGTGATCCGTCGCCGAGGTCGAGCGTGGTATTGAATCCCGTCCACGACAGCCGCTGCATGACGCGCGTCGAATCGCCGCCCCATCGTGCGCCCAACGGCTGCGTGTATGCCACGCCGAGCAGCGTATTGCCCCAGTCGAACAGAATGCGCCCACCACCAGCCTGCGACGAGTCGCCAAACGCCTCCAACGACGCATCGAGCACATCGCTGCCCCGATACGCTGTCGCCGAGAGTACACCGCCGTTGCGCAACTGATGACGGACATGTGCCTGCATGTCGGTGAAGTAGTACGGCAGCTGTCGGTCGCTGAGCAACGAAACGAAACGATCGGCGTAGGTGCGACGCGCGGCCACATTCCAGCTGGTTGTTCCGCGCACGGTGCCCCCCAGCGACAACGTGCTCGCGAGCACCGACACCGAGGCCGCGCCGTGCACACCACTGCGCGCTTCGGCCTTGGGCACCACACTCAATACACTCGACAGCCGTGAGCCGTACCGCGCGGGAATTCCACCGGGAAGCAACTCGAACTCGGCTACGGTTTCATCGATGAACGTGCCGAACAGTCCGCCGAGGTGAAACGGATTGTAGATGGGGTAGCCGTCGAGCAGCACGAGGTTCTGATCGCTTTCGCCGCCGCGCACATTGTAGCCGGCGGTGAAATCGTTGGTGGCGACCACGCCGGGAAGCAGCTGCACCACACGCAGCACATCAGGCTCGCCGATAACAGGGACACGCTTGAGCGTTTCGCCGCGCACGCTCACCACGCTGGGGCTTCCCGAAAGGCGAAACTGGTCGCGCTCCGTAGCGGCGGCCGCCACCTTCACCGTTTGCAGCGCGGCCGTCGCGGGCTGCAACCGTACCGTCAGTCGCGTCGTGTCGCCGCCGCGAATGGTGACCGTCAGCGTATCGGTCCGATAGCCCAGGCGGCCGACGACGATGCGGGCCGATCCTGCAGGAAGTCCACCCAGCACGAACCGGCCGTCGTCGTTGGCGACTGTCCCCACGCGGGTGCCGCGGAGCACGACCGTCGCCGAGCCAACCGGTGACGCCGTTGCGGCCTCGACGACGCGACCCTCGAGCACACCGACTTGGTTCGCCTGGCTCGCCGGAGGTTGACCCGCGACGAATCCTGCGGCTAACAGCAAAAACACAAAGGGCACGGAAACGAGGCGAGAGGGGCCCCGCGGCGTGGGGCTACGTTAGCTTCGGCGTTCATTTCTCTGGAAACCGAAGACAGAGGCTCGTCCGGAGAAATTTAGTGGCATATTTCACTGTAACGTACTGTTCTACATGCAGTTCCCTCCTTCGCTGCACATGCACAGGTTCGCATGAAAACGGCCCGACTGCTCGCCCTCGCGCTCCTCGCCGCCTGCAGCGGTGGTGATAGCAGTGCGCCCACCGGCAGTGCGTCCATCCCCGATGGCACGTTTGCCCGTATACAACGCGACATCCTGACGCCTTCCTGCGCGAACTGCCATCGCGCCGGCGACAGCAACGCGCGACAGTCGCAGCTGATCCTCACCGCCGATTCGTCGTACCAGCAACTCGTGGGGGTACCGTCGCTGCAAACGCTGGCCAAGGCCGACGGCATGCTGCGCGTCAAGGCGAACCGTGCCGACAGTTCGCTCCTGTACCACAAGCTGGCGTGGGTGCCCGGGCATCATAGCCGCGACTATGGCAACCTCATGCCCATGGGCACCACAAGGAGCCTCACCTCTGGCCAACTGGAGTACGTGCGTCGATGGATCGAGGCGGGGGCGCCGCGGACAGGCCATGTGGTCGATACCACGGTGCTGCTCGATGCCCGCACGCAAACGGCCAGCTTCACGCCCCTGCCAGCGCCGGCGGCAGGTACCGGTATTCAGTTGGGCGTCGATAGCTTTGCCGTAACGCCCAACCTCGAGCGCGAGCTGTTCGTCTATCGGCGCCTGAGCAATGCGAGCGAGATGTTCGTCACCCGCATTCAGTCGCGTATGCGTCCCGGCAGTCATCATCTGCTGCTCTACACCTTCGACGAATCTCGCACGACGTTTCCGTGCAACACGCGACCGATTCCAGACCTCGTGCGCGACCTGCGCAACCCCGATGGTTCGCAGAATCTGCTGAACATGCTGCCCATGGCCTGCCACGTGTTCTTTGCAGGCGCCATGACGCCGGAGTTCGACTACAGCTTCCCACCGGGCGTGGCGCTGCGACTGCCCGCCAACGCGGCACTCGACTTCAACGTGCATTACGTGAACCGCGCGCCGATCAATATTCCCGGTCAGGCGATGGCCAATCTGTACACGGCGCCGCGGTCACAGGTGCAGACGGTTGCCCGTTCGCTCAATCTGGCGAACACCAACTTCACGCTCCCCGCCAGACAGCGCAGCACGATTCGTACGCAGTTCACCATGTCCACGCGGACCACCGTCCTGGGACTCACGTCGCACATGCACGCGCTCGGCGAGCGCTATGAAATCCGCGTGCGTCGCGCGAACGGCACGGAAACGAGCGTGTACATGAACACCGACTGGGAGCATCCGGCCTTCATCAACTTCAGCACCCCCATCGTACTCGAAGTTGGTGACGCGCTCGTGTCCGTCGTGACCTACAACAACGTCACCGACCGCGCCGTGGGCTTTGGATTGCTCTCCACCGACGAGATGAACATCATTTTCGGCTACGCGTACTGAACAGCCGACGCGCGGCGGTCACACCGGCGCAGCCAACAGCTCACGCACGCGCGGAATCACTACCGTACCGTAGAGCTCGATACAGCGCATGAGCCGTTCGTGGGCGAGACGGCCAGCGCTGTACTTGAGATCGAAGCGCTGAATGCCCAGCGCGCGCACCGTGTTGGCAATTTTGCGCGCCACCGTTTCCGGTGCACCAACGTAGAGCGAGCCATGCACGATTTCCTGCTCGAACTGCGCCCGTGAAATCGGCCCCCAGCCACGTTCTCCGCCAATGCGGTCGTGCATCGCTTTGTAAGCGGGCCACATGGCCTCACGCGCCTCGTCGTCCGTCTCGGCGATATGCCCCGGAGAATGCACGCCCACCGGCAGGATCGCTTTGCCCATCTCGCCGAGGGCCTTGTGGTAGAGCTCCACGTAGGGGCGGAAGCGCGCGGGATTGCCGCCGATGATCGCGAGCATGAGCGGGAATCCGTAGTGCGCTGCGCGGACCACGGACTCCGGACTGCCGCCCACACCGATCCACGTGGTGATCGATGCGGAGTCGGTCTTCGGATACACGTGCTGATTGGAGAGCGGCGCGCGCGTTCGTCCGCTCCAGGTCACCGCCTGCTCCTTCAACAGCTCGGCGAATAGCTCCAGCTTCTCTTCGAAGAGTACGGAGTACTGATCGAGTGCATAGCCGAACAGCGGGAATGATTCGGTAAACGACCCTCGCCCCAGAATGACTTCGGCCCGCCCGTTCGACGCCGCATCGAGTGTCGCGAACCGTTGGTAGACCCGCACCGGATCGTCGGAGCTGAGGACCGTGACGGCTGAGCCAAGCCGGATGCGCGAGGTACGCCCCGCGATTGCCGCGAGCACGACCTCCGGCGAGGACACGGCGAAGTCATCACGGTGGTGCTCGCCGACGCCGATGAAATCGACACCGACACGATCGGCCAGTTCGGCTTCCGCGATGAGATTGCGGATGACCTGTGCGTGCGGGATGAGGGTGCCGTCGGGACCTTCAGTGACGTCGCCGAAGGTGTCGAGGCCGAGTTCGATATGCGTCATGCTGTGGAATCTGCATGGCCGGCCGGGCCCAGCAAATCCCAGCGGTTGCCGGACACATCGACAAATACCGCGACCTGACCGTATGGCTCCACGCGCGGCTCGGACACAAAGTGTACGCCGGCGGTGCGCATTCGGGTGTGCGTGGCGTCAAAGTCGTCAACACGCAGAAAGAAACCGACGCGACCGGCGCATTGTCGGCCCACTTGGGCGATCTGCTCATCGCCGTCGGCACGCGCCAGTAGCAGGCCAACTTGTCCTCCCGGTGGGCGCACGACGACCCATCGCTTCGGTCGGCCGTCATTGGTCAGGGACGGCACATCTTCAACGAGATCGAAGTGCAGCACGTCGACGAAAAACGCCAGCGCGGCATCGTACTCGTGTACGAGCAGCGTGACCAAGTCGATGTGACTCATGCCAGATACCTGGCGTTCAACGGGCGCGCCCGCCGCGCGCGGTCACTGTGCCGTTCATTACGCGCCCGCGGTCGTCCAGTTGTCCGTGCAGCTGCGCAATGCGGCGCACATAGTCCAGAGTTTCTGCATGACGCCATCGTGGCACTGTGGGCGCGACGCGTTCGATGTTCGCCCACGCCCGCGGATCGAGGGCCGACGCTCGCGCCGCTCGTTGCGCGGACAGTAACGTGCCGCGCCCGGCGTTGTAGGAGGCCAGCGTGAACGGCAGACGATCCGTCTCGACCGAATCCCGCGCCCACGCCTCCCAGAGCCGGCGGTCGTAGGCAACACCGGCCATGATGTTCGAGGTCGCATCGTCAATGCGCGTCAGCTCCGGATTCTTCGACGCCACTTCGCGAAACGTGCCGGGCATGAGCTGCATGACGCCACGCGCACCCACGCGGCTGCGCGCGGTCGCATCGATGTTGCTCTCCGCCATCCCCTGCGCCTTGAACAGCCGCCAATCGAACGCCGGCCCGAAGTGCCGTTTGGTGGCTTTACGGAAGACGTCGTCGTAGCGGTCTGCGTCGGCGCGCGGCTGTGCCCCCAGCATGGCACAGGGAGTGATGGCCGACAGCAACAGTAACCGCACGACGCGTGACCTCATCAGTTGAGCGCGCCGGCCACAACGATGGCCACCGAAATGAAGATCGCCGCCACGAACATCCCGACCGCGACGTTGCCCTTCTGCAGCTCTTCGGCAAAGTGCACTTCGGGCGTGAGCAGATCGATGATCTTGTATGCCACGAACATGAGCACCACGCCAAGGACCGCGTACAACAGATTGAGTCCGATAATCGACCAGTCCACGCGCTACTCCCGAAAGGATGAGATCACCACGTTCGCCGTGCGCTCCCGGTTTCGCCAGCTATCGCTTGACCGGGGGCACGGCGTCGTTCCACGAGGCCGTGACGGTGATGCGCATGCCCTGAGGCGTCCGTACGAACACGCGCGTGGATACTCCCGTGAGGGTATCGCCCGGTGCCGGTACGCCAATGTACCGGTAGTAGCCGTACACTACACCGGGCGCGATCGGCGTGACGCGCATCTCTTTCACGATGAGCGTATCGGGCCAGGCGTTCTCGGTGATCGCCGACCACCCGTCGTAGCCGGTTTCCATGCCGGTGGGCGAATGGCGCACCAATCGGTTGGTGTGCACATACGTCGCGAGGTAGCGCGCTTTGTCGCGCTGATGGATGGCGGCGAGATTCTCACGAAAGGTCGCGAGCGCGTCGGCGGAGTCTTTGGCCGACGCGCGTGATGCCGCGGGAGTTGCGCGTGGCGCCGGAGGCTGTGCCGTCGCACCCGTTGGAAGTGCGAGCACCACGCATAGGCACAGCAGCGCGCGACGGACACGGCGCAGGGAATTGGGATTGTCCATGGCCTAGTCTACCGCCCCCCGCTCACGAGCACAAACGCGGCGCGCACCCACCGAGGCAGCCGATGGCGCGCGCTGGGCACGGTTCCTCCCGGGCGCGTAGTTTTGCACAACCCCTTTCATCACCGATCACACCGTCCATGACCCGTCGACATCTCGCCTTCACCCTGGCGGCATTGACCGCTTCGGTATCCACCGCCTTTGCCTTGGGCGTACAGGTTGGCCAGCAGCGCGACAGTCGCGTGTACGAGCTGCGCACCTATACCACGAACCCGGGCCGACTGCCCGCACTCCAGAAGCGCTTTGCCGATCACACGCTCAAGCTCTTCGAGCGGCATGGCATGCGAAACGAGATGTACTGGACGCCCACCGACAGCACGCTCCGGGACAACACGCTCATCTACGTCATTTCGCATGACAGTCGTGAAGCGGCGGACCGCAACTGGAAGGCCTTTAGCGCCGATACCATGTGGCAGCGCGTCCGTGCCGCCAGCGAAGTCGATGGCACCATTTTGGCAAAACCACCAGAGCGCGTGTTCATGCAGCTCACCGAGTTCTCGCCGAAGTCTCCGCGCTAGTCCGCCGCTCTTACACAAGGAGTGTTCCTGATGGTGCGATACGCGCGACCGGTGCGACGCTGGGCGTCACTGACGCTCACGCTGCTGTTCAGTGCGACAGTGGTACGCGCACAGTCCGTTTCGCTCGAGGCAGCGAGCATCCAGCAACTCGCCGCTGCGATGGATGCCGGCACCATCACCAGTGAGCGACTGGTGGCCCTCAGCTTGGCGCGCATTGATGCGTACGACGACAAAGGGCCACGCATCAATGCCGTCCTCGCGCGCAACCCACGCGCACTCGAGCAGGCCCGCGCACTCGATCTCGAACGGAAAACCAAGGGCAAGCGCTCGCTGTTGCACGGCATTCCCGTCGTGCTCAAGGACAACTACGACACCCGCGATCTGCCCACGACAGGCGGTTCGGTACTGCTCGAGGGCTCTCTGCCACCGGACGATGCGTTCCTGGTGAAGAAGCTGCGCGATGCCGGTGCCGTCATCATTGCCAAGGTGAATCTGTCGGAGTTCGCATCCGGCGGCGCCTTCAGCTCGTTGGGCGGACAGACGCTCAACCCGCACGACCTCTTGCGTTCACCCTCCGGCTCGAGCGGTGGCACCGGCGCCGCGATTGCCGCGGCCTTCGCCACTCTAGGACTGGGAACCGACACCGGTGGATCCATTCGCGGGCCGTCTTCCTTCAACGGCATTGTGGGGCTCAAGCCCACGCACGGCCTGCTCAGTCGCGATGGCATCATTCCGCTGGCGCTCAGCTTTGATACCGGCGGCCCCATGGCGCGGCACGTCAGTGACATTGCCGTGGCGCTCGGCCTGCTCACGGGCATCGACCCGGCCGATGCCGCAACGAAGAAGAGCGATGGCCGCTTCGATAGCGATTACACCAAGTATCTCGACGTCAACGCGCTCAAAGGCGCGCGTATCGGCATTGCCCGTGACTTTCTCGGACAGGATGCCGAGGTCGACTGGGTGGTCGAAGCGTCACTCACCGCCATGCGCGCCGCCGGCGCCACCATTGTCGACGTGCGCCTCCCCAAGTGGCTACTCGACGCCAAGGGTGAGTTCTACACGGCGGTGCGCTATCCCGAGTTCCCCGTGCAGCTGCAGCAGTATCTCGCGACGCTGGGCCCGTCCTACCCGAAGACGCTGTCTGAGCTGAGCGAGAGAGCAGATCGCCTGGTGTCCCCGCGCCCCGACGGCAGCGGCCCCAATCCCACACGGTGGAGCCTGTTCAAGCGTGAGTTGGCCAGCGGCACGACGACCGATGCGCGCTACACCTCTGTGCACGAGTACGCGCTGCCGCTCGTCACGGCGTTGCTCGATGGCACATTCACCGCCAATGCACTCGACGCGATCGTGTATCCCACCGCGTCGCGCCGCCCTGACCTGATCAACGCGCCACTCGATCTACCGGGCGGTGGCTCCGCAAGCGGCATGAACCTCGCCAACCTCACGGGGTTTCCCGATCTCATCGTCCCTGCAGGGTTCACCTCCGATCGGCTTCCGGTTGGTATGTCGTTTATCGGGCGAGCCTTCACCGAAGGCAAACTGCTCGGACTTGGCTACGCCTTCGAACAGCGCACCAAGGCACGTCGACTTCCGGTACACACGCCATCGCTCCCTGCCGAGTCCATTCAGCTCGGTAAACCCTCGTCGGGGAAATCCGCGATGGCACCGCGGAAGGCTGTATTCATTTTGCTCGATGGTATTCCTGCAGACGTCATCGAGCGTGTCGACACGCCCGCACTCGATGAGATCGCTGCGGCAGGCGGTTATGCCCGTGCGCATGTGGGTGGTACGCTGGGGACGATCACCGAAACGCCCACCATTTCGGCGCCCGGCTACATGAGCTTGCTCACCAGCACATGGGCCAACAAGCACAAGGTGCGTGGCAACAGCAACCAGTCACCCAACTACGCGTACTGGAACATCTTCCGCATTGTCGAAACGGTCGACTCCACGAAGCAGACGGCCATCTTCTCCACGTGGCTCGACAATCGAACGGTGTTGTTGGGTGCGGGTCGCCCGGAGGCAGGCAATTACCGACTCGACCATGCGTCCGATGGCTACGAGCGCGACACCGTGGCGTATCCGCATGACCCGGCGTCTCGATACATCATGGCGATCGACGAACGTGTCGCGACCGACGCGGCCACCTACATCGCCGCCAAGGGGCCGGATCTGTCGTGGGTGTATCTGCAACACACCGACGACGCCGCGCACGCATTTGGCGACAGCAAGGAATCCGATGCAGCGGTCCAGCAAGCGGATCAACGGGTCGCGCGTATCTGGAACGCCGTCAAGCAACGCCAGGCCCTCGGCGAAGACTGGATGATCGTCGTTACCACCGACCACGGCCGCGACCCGCGCACCGGGAAAGGGCATGGCGGACAGTCCGAGCGCGAGCGGACCACATGGATTACGACCAATCAACCGGCGCTCAGCGCGCGATTCACGAGCAGCCGCGCCTCGGTTGTCGACATTGCACCGTCGCTGCTGCAGTTCCTGCGCGTGTCGCCGCCCGCATCTGTCGCCAAGGAGATGGAAGGCGTCTCGTTCTTACGCCTACCATAGGCCACGCACCGGCCCCGAAAGGGGTCAGAGTCGCAAAAGGGGTCAGAGTCGTTTTGCCGAAGGGGGTTAGAGTTCCGAAAGGGGTCAGAGTCGAGCCTTTACCCTGCCGGTGGCCTGCCTCGCGGTCTCCGTGCCCGCACCGGACCAAGAGGCTCACCGCGGCGGGTGGCCTTTCGGATATCAAGCACGAGTGCCGAGTCGACGGGCGGCGTACACAACTCGAGATACGCGCGCTGCCGCTCCCCTGTGGTGCGTCCGAGGTTCCTGTACTCGGCATGCTCCGTGACAAGATCGTCAGGGGTGCCGAATGCAAGCCGACTAAAGCTCGACCATGGAAACTCGGCCGGCGCGCGCACCATACCTGCGCGTACGGGGTTCTGGTCGATGTAGCGACTACACGCGAGGAAGTACCTCGCCGATCCGACAACAGAGGAGCGGAATCGTCCCTCCCACAGGGTTCCCGTCCGCCGATGCCGACGGTTGAATGCCACCACGTACTTCCGTCCCATCCACTGGGTCATCAGCGACACGGCATCGGGCGTCGCCGGCGTCAGCAGCAAGTGCGTGTGGTTCGACATGAAGACGTACGCATGTACAGGACACTCGAACCGCCGAACCCCTTCGAGGAGAAGATCGCGATACAACAGCCGGTCTCGATCGTCGACGAAAATCGCGGCGCGGTTGTTTCCGCGCAGGACATGATGAACCGGGACACCAGCCTGAATGAAACGGGGGAGCCTGGACATGGCAGGAAATGGCAAAGGGAACGGGGCCGCTACACATCCGCAGGCGTGCAATCTGGCGTTTCCCCTCGCAGCACTTGCCATCGAAATGCCGCGCGCGCTACCGGAAAAATGCAGAGAACCGATAAATCCGTTCTGACTCTGACCCCTTTCCGCGGACTCTGCGCCCTATCCGCGTTGACTCTGACCCCTTTTCGACTGCCGTAACTGCGCTCGGTCGTGACTACGGCACGACCACCGTGCGCACCGGTGCGCGGTGCTGCTCCAGGGCATCGAGTACACCGTTGATGGCGTCGGCATCAAGTCCAACACGGTGCGTGACCACATCGTTCAAGACGAGTGCGCCGCGCGCCGCCATGTCGGTGAGCTCTTCGAGTTCGCTCAACAGATGATCGTTGGAGCCGATCAACTCCGCCTCTGCGCCAATGAGATCGCGATAACTGTCGATGGGCACCGGCACATCGTTGAGCCCGACCACCACCGCACGACCGAGTGGTGCGACACTCTTGAGGGCGAGTTGCACCGTGTCGCCATGGCCCACGAGTTCAACCGCGACATCGACGCCGCGGCCTTCGGTCAATGCACGCACGGCGGCGGCGCCCTCTGTCTGCGAGAGCCCCGACATATTGAGGGGTATCGCGCCCAGCCGCTCGGCCAACGCCAGCTTTGCGTCGTCGCGGTCGGCGGCGATCACGCGCGACGCGCCGAGTTCACGCGCAATCTGAATGGCCGACATCCCCAATCCGCCAACGCCCACCACGAGCACCTGATCGCCCGGCGCGCAGCGTCCCTTTCGGAGCGCATGGAGCGACGTCGACGACGAGCACATCATGACAGCGCCATGCTCGAACGACACGCTGTCCGGCAGCCGCACCGCGTTGCGTTCGGGCACCGCGATGTATTCAGCCCATCCGCCATCGGTGAAGTGGCCGAGCATGAGCCCGGTGGTGCAGAACTGCTCGCGTCCCGCCTCGCAGTGCACGCAGTGTCCGCAGATCACGAGATAGTGCAGACACACACGGTCCCCAACCGCGCGTGAGGTAACCGCGTTGCCCGCCGCGACGATTTCCCCCGCCACTTCGTGGCCGAGCGTGAGCGGCAACGGTTCGACGCGTGAGCGGCCGGCGCGGTAGTGCACGTCGGAGTGGCAGATCCCGGCCGCGCGCACGCGCACCAGTACGTCGCCAGGCCCCACGTGCGGCACGGGCACGTCGTGGAGCTGGACCGGCTGTCCCGGGACGACAAGTCGGACAGCGCGCATGCTGGCTGGCGGGGTGGCGGTCTCTTGCATGGGAAGTGCCTGGAGGGATCCGTAGACTATTGACAGGAAACAGAGCGTTGCGTATACCTAACAAAGCGCTCCCTTACGAAACATATGACCGCCCAGCTTTACAACCGAATCGCCGTCCTGCGGGCGGCGCGCGGCGTCAGCCGACGTGATTTGGCCGACGCCGTAAGTGTAAACCCGCAAACCATCGGGTTCATCGAACGGGGAGACTACGCCCCATCGCTCGAACTCGGCCTGCGCATTGCCGACTACTTCGGCGTGCCGGTCGAGGTGCTGTTCTCGCTGCAACCGTTCGAACCGCTCGAGACGGCGCTCCGCCGGGCCGGTCCGGACAAGCCAACCACTCCATCAGTACCCTGAGGGCTCTCGTATGTCAGTGATCTCTCCCAAGCAGGCGCCGTCGCACTCCGTCGTCGTCGACGCGATGAACAACCCGGCGTTCGAGTGGACCCGCGTCCCCGCGACACGCCGTCGGCTGGTGCTCGCCAGCATCGCCGCAACGGCGGTGGTGATGGGCATGCTATACACGGCTGGGATGCTGCTCGAGGCCGATCGGCGCGTGGCGAGCGCGTGGACGATGGTGGCGACCGTCGTCTTCACGCTCGGGTGGATGTTCCTCACCGGATGCCTCAATGCCTCGCTGCGCGGCGCGGCCGATCCGCTCGTGTCGACCATTCCGGGAGGACACGATGAATGGCAACAGCGGCTGTACGATCAGACGTATCGGCGCTGCTATTGGCCCACGCTCATCGTCATGAGTGTCGCACTCCTGGCACTGGTCGTTGGAGACCTCGACATCATTCCTGCGCTCGGCGTGTTTCTCTCCGCTTTTTTGCTCGCGGTCATGGCGCCGCTCTGGACGATGGCGTGGACGCTCCCCGTCGATCTGCGTGAATCCGCATCGAACTGACGAGCGGTCCGCGCACTTACGGCTTGCGCGCACGTGAGGGCGGCTCGAACAGCTGACGCTCGGGGGCACGGTTTACCTGCCGTGGCTCTGGTGGCGCGGTAGCACCGCGTGCCGCCATGGGCGTCAGCCATGATGACAACCACCAGCGGAACCGTTCGTCCTGATGCAGCACCAGAAAGCGCGGTCCCGATGCCGCCATGGCCGATGCCGTGAACGGCAGCATGGCGCTCTGGATGTACTCGCCCTTCTCGTTGTAGTAGTCGAGCAAGCGTCCGTAGCGGTCGGACTCCACGCCGAGCAACAACACGAAGCCCCCGTCGACAATCGCGGCATCGACCACGTAGGGCTGCACCAGCGCGCTGTCGGTGCGTGCAGCGGCGCCGACTTCCCGTTTTGTGTGCGACACGGTATCCCCCGGCGCCTTGAGCCGCGACAGCCGTGGCGGAGCACCGGAGCCGGAACTGTCTGGTGCGCTGACGACGAGTACCTCGCGCCCGGTAATCAACAGACACCGGCGCGAGTCGCCGCTGCCGAAGCGCAAGCGCGCACCCTCTGCGCCGACAATGCGGTGCCGCCCAATAAGCGAGTCTTCGTTGGGGTCGGCCGTGAGCGTGAATGCTTCGAGCGAACGGCGCGCCCCGAGGGTGCGCACATGCAGCAGCGTCGCCGGCGTCACCGTACACAGGCGACCACTCCCGCCACGCAGCAGTGGCAAGTCTCGGCGAAAGACGTAGCCGCCAATGGACTCGCGCACGAGCACGCTGCTCGCACTGTCGATGATGTCGACTTGCCCGTCGTCGGTCACGCGCGACAGATCGGTCGGTGCGACGATGTCGCGCGGCACCTCCGCGTTGAGCACGGCATCGACGCGCGCCGGTCGCGTGGAGAGCAACATCCCTTTTCGATTGAGCTCGAACAACGAGATACGCTCCGGCGCCTCCTGCAAAAGCGCGACGGTGGTACCGCTGGCGCGAAACACGCGCGGCACCATGGTACTGTCGGTGTACGACGTGATATCGGTGCGCCATTCCTCGCGCTTCGCCGGATACACGGTGCGTGCCGTGAGTGCTGCCGTGAGCTCAGGCGGGGCCTTCCCCTCGGCCTTCGACCCAAGGTCGCACCCCAACAGACCAAGCGGCAGCAGCAGTGCCACTGCCGAGCGCGTGATTACCCCGCGCACACGTTCCAACGCACCACGGTGTCATCGTTGCAGCGGTAGGTGCAGAAGCCGCAGTTGCTGCCGCCGATGTTGCTGCACGCGCCATAACCCGGCACGCGGGCATAGCGAGGGCAACGACGGGACTGGCTGCCGGTGAGCGTGGGCACAATCAGCCCCAGCGAGAACAGCACGACGAGTCGGACGCGGCGCGGGGCGAGCGCCGATGCTGAGATGAACGGGATTTTCATACCCGTGAACTACGATAGCGGGCGCGAGTCGGCAAGGGCTGGTCGCCTCCCGTGGGGGGAGCGCTGGCGGTCCCCCGCCCGGCACGACACATTCGGCGGGACACTACTTCTACCGGGCCATGCTCATGCGTCTCGCTTTTCGTCCGCTGGTACGCGCCGCCTCCTTCGCGACCACCTGCGCGCTCTCGTTGACCGTCGGCCGCGCGGTGCATGCCCAGCCAGCAGCCGCGTCGGTCTCACTCACCCGTCTCGAGTGCGGTACCAACGCACCGCCCACCGACGTGGGGCAGCGCTTCTCCGACACGTACGCCTACAACGGCCTCAAGGTGCAGTTGGTCTACAGCTGCTACGTCATCCGCCACGGCGACGACGTGCTGGTATGGGACACCGGGTTCCCCAAGGGCCCCACGCCAACAGCGCCGAAGCAAAGTCTGGTGGAGCTGATGGGGCAGCTTTCCATTACGCCCGCGCAAGTGAAGTTCGTCGGCCTCAGTCATTCGCACGGCGATCACATCGGGCAGGCCAACCTCTTCCCGCAAGCGACGCTGCTCGTGGGCAAGGGTGACTGGGATGTGCTCGCAGATGCCAAGGCGACGCCAAATCAGGCACCCATTGCCCCGTGGCTGACCGGTGAAAGCAAGGTCGAGCCGCTTACGGGGGATCGCGACGTGTTCGGCGACGGGTCGGTGATCATTCTGAACATGCCGGGCCATACGCCGGGCCACCGCAGCCTGCTGGTGCGCCTCAAGGAGACGGGCAACGTGCTGCTCACCGGCGATCTCGCGCATTTCCACGAGAACTACGACAGCAACGGTGTTCCCAGCTTCAACACCGATCGCGCGGCGACGCTCGCGTCTCTCGATCGCTTCAAGCAGATCGCGAAGAATCTCAAGGCGACGGTCATCATTCAGCATGACCAGCGCTCTATCGCGAAGCTGCCGGCGTTTCCGCAGGCGGCGAAGTAACGCGTTCGGCGGTGTTCGGCGATATGGCGTCGCTCATCATCCGACGAATCGACTCCGTCGGGCTATCGAACCACGAACGCGCTGCCGTGACGGCGTTGTGCACGCAAGCCTACGACGAGCCGTTTGCGCCGTATCTCACGGACATCGGACCAGGCACGCATTTGCTCGGCTACGTGCGCGACGAACTCGTCGCGCACGCCATGTGGGTCACGCGCGAGTTCCGGGTGGAAGGTGTGGGTGCGCTGCGCTCGGCGTACATCGAGGCTGTGGCAACACTCCCCTCGGCGCAACGTCGCGGCTATGCCTCCGCACTGCTGCGGGCATGTGCGCCTCTCCTCGCCGAACACGACATTGCCCTCCTCTCACCAAGCGACGCCGCGTTCTACGAACGCCTGGGATGGACCATGTGGCGCGGGCCGCTGTCGTACAAAGCGCCGGATGGCGGCATGGTACCCACCCCCGACGAAGAGATCATGTATCTCCCACTACTGCGCACGCCGTCGCCGCTCGATACGTTGGCCGCGGCGGAGGTTGATTGGCGCCCGGGGGAAGTGTGGTAGCGGCGAACACTCAGCGCGGCGTCCCCCGATAGCAGCCGATCGTATACGGATACTCAATCGTCGCGTGGTAATGGTAGCCAAGCGTGCCGTGCGAGTGGCCGTGACATTCGTCGAGATCGGTGTTTCGCAACTCGCCACCACCGACGCCTTTGTATCCGTAAATGGCGAAGCCGTCGCGAATGTACCCGATGACCGCTGAGTGTCCGTCGGCGAGCGGCGCACGATCGAGCCGTTCCGGCACGAAGTGATAGTGATAGTCTGTCTGCGCCGGATGTCCGCCATGCGCGTCCACGATTTCGTGTGCGACCGCATCGTTGCCGCGAGCATCGGCGGCATTGTAGATCACCACACCGTTGGTCGTCACGCCGATCGCCCCCAGCGACACGCAGGTCGGCGTCACGTTCACGGTCGGAGCAACGGGCAGTGTGAACGAGTAGCTGCGTGCCGCCGGCGTGCCCGGATTGGGATCGATCGCCGTGAGCGCCGCATAACGCGACATGGGCCAGTCGCCAATGCGCCCGTCGACGGGGAGATTGTTGACCTGAATGGTGCGCGTGCCGTTGGCTTCCTGCAGCGTATAGCTCCCCGATGCCGGCGCAAAGGTCCCGGACGGGAGGAATGGCTTGCGCAGCAGGTTCCAGGTGGACGTTGCGTCGTCGATCCACGTGATGCGTGCGCGAATGCTTCCTGGCGCGCCGGGGTTGGCCGCGTTGCACGAGAAGAGCCGTCCTACACCCGCCGCCGTGGTGGAGAGCTGCGTGTCACCCAGGCGGAGCTTGGTGCAGTCCGGCCCCTGGGAATCGGCACAGAGGGCAAAGGTGAGGTAGTACGGCGCGAGGGCGTCGCTGCCTGTCGTGGTTCCTCCCGTTGTGGTTCCACCGGTCGTAGTGGGCGTCGCGGTCACGTTGTTACCGGCGCAGGCGGCGGCCAGCACACCGAGGCCAAGAGTTGATGCGAACCGCAGCGGGCGAACAGGCATGCGAGGACCGGTTGGGGAAGCATTTCGACAGGAGACGCATACAGTCGACGATCCGCATCCGAGAAACGTTAAGGGCTGAGGTGACGTAGCTTCGCCGCGCGTCGAATGGACAGGGCGCTGATGGTGTGGCTCATTCGCCGTCCCGATGGACGCAACGTGCAGCGGCCATCGCGTCACTCGGCCTTACTTCGGACGCATCCAGCTGGTGAAAAGATCGCTACGCTTCGGCTCGGCCTACGCCGCGATGTGCTGGACAATCTCCTCGCTGACGGTCACGGTGATTCCTGTGTCGTGTGACTGGAGGATACACCGCCAATGTGACTCGGCCGCGCGGCGCACAAGCGCTCCAACTGCCGCCGATGCGTGTCGAGATGCGCCGAGAGTAAACGGAGCGCCTGAGGCGGCGTGAGCGGTCCGGCAATCGGATGTCGAAAGATGTGGCGCTGCAGCCCTCGTCGATCCAGCCCCGTCACCAGTCGGCGCAGCGCGATGTGCTGATCATCCCATCGACTACGTAATGCATCGAACGTCGTCTTTCCGGTTGGTCGCATACGATCAACGGGGACACGTACCCGTATGCCGAGGCGCAGCACAAGCCATACGATAAGTCGACGCACTCGATGCACTGCGGTGGGTTCCGGCGCCATACGTGTGGGCGCCGACTCGAGATCACCGAGCACCACCTGCTCCGCCAGTACCAGATGTTCGATGACGTCGAGGGGTGACCATGCGTCATCGTTGGCTCGCCAGTGCTGCGCAGCCTCCGGAAGAGCGGCAACGCCAGAAACGATGGCGGCGCGCTGCACGTCGATCCGATCGAGCAACGCGTGAACGGTCATGACGGTGCGAGCGCCAGTTTCATCCCCAGATGTGTCGCCTCGAATCCCAGGCGCTCATAGAATCGCCTCGCGTCGACGCGCGTCGCATCGGTCGTCAGTTGCACGAGCGCGCATCCGGCGGCTCTGGCGCGCGCAATGGCATCCTGTATGAGTGCTTCGCCAATGCCTTCCCCCCGGTGTGCAGCCGCAACACGAACCCCTTCTATTTGCGCGCGAGTGGCACCAAGCCGGCTGAGCCCTGCGATCATGGTCAACTGCAGACACCCGACGATGTCGTCGTGGCGAACAGAAACGAGCAGCGTATTGCCTGCCTGCGCTTCCATCGCGGCAAACGCCGTCCAGTAGGCGTCTGGCAGCGGATCGGTGTCCTGCTCACGGGTTGCCCCTAGTGGATCATCGGCAAGGAGCCGTACAATCGCCGGTACGTCGTGCGCCGTTGCGTGACGGATGATCATGGGCCTCGTGAAATCAGGAAACGTGACTGGCGAACCACCATCGCTTCGCGAGATGGGGATAGCACAATAGGTGGTTGTCGTCGTACGATATCGCAGGAAGCGCCCCGCACGGGCGCTTGTAGAAATGAACCCTTCAGGTGCCTTCCCGTTAGGGTACCAGGCTCTCTTCCATGCAGACTGCTCCACCGCCGGCCGTCGTCGCGACGGCACCTGTCGTTCCCAGCAGCACGCGCGCCGCCGCTCTCGTGGTTACGGCCTCACACGACGACTGGCGGTACGCCGCGGGCGAGCGGGCGAGCTTCATCGTGCGCGTCACGCGAGACGGTCACGATGTGTCTGGCGTTCGCATCGTCGTCACCATCGGCCCTGAACGACTTGCCCCGACCCGCGTGGATACGGTGGTCTCCACAGAGGGGGGTACCCGCGTC
>JAIXTI010000277.1 GCA_027484025.1 bacterium
CGAGTCTCGCAGACGGCAGCAAACACAGAAGGCAGGAACGCAGAAGCATCCGCCGTTCCTGCGCCCCTGCCGTCTGTCGCTCCTGCCGTCCGCCGTCTCGGCGCGATCCCGCCGCGTCGCGCCGAGTCTCGCAGACGGCAGCCACACAAACCGCCGGCGCGCAGGGTCACTGCCGCGCAATGCCCCGCCGTACCAGATTCCCCGCATGCCACTCACACTGTCTCAGACCGCGCCCACGCTGCTCATCAAGAAGAGCGCGTTCGAGCGCGTTGGCCTGACCCGTCAGCAGTTCGACGAGGCACTGGCGCTCACGGCCGACGACTTCCGGGTGGAAGCCGGGCTCATCGCCATCGGCCCGCTGGTGGGCGAAGACACGCTCACCGATCTCATTGCGCAGCTCGAGGAGCTGGGGCTCGCGTATTACGACGACTTCTTCGAGTTGAGCGGTAACTGGCCCGACTGGCTCAAGCTGTTCGTCATGGACGCCGGCGCCTGACGGAACCAGCGACGCCCTTTGCGGTGCGTCGCCATCCAGGCATCGCTGCGGCGGTGCAGTCCCATCCAGCCGCAGCCGATGCACCAGCTCTGACGAAAACGCGCGCCCAGCCACCGGCGCCATCCGCGTCGCTGGACCGCGACGGTGTCACCGTCGCACACGGGACACTGCTCGCCCTCGGGGAGCATGATGAGGAACACCTGCGTGAGCAGCACGAACATGCTGAGCTGCAACGCCGAGATGACAGCGATGAAGATCCAGGCGTCGGTCCAGCTCCAGCGGCCAGGCATGGTGGCTCCGTTAAAGGCGTTGCTCCACGGCTGCCCATGGTTCCGCAAAGGCCACGCCATCCTCCACGCGGTCGATCACCACTTCGGCGCCGAGCACGAAGGCGGCGCCATCGAGTGAACGCACCGGCAAGGTGCATTCGTGTCCGTCGAGCACGTACACCAGCGCCCCGGTCCCGTTGACCGCCGACGCCTCCGTCACCTTGGCCAGCGTGCCCTGCAGCAGATAGCGCGGGTCCATGTCATCGGCGCGTGCGCTGGGAATCGCCCAGCGGGCAATGAGCAGCGACTGCAGCGCCAGTCCGGCCCCGCCGGCGAGCAGCGCGGTGACGAGCGCCAGCATCCAGCTCGCGTCGGTATGGCGGTCGACGAGATAGCCGGTGAGTCCGAAGGCCACGCCGAACGCGGCCATGCTGGCGAGGTTGAACACCGCTGACGGCTCGGCGGCCGGGTTGTACTCGCTGCGGCGCTCATGCGGCGCGCCGGTGGGCGCGACTGAACGCTCCGTGCCATGCAGCATGGCGTACACGCCCAGCACCAACCCCGTTACGAAAAACGCCAACGCGACAACCGACACAGCGCCACTCTCGGACTGAAAGACCCCTGCCTGTTCACCGGCCCACCTCACCTGCGCCGGACGTACCCCACTGCTGCAAGCTAGACCGCGGTACGGCGCTGCTCCATGGTTTGCTGCAGAAACTCCGCGGCCCGCCATTCGCCGTAATACCACGGCGTAAAGGGCCCCAGGTACGACGTGAACCCGACGTGCCCACCGCGGGCAGGGAATTCGATCTCCACCGCCGGCGTCCCGACAACCTCTCGGCGCACCTGCTCAAGCACCGAGGGCGGGAGAAACGGGTCGTCGACCGCACTCAGCAACAGGGTGGGCAGCGCAATGCGCGAAAGGTACGGCAACGAACTGGCCCGGGCGTAGTAGTCGGCCGCATCGGCGAAGCCATGCAGCGGTGCCGTGAACGCGTCGTCGAAGTCCCACAAGGTCCGCGCCTGCTGCACCACCCGCAGCGGCTCGAGCTCGGGGTGCCGCCCGATCTTGGCGAGCGCCTTGGGAATGAGCGACCGCAGAAAGCGCTTTTCGTATACGGCCCCGAAGCCGCGTCCGATATACCGCGACGCCGCCGCCAGATCGAAGGGGACGGACATGGCCACCGCCCCCGTCACCTGTGGCGGCAACGTCTCGCCCGCTTCGCCGAGCAGTTTGCAGAGCACGTTGCCGCCAAGGCTCACGCCCATGAGTCCCAGCGGGGCGTCGGGAAAGGCGCCGGCTATCTCGCCGATGACCCAGCGCGGGTCGGAGGTTTCGCCGGAATGATAGCTCCGCGGCAACCGGTTCGGCTCGGAACCGCAGGTCCGGAAGAGCAGCAGGTCGGCGGCCCACCCGCGCGACTTGGCTTCGCGGAACATGGCGCGCGCGTAGTGCGAGTCGATCCCGCCCTCGAGGCCGTGCAGCAGCAGCACGCGCGGTGACGCAGGTCCGTGCGCCCCGGGCATGCGGACGACCTCGAGAAAATCACCGTCCGGAGTGTCCCACCGCTCGGTGTGCACCGGCAGCGACGGCTCCCGGCGCCCCAATCTGCCCCACAGCGTGGCGCTGTGCGCATCGGGGAGCCACCAGGCAGGTCGATAAAATCGGGAGCGGGACGCCATACGCACCCAATCTAAGTGTTACACTTGGCGCACCCGTTCCCCCGTTTCCCTGCGCCCCCCTCCGCGTGCTCAATCGTATCGTCCGCAACCTGACCTTTCAGGTGCTGGTCGCGGTCTCCCTCGGCGTCGTGCTCGGCGTTGTGGCGCCAGACTTCGCCAAGTCGCTCAAGCCCATCGGTGACACGTTCATCAATCTCGTGAAGATGGTGATCACGCCGATCATCTTCCTCACGATCGTGCATGGCATCGCCAGCATGGCCGATCTGTCGAAGCTTGGGCGCGTGGGTGGCAAGGCGCTGCTCTACTTCGAAATCGTGTCGACGTTCGCGCTGGCGATCGGGCTCGTCGTGGTGAATCTCACGAAGCCGGGCAAAGGGCTCGACATCAGTGCGCTGGCCAAGGGCGACGTGAGCAAGTACGTCGCGGCGGGCGAGCAGCAGAGCATGCTCGAGTTCTTCCTGCACATCGTGCCGAGCAACGTGGTGGCGGCGTTTGCGAGCGGCGATCTGTTGCCGGTGGTGTTCTTCGCCGTGCTCTTTGGTGTGGCACTCACCGCAGTGGGTGAGGCGGGTCGCGATATTGCCGATCTGCTCGTGCGTTTTCAGGCGGTGTTCTTTCGCATCGTCGCGATGGTAATGGTGCTCGCGCCCGTCGGTGCGTTCGGTGCGATGGCGTACACGGTGGGTGCGTTCGGTCTCAAGACGCTGCTGCCGCTGGGGCGTCTGATGCTCGACGTGTACATCACGATGGCGCTGTTCATCTTCATCGTGCTCGGCACCATCTGTCGCATTTATGGCTTCCGGCTGCTGCCGTTCCTGCGCTTCATCAAGGAAGAAATTCTGTTGGTGCTTGGCACGTCGAGCAGTGAAGCGGCGCTCCCGCGCATGCTCGAAAAGCTCGAGCGCTACGGCTGCGCGAAGCCGGTGGTGGGGCTGGTCATTCCCACGGGATACTCGTTCAATCTCGACGGTACGAGCATCTACCTGAGCATGGCGGCGATCTTCATTGCGCAGGTGTACAACGTGGATCTCACCGTCGGTCAGCAGATCACGTTGCTCGGCATTCTCATGCTCACGAGCAAGGGCGCGGCGGGCGTGACGGGGTCGGGCTTCATCGTGCTGGCGTCGACGCTTGCCGCGACGCGCACGGTCCCGGTCGAGGGCGTCGCGCTGTTGCTTGGCGTGGACCGCTTCATGAGCGAGGCGCGCGCGATTACGAACCTCATTGGCAACGGCGTGGCTACGCTGGTGGTGTCGCGCAGCGAGAATGCGTTCGACGACGAGAAGCGCGCGCTGGCGGAGGCGGGGCAGTAGTCGGCGTTTTGACTGGCGTGGTTTGAACTGCTCTCACAGAGACATCCGAGGTACAGAGGTCACTGAGGGCGTGGCAGCGCTAGACGGGACGCTGCACCCGGCACGGATTCCCGAAGGCGAGCATGCCGGGTGGCACGTCGCTGGTGACCACGCTGCCGGCCCCAATGACGGCGCCGGCGCCGATGGTGACGCCGGGCAATACGAGCGACCCGGCGCCGATCCATGCGCCGTCGCCGATGACAATGGGCTGGGCGGTCGTGATGTAGGGCGACTGCCCGCTGGCCGGGGTCCAGTCGGCCGGGAGCCGGTCGGCGAGGCCCAACGGGTGCGAGACCGTGAGCAGCTGGACGCCGGGGCCGATGAGCACCTTGGAGCCGATCGTGATGTCGGCCGCGTCGAGCATGACGACGTTCATGTTGACGAACGTGTGGGCGCCAATGGCAATGTGGGCGCCGTAGTCGCAGAAGAAGGGTGCCTCGATCCAGGCGCCCTCGCCCACCTGTCCCAGCAACTCGCGCAGGATCTGCAGACGCGGTACCGTGGCGTTGGAGGGGGTCTGCTGGAACTGCTGCAGTCGGGCCCGGGCGCGATGCGCCAGCGCGAGCAGCTCCGGGTTGCGCGTGTTGTACGGCAGGCCGGCACGCATGCGGGACCGCTCAGACTCTGGGGCATTGATCATCGTCATAAATTACCCCGATGCCCCCGGCCGACCTGCAGGTTCAGATATTTGGCACCAAGAAAAGTGCCGATACCCGCAAAGCGCTCCGCTTTTTTGCCGAACGCCGCGTCAAGACGCATTTCGTGGACCTCGCCGAGCGCGCCGCGTCGCTGGGCGAGCTGAAGCGATTCACGCAGAAGTTCGGCGTGGAAGCCATTCTCGATCGCGAGTGCAAGCTGTTCGCCGAACTCGGCCTCCGCACCGCGCTCTACGGCGAAGAGAAGTGGCTGTCGATTCTGGCCGACGAGCCGTTTCTGCTCAAGCAGCCGCTGGTCCGCCTGCAGAACAAGCTGTGTGTAGGGGTCGACGAGAAGCTGTTCAAGGAATGGATAGGCTGACCGCTGGGACGGGTTGAGATGTTTGGTCCGGCGGTTCACGGGCAGCGGATCTAGCCCTCAGGGGGAAGAACGCAAGGGCAGAGGCAAAAGCGCGGTTCCGTCCACTCGAACCGCAACCGCAGTTCCCAGTGAACCAAACCGCACTCTCGCCTGTGCTCTTGCTTTCTCTTCCCTGAGGGCTAAATCCGTCGGCCAGTAGGTCGACGGACCAATCAGACCGCGGTTGCCGTCGCCGCCCCCGTCATCAACAACTCAACTGAGCACCCATGCTCTCCCCAATCGTTGCCGGCGTCTGGCGCATGGCGTCGTGGAACTGGTCTCCGCAGGAGCGCCTGCGCTGGATCGAGCAGTGCCTCGAGCTCGGCGTGACCAGCTTCGATCATGCCGACATTTATGGCGGGTACACGGTCGAGGCGCTCTTCGGCGAAGCGCTCGCGTCGGCGCCCGGGCTGCGTGCGCGCATGCAGCTGGTGACCAAGTGCGGCATTCAGCTGTTGGCGCCGGCGCGTCCGGATACGCGCATCAAGCATTACGACACGTCGGCGCGGCACATCGTGCGCAGTGTCGAGAACAGTTTGATGGCGCTCGGCACCGACCACATCGAACGGCTGTTGCTGCATCGTCCTGATGCGCTGCTCGATGCCGACGAAGTGGCGGGGGCCTTCGAGTCGCTGCAGGCGTCGGGGAAAGTGCAGCAGTTCGGCGTGTCGAATTTCAGCGTGTCGCAGTTCGAGTTGCTGCACGCGCGCTTTCCGCTGGTTACGAATCAGATCGAGTGGCACCCGTTGCATCTCGCGCCACTCAACGACGGCACGCTCGATCAGGCGCAGCGACTGCGCGCGCACCCCATGATCTGGTCACCACTCGCCGGCGGCGCACTGTTCACCAGCGACGCCGCCGACGCGGTGCGTGTGCGTGATACTCTCTCGCGCATTGGCGAAGCGCGCGGTGTGAGCGCGGCCACCATTGCCTTTGCGTGGATCATGCGCCACCCCAGCCGACCACATCCCATTACGGGGTCGCGACGCATCGAGGCGATGCGCGAAGCGGTGGCCGCACAGGGTGTCACGCTCGATGCGCAGGAATGGACCGAGATACTCACCGCCGCCACCGGCAAGGAAGTACCATGATGCGACGTAACCAACCGCGCACGGCCCTCGCAGCAACGGCGGGTATCGCGATGGCTGCGGCCACATCATTGTCGGCGCAACAGGCGCCACTCGGTGGATGGCCGCAGCATTCTCGCGCGCGCCCGGCACCGGCGGTGGTCACGCCCGGCCCGTATGCGAATGTGCTGCCGCCGCGTGATGCGGTGGTGCTCTTCGACGGATCGTCGCTCTCGTCGTGGATGATGAGCGACAGCACGCCGGCCAAGTGGCGCATCGTAGACGGAGCGTTCGAAGTCGTCCCGGGCACCGGCACCATGGTAACACGCAGCTCGTTTGGCGACGTACAGCTGCACATCGAGTTCATGAGCCCCAACCCGCCGCGCGGTGCCGATCAGGATCGCGGTAACAGCGGTGTGTTCTTCGGTGGTGGTCGTTACGAAGTGCAGGTGCTCGATTCGTATCGCAATCCCACGTACGCCGACGGACAGGCTGCGAGTTTGTACGGACAGTTTCCGCCGCTCGTGAACGCGAGTCGTCCGCCTGGTGAATGGCAGACGTACGATATCACGTATCATCGTCCGCGCTTCAGTGCGACGGGCAAGGTGCTGCAGCCGGCGGTGTTCACTGTGATGCACAACGGGGTGCTCGTGCAGGATGCGCGCGCGATCATCGGCCCCACGGCCAACGGCTCGCGTCCGCCGTACGAAAAGCACGAAGACCGGCTGCCGCTCATGCTGCAGGACCATGAGCATCCGGTGCGCTTCCGCAATGTGTGGCTGCGCCATCTCGAGCCGTTGCCGCAGGAAACGGTACAGTTCCGTACGCCACAGGGCGACGTCTTCCGTTCGCTGGTCGATACCGACGCAATCGTTGCGGCGCGCGCGGCGCTCAACGGCAACTATCGCGATGTACCCAAGGTCATCGCATTGGGTGTGGCGCAGTCTGGCGCTCGGCAGTTCCGTGAAGCCATCGCGACGTTCACACGTGGCTTGGCGGCCTTGCCTGTGAGCGGTCGAAACGTGAAGGATGAAGCGATGCTGCTGCGCTGGCGTGGGCACCGCTATCTCTCGGTGCGTGACTTCGCCAAGGCCGACGCGGATCTCACGCGCGGGCTCGCGCTCGACAGCACGAACTACGGCATTCTCTTTCACCTCGGCGTGCTGCGCTTCCATGGCGGGCGCTTTGCCGAAGCGGCTGCGTTGTTTGCGCGCGCGCAGCCTATCGCGCCTGATGGTGGTGAACGGGCGGGGAGCACCGACTGGTTGTACATGTCGCTGTCGCGTGCGGGGCGTGTGGCCGAGGCGAAGGCGATGCTCGACAAGCGCATCGATCAGCAGCCCGACCCCAAGCCGGCGCCGCCGGGCTACGCGTATGTGTCGCGCTTGCGTCTGTACCGAGGGGAAATCACCCCGGCGCAGCTTATTCCCGACGGCGAAGTCGACGACGTGAATATCTCCACGCTTTCGTACGGCCTCGGGAACTGGTACATGGTGCAGGGCGATACGGCCAACGCACGTCGCGCGTGGGAGCGTGCGGTGCAGAGCGGTGGGTGGCCGGGCTTTGGCTTCAACGTGGCCGAGGCGGAGCTGCGGCGGTTAGCGGTGCGGCCGCGCCGGTAGCGCGGTGTTGGGCTGAGCGGCGTTGAACTGCTCACACGGAGACACAGAGGAACGGAGGGCACAGAGCCTACTCCACGAACTTGTGAGGTAGGCTCCGTGCGCTCTGTTCCTCTGTGTCTCCGTGTAAGCTGGTACAACCCAACCAGCCCACACGCTTCGTTACGACGCGCGCGAGTTCGCCAGAAGCGTTGCCGGCACGCCAACGACATAGCCAATCACGAGCAGCAAAGGCGCGATAACGTCGCCGCCGCGCCAGAGATCAGCGTAGCCGAGCAGCAGCACGACCGCGGTGATCGCACCGGCAATACGGGTGTCGCGGTCGAGAGCCACGGCTCAGAGCTCCGTGGCGAGTTCACGCACCGGCACCGGGTCGAGCGTGAACTCGTTCACCTGAAACGACACCGCCACCGCGTCGCGCGGGAGCAGTGCGCGCACACGCCACTCCGTGTCGGAGACGCGCGTGAGTTGCGTGGGCTCGAAGGGCACGACGTGTGCTTCGTTGGCGCGCTCGTCGCGCATGGCGTGACGAACCTGCACGGCGCGCACGTCACGGCCGTGCACGACGTACTCCACCACTTTCATGGTGTCGAGCAGGCGGCCGTGCATCATGGCCACCAGCGAGTCGGCACCGCGCACCGGGACGGCGCTGTCACCCAGCACGATTGCGGACGGGTGGACGCGCGCGGACACATCCTGCTGTTCGCCTTGGCGCACGGTCACGGCCATCATGAGCATGGCGGTGAGGAGTACGCCGCCGAGTCCGGTGAGTGAACCGCGACGACGCCACCGTGATGCGTGCTGGGTGCGTGGGGCCGAGAGACGGTGCGGCGCGGGGAGGGCGCGGACCGCCGACATGATGCGCGTCCGCGCTTCGGGGCGCGAGGCCACGGGCGCACGCAACGCGTCGACGAACCACGTTGGGGGTGTGCCGTCGTGATCGGGGGAAAAGCCGCCGGACTTCATGAAGGCAGGTGCTCCGTAAGCAGGGTGCGAAGACGTTGGCAGGCGCGCTGCACGCGCATCTTGAGCGCGGACACCCCAACGCCGGTAATGACCGACATCTCTTCGTAACTGAGTTCTTCGGTGAAGCGCAGCGCGATCGCCTCGCGCGCTTCGGGGCCGAGGTGGGCCAGCGCGTGGGCCAGCTCGGCGCGCCGGTCGAACTGTTCGTCCGACGGCGAGACGGCCAACGACGCGGTGTGCATCTCGGGGTCGAGGGCCACGTAACGGGCGTTCTTGGTGGCGCGCGTGCGGCACTGGTTGACCAGAATGCGCATGAGCCAGCCACCGAACTTGTCCCGTTCGTGGTAGTTGCCCAGGTGTCGGTACGCGCGCACGAAGGCATCCTGCACCACGTCCTCGGCGTCGTCCGAGTCGGCCAGCAGATGCGTGGCCATGCGCAGGCAGCGCGCGTGATAGCGGTCGACCAGCACGCCAAAGGCGTCGGTCTGACCGGCCAGCACGCGGCGCACCAGGAGCGCGTCGGGAGGGGAATCGGGTTGAGTCACGCCCCCTAACCCGGGGAAATCCGGAATCGTCACAGGGGGTTAGACGGACGTCGGGGCCGGAAGGTTGCAGCCCTACCCCGTCGCCCAGGGTTCGGGCGTGGGCTTTACTGGCCCAGCGCCTTGCGAATGAGCGGCTCCACGATGCCCGCCATCATGCGGTAGCCCGCCTCGGTGGGGTGCACGCCGTCGGCGGCGAGGGCTTTGCTCAGCCCCTGCCGTTCGTCGGCCATGGCGCTGTGGTAGTCGACATAAGTCGCGCCCCGCTCGGCGGCGTAGTCACGCAGCCAGCGGTTGACGGCGATGATCTTGGGGGCCGGCTGCAGCCCGGGCTTCCACGGGTAGTCGTATACGGGGAGGATGCTGCTGAGGAGCACCACGATGCCGTTGGCCTGCGCGAGCTCGGTCATGGCGGCGAGGTTGTCCTGAATTTCCTCGAGCGTGGCGGGGCCCGTGTTGCCGGCGATGTCGTTCGTGCCGGCCAGGATAACCACGGCGGCGGGCTTGAGCGCGACGACATCCTGCCGGAAACGCAGCAGCATTTGCGCGGTCGTCTGGCCACTGATGCCGCGGCCGACGTAGGGGCGCCCCGGGAACATGGTGGCAAAGCGCGGCGCCCACCCCTCGGTGATGGAGTTGCCGAAAAAGACGACGCGCTGTTCACCGGGTTGTACCGGAGCGAGCGCGGCATTGGCGGCGCGATAGCGGGCAAGGCCGGCGAACTCGGCCGCCGATGGTTGCTGTGACAACAACGGCCTCGCCGGGAGGAAGGAAGCGAACGCGGCGGCACAGCACAGGGCTGCAATGGCTCGCCGAGTGAACGGGGCTACATCTCGTGTGCGCATGCGGCATTCTGCAGCGCCAACCCGACAGTCACAAGAGCGGTATGTTGGTGATGCGTGTCGCACTTGCCATGGGATACGCCGCTCCCCAAGCTATGCAGCTTGCGTAGACCGCCGAATTTCGCGTGCGGCGTGGATTGAATTCTCTCACCTGTTGAAAGGAGCGTAGTGCATGCACGGTGCGACGAAGCGCGGTGTGGTGATGGCGGTGGTGACGGCCGTGGTGGCGAGCGCGGTCGCGTGCGCGGACAAGGCGCCGCAAGCGACGGTTGCCGAAGGCCGCCTGCTCAAGCCCAAGAAGAACGACACGGTCACGGTGACGGCGAATTGCACCAGCGATAGTCAGGTGGACGTCGCCTTGGACAAGTGGGTCGTCGATGTGAACAAGAACGGTGAGGTGACGTTCCTGCTGAACTCCACGAGCACCCCCGCTGCTGACGTGACGGTGCTCCAGAAAGCCACCGGCAAGTGGCCGTTCACCGACACGACATCCATCAAGCCCGGCAAAGGCGACGGCAACGGTCGCAACAAAGGCAAGGCCAAGGCCGACACCGGGAAATATCAGTACAACCTGCGCGTCGTCTGCGGCACGGGCGCGACCGCTCGCACCGTCGTCATCGACCCCGACATTTTTGTCGACTGATCGACCGCGGTCTGCGTTCCTGTTGGTCCTGATCTTCTGCCCCACCCCTCGTCACGTTCGCATTACTGCATGAGCAAGCTGCCGGACCATCCGACTCGCATTGGCCCCTACGACATCATTCAGCTCCTTGGCGAGGGCGGAATGGGCGTCGTGTACGAAGCCGAAGAGACGGCGCCGGTCCGGCGGCGCGTGGCACTCAAGTTGGTGCGCGCCGGGCTCGACGACGCGCGCGATGTGCTGGCACGATTCGACGCGGAGCGTCGCGCGCTGGCCGTAATGAATCACCCCGGCATTGCGGGGGTGTTGCAGGCCGGCAGTACGGAAGAAGGCGAGCCGTACTTCGCCATGGAGCTCGTCCGCGGCTTGCCGCTGACGGAGTTCTGCGACACGCGCCGGCTGGCGGTACGAGATCGGCTGCTGTTGTTCATCGGCATTTGCGAAGCGGTGCAGCACGCGCACCAGAAAGGTGTCATTCACCGCGACCTCAAGCCGTCCAACATTCTCGTCACCGACGAGGAAGGACACCCGCAGCCCAAGATCATCGACTTCGGGATTGCGAAGGCGCTGGGGCCACAGCCCGAACAGGCCGCCAAGACGCTCGCCGGCTTTGCCATGGGTACCGTCGCCTACATGAGCCCCGAGCAGGCGAGCAGCACGGCAATCGACGTCGACACGCGCGCCGACATCTACTCGCTCGGCGTCATTCTGTACGAGCTGCTCGTGGGGAATCTGCCCGTCGATCCGGTGGAGGTGGGGATTTACGAATTCCTCGCCCGGCTCGCGAGCGGCGACACCATGCCTCCAACGCCGAGCGTGGGATTGTCCACGGCGATCGCGCGCAGCGAAACGATCGCGCAGCGACGTCGTACCGACCCGCGCCATTTGCAGAAGGAGCTGCGCGGCGATCTCGACTGGATCGTGATGAAGGCGATGCACCCCGACCGTTCGCACCGCTTCGAAACGGCGAACGGACTCGCGGCCGACATCAAGCGTCATCTCGCCAACGAACCGGTGACGGCGCGTCCGCCCAGCACGCGCTATCGCGTGAGCAAGTTCGTGCAGCGCCACAAAGCCGGCGTGATTACGGCTGGAGTGGCGTCGGCGCTGGTGGTGGTCAGCTCCATCGTGGCCACCGTGGGCTTCGTGCAGGCGAGCCGCGCGGAGGAGCGCGCGGAGCGTGATGCCGAAGCCGCCAAGCAGGTGACCGACTTCATGGTGGATCTGTTCCGGCAGTCCGACCCCACAGTGTCGCGTCGTGGCAGCGTAACGGCGCAGGCGATCCTCGAGCAGGGCATCAAACGCGTCACCACTGATTTGGCCGCGCAGCCGTTGTTGCAGTCGCGGCTCATGCAGACCATGGGTACGGTGCAAACGGCGCTGGGCCGCTTTCCGGAGGCGCGCGCGATGTTGCAGGATGTGCTGCAAACGCGCGAGCGTCTGCTGGGGCCCGATGACGTGCTGGTGGGTGAAACGCTCAACTCCCTGGGCGAACTCACGCGCGATTTTGGTGATCTCGACGACGCCGAGCAGTATCTCACGCGCGCGCTCGCCATTCGTGAGAACGCGTACGGCGCGACGCACGTGGATGTGGGGACGACGCTGTCGATGTTGGCGGCGCTGCGCTGGAAGCAGACGCGATACGCGGAAGCAGAGAGTCTGTACATGCGCGTGCTCGACATCGATGCCAAGTTGCGCACTCCCGACGATCCGCGCGCGCTGCGCGACCTGCGCGGTCTGGCGGCGGTGTATCGGGGACAGAAGCGCAACGCCAAGTCGGATTCACTCTGGAAGGTGGTGCTGGCGCGTCAGGAGCGGGCGCTGGGCAGCGAGCATCCGGACCTGGGCACGACGCTGAACAACATTGGCGCCTATGCGTACCTCGACGGCAAATACGAAGAGGCGGCGGCGTACTACCAGCGCGCGCGCCCCATCTTCGAGAAGGCGTACGGCACGGAACATCCGCTCCCGGTGGGCGTGATGAACAACGAGGCCGAGGTGCTGTGGAAGCTCAAGCGCTACCAGGAGGCCGAGCCGCTGTTCCGTTCGGCGCTGGCCGCGAAGGAGCGGTTGTATTCGCCGGAGAATTCGTCGATTGCGGTGTCGCTGAACGGGCTGGCCGGCGTGCTGCGCGACAGCGAGCGGTTGGCGGAAGCGGAGCCGTACTACAAGCGCGCGCTGGCCATTCGTGAAGCAAACAAGAGCACGGCCGATCTGAAGGAGACGCTGCGCGATTACGCGGTGCTGCTCAAGGCGACGAACCGCGCGATGATGGCAACGCAGTATGAGGAGCGAGCGGCCGCGTTGAAGTAGATTGCCGGGATGCTCTTTCGCCGGATCGTCTATTGGGTTTCGGGCCGCTGTTTGCGCTGGTTTTACCGCGAGCACCGGGTCGTGGGCTACGGGAAGGTGCCGACCAGCGGCCCGGTGCTGCTCATTGGTAATCACCCCAATGATCTCCCCGATGTGATTTCGGGGCTGTATCTGTCGCCCCGCCATCCGCGCTATATCGCGACGGTGTCGGTCACGACGAGCGCGATGGCGCGGGCCATGTACGAGTCGATGGCGGTGATTCCGGTGGCGCGGGTGCGCGACGCCCGAAAGATGAAGGCCGAAGGGGTGGACCTGGCGGCGGTGAATCAGGCGGCCAACGACACGGTGTCGGCGGCGCTGGCTTCTGGCGAGGTGGTGGCGGTCTTCCCGGAGGGCGGTGTGCACGATGTGCCGCAAATCGGGCGATTACGAACTGGTGTCGCCAAGATGATCCTTGGACATCTTGATGCTGGCGCGAAAAACGACGTAACCATCGTCCCGTTTGGTGCGCAGTACGAGGCCCCGCGCCGCTGGGGGAGCGACACCATGACGGTGCTGGGCGAGCCATGGTCGGCGCGCGGGTGGTACGAGGCGCAGCCGGCGGAGCATCGCGGACTGGCGGCGCTCACCGAGCGGCTGCGCGAATCGCTGCTCTCGGTGACACGCAACTCCGCCACCTGGGAAGAAGGGGACACCCGCGACGAGATCGTGGCCGCCGCGGCGGCGGCTATCGCGCCGCACGATCCGCTCGACGCGGCGCCCGGAATGGTGTCGCACGCGGCCGCAGTCGCCGCCAACGCGCACAGCGGCGGTGAGTGGCCACAGACCGTTCGCCTCAAAACGGCCTCCGACGCCCTGGCCCGCGCCGTGGAACGCGCCGGCGGCATCGGGAGCTCGGCGGTAGACCACGCCCTCCTGCTCTTTGCGCTCGAGATTCAGGTGGTAAAGCGGCCGGTCTCCACCGCGGCGCTGTTGGCGGGGGTGCCAGCGGCGGCCATTGGCTGGCTGGTGCACGCCCCCATTCTGGCGGTGGTGAACGCCGTGGCCAAACGCGTCGCCAAAGACCGCGTGGACTTTGTCCCCAGCTGTTTTGTCCCCGGGTTGTACCTGGTGCTGCTCTGGTGGGTGCTGGTGAGTGTGCTCGCGGCGGTGGGGATGTTTGCGGTGGGCATCGGCCCGTGGTGGGCGCTCCCGCTGCTGATCGCGTTGCCGCGCTTGGGCGATTGGGCCATTGGGTGGCGCCAACGCTTCGTGGGGTGGCGGCTCGTGCGGCGGGTCCAGCGCTGGTCGACCTCCGACCGCATGGCGCTGCGCGACGCAGCGACGGTGGTCCGCGAGACCGCCACCCAATGGAAGGGACTGCCCTGATCGCACCCCGCCGGGAGCCGGGCGCCCGACCCATTAGAATGATCGCATGACGCTCATCTCCCTTGGCAACGCCGGAGTCGATTTCGGCGCCTCCGAAATCTTCCGCGACATTTCGTTCACCGTGGCCGCCGGCGACCGCTGGGCCATCGTGGGACGCAACGGGACCGGCAAAACGACGCTCGTGCGTCTCATTACCGGCACGCTGCAGCCCACCCGCGGGAACGTGGCGCGGATGCCCGGGTTGCGGGTGGCGCTCATGGATCAGCACCGCCGCTTCCCGGACGACCAGAGTCTGTGGGACATCGTCGCCGACGCCTTCGGTGACCTGCGCACGCTCGAGCACTCGCTCGCCACGCAGGCCGCCAATCTCGAGCACGACCACAGCGAGGCCGCCATGGAGAAATACGGCCGAGACCTGGAGCGCTTCGAGCGCGACGGCGGCTACGAAATGGCGTCGAAGGTCGATTCGATTCTCATGGGCGTGGGCTTCGAACCTGAGATGGCCAAGGTGACGCGCATTGGCACGCTCAGCGGTGGGGAACGCGGACGCGTGGCGCTCGCTCGGCAGCTCGCGACGCCGTCGGATCTGCTCATGCTCGACGAACCCACCAACCACCTCGATCTCGATACGACGGCGTGGCTCGAGCAGTATCTCGCGACGACCGAGCGCACCGTCATTTGCATCAGCCACGATCGCGCGTTTCTCAACGCGATGGCCGATCATGTGCTGCACTTCGAAGGCGGAACGGCGTTCGCGTATACCGGCAGCTACGAAAGTTTCGTACAGCAGCGCGAAGAGCGCCGGCTCACGCAGCAGCGGCAGTTCGAAAAGCAGCAGAACAAGATTTCGTCGGAGATGGACTACATCGCGCGCAACCTCGCCGGCCAGAACACGCGGCAGGCCAAGGGGCGTCGCAAGCTTCTCGCGCGCATGCCGCGGTTGTCGGCGCCCATTGGGGCGGACGGCGTGATGGCGTTGCGTCTCGACGCGGGAAACCGCAGTGGCGATCGCGTCATCGAAGCGAAGAACGTGACGGTCGGCGTGCCCACGCCCGACGGACCGCGCACGCTCGTGAAGCAGGTAACCGTCGTGATGGAGCGCAATGAAGTCGTCGCGCTCGTGGGGCCCAACGGTGCGGGCAAGAGTACGCTCATCAAGACACTGCTTGGTGAGATGCCACCGCTCGATGGTGAAGTGAAGGTCGGGCCCAGCACGACGGTGGCGTACTACCGTCAGGACGTGGGACACTTGCCGCTCAACAGCACCATCTACGACGCCATCGCCAACGAGCGCCCGCTGTGGGAGCGGCGCATGGTGCAGGGGCATCTGGGGCGTTATGGCTTCAGCGGCGACGAAGCGCAGCGCACCATCGGTACGCTCTCCGGTGGTGAGCGCGCGCGTGTGGCCATGGCGCTGCTCACGCTGAGCACCAACAACCTGCTCATTCTCGACGAGCCCACCAATCACCTCGATGTCGAAAGCATCGAAGTGCTCGAAGATGCCGTCGACGGGTACGAAGGCAGTGTGCTCATCGTGAGCCACGATCGTGCCGTGCTGCGCGGGTTGGCGACGCAGGTCTGGGAGCTGCGAAACAACGAGCTGCAGATCTTCCCGGGTTCGTTCGTCGAGTGGGAAGCGATGCGCGCCGAACGCATGACCAACGAAGCGAAGCAACTGCGCGCCGACGACAAGAAGGGCGCCGAGCGTGCGGTGCGGCAGCGTGAACGCGAGCGCGAACAGAAGGAGCGCGAGAAGGCGGCTGGTGGTGATCCGCGCAAGCTGCTGCGCGCCGCCGAAAAGGCGCTGGCCGACGCCGAGCTGCGCGTGGCCACGGTGGAATCGACGATTGCCGATCTCACCGAGCAGCTCGACAACCCGTCGCTGTATGACACCCCCGCCGGCGTGAAGAAGGCGGCGGCACTGGGGCGTCAGCTGGACGAGGAACGCGAGCAGCTCGAAGACGCGATGCACGAGTGGAGCACCGCCGAGGAGTATGTGTCCATTTTGAAGAAGAAGTGATGGTGGCTTGATCGCGTGGGGGGTCGGCGCCGGGCTGCAACTTCTGGCCGGGCTCAGGCGTACTAGCCCCCATGCGTTTTTCTTCATGGATTCTGTTGGCTGTGGCGGCCGTCGCCACGGCATCCCGCGCGGGGGCCCAGACGGTCACGTCGACGCCCCGCCCATTGCTGCAGCTGCTGGAGGATGCCAGCCGGCGTAACCGGTTGCCCGACAGCCTCATTTCGTACAAGGCGAACGTCGAGACGGAAATCGCCATTCTGCTGCGCCGCGAAGAGGGCGTGGAGGCGGTGGGCGCCATCGAGCAGGTGGCGAGCCGGCTGCGCTGGAATCGCGCTGGTGGCTACGAGCAGCGGGTGAACGGCTACAGAGCGCAGCAGCTTGGCGGCAACGTGTCCATGTTGTCGCTCTTTCAGACGGGGTGGATCAACCCGGTGCTGTACGGCAACCGGTTGCGTGTGCGTCCGCGCACCGACACGACGCGCGCCAACAGTCCCGCCCGCGGCCGCAACGGCGATGCGAGCGACACGCTGCCTGCGGTACATCCGTTGGCCACCGATCGCGACCTGTACTACACATACATTGGCGGCGACACCATCGTGACCATGCGCGCCGGCGACCGCGTCATTCCCATTGCGCATGTGCGCGTGCAGCCGCGCGCCGATGTGAAGGGGAAAGTGATTCTGTTCGATGGCGAAATGGATCTCGATGCGTCGCGCGGCACGCTGGTGCGGCTGCGCGGGCATTTCTTCAGCACCAACATGTCGCGCTCTCCGCTGGGACGCACGCTGGCCGACGCGGTCGCGTACATCGAGTACGAACAGGGTGAGCGCTATGGCAGCTACTGGCTGCCGGCCAAGCAGCGCATCGAACTGCAGGCCAATTCGCCGTTGTTCGGTGATGGTCGGGCGGTCATTCGCATCGTGTCGCGCTTTTCCGATATGGAAGTGAACGACACCGTGCTCGATGCCGCCACGCTCGCCAAGGCCGACTCGCTGCGCGCGCGTGCCCGTCGTCCGCTTACGTTTGCGCCCACCGATTCGCTCGCGCGGTATGGCACATGGCGCAATCAGCTTGGCTCGATCACCGAAGGGTTGCACAGCGACGACTTTCAGGACATCGCGCCCGACCGTTGGCGTCCCACGGGCGCGCCGCGCTTCGATCTCGCGGCGCCGCGTCCGGCCGACGTGATGCACTTCAATCGTGTCGAAGGACTCTATACCGGCGTTGGCGGCAAGCTGTCGCTGCGTGATATGGCGCCGGGCGTCGTGGTGCGCGGCAACGCGGGTTTTGCGTGGGCCGAACAGACCGTGCGCGGGCGTCTGTCAGTCGAACGCACGCGCGGTCCGTTCACGCTCGAGCTGCGTGGCGGTCGTTCCATGGATATCACCAACGACTTCCGTACGCCGCTCGACTCGGGCAACACCTTTGCGGCGCTGGGCTCGCTCGACTCGTACGACTATGTCTCGCGCAACTTCACCACGCTGTCGGCGGTGCGGCGCATTGGCCGCCGTCACTTCATCTTGCGCGGCGACGTGGGCTACGGCGACGATCGCTATCGTCCGTCGCAGTATCTGCGCGGACCGTTCGGTGGTGATGTGTTCCGCGCCAATCAGGGCGTCACCGAAGGCAGCTACCTGCGTTCGGCGGCGGTGGTGGAGTGGAACCCCGATCTCAACGCCGAAGCGCTCAAGCCGGGCATGGGCGGACGGTTCTCGTACGAGCGCGGCGACGGCACGTTGTCGTGGCAGCGCACCGAGGCGCGTCTCACGGGGCGTCGTCCGGTGGGGCCGTTCGTGATTCTCGCGCGTGGCGATGTGGGCATGGTGACCGGCAGCCGCATTCCGTCGCAGCAGCTCTTTGAGTTGGGGCGCTTTCAGAACCTGCCGTCGTACGAGGACAAGCAGTTCGCCGGCTCCAGAGCCGCGGCGCTGCGCGCGAGTGTGCAGTACACGACGCCGTTCCTGCGTCAGCCCATTCGTGTGGGGCAGCGGTGGTTCCTCCCGGCCATTGCGCCGGGGTTCAGCGTGGGTGTGCAGAGTGGCTGGGCCGATGCGCCTACTGCGGCTGCGCGTGAGGCGGTGTTGCGACTCGACGCGGCCTATGACCCGCGGAGTCTCGCGTTGCGTACGCCGGTGGCCACGCCCACCGAACGCATTCGCGCGAGCATGACGGCCGGGTTCAGGTTCTTCGGCAACGCGCTCTTCGTGGGCGCGACTCGTCCGGTGGATCAGGCGGCCAAGTGGCGTACGCTGGTGGGGTTGGGGCAGACCTGGTAAGCAGACCACTGGACGCCCTGCGCGCCTGCTGTCTGTGTGGCTGCGGTCTGCCGTCTCGGCGCGATGCCGCGGGATCGCGCCGAGACGGCGGACGGCAGCCACACAGACGGCAGGCGCGCAGTAGTGTCGCGGTACAAAGGGGTCCGGTACAAAGGGGTCAGAGTCGTTTTGTCGGACACCTCCCAGTCCCCGAAAGGGGTCAGAGTCGTTTTCTCTCGCGCTCTTCGTGGGTGCGACGCGTCCGGTGGATCAGGCGGCCAAGTGGCGTACGCTGGTGGGGTTGGGGCAGACCTGGTAGGGAGGCCGCTGTTTGCCCTGCGCGCCTGCCGTCTGTGTGGCTGCCGTCCGCCGTCTCGGCGCGATCCCGCGGCATCGCGCCGAGACGGCAGAACGCAGCCACACAGACTGCAGGCGCGCAGTAATGTCGCGGTACGGCGAGATGCCTCCGTGAGAGCCGTTCCAACCCACTAGCCCCTACCACCGAGCCATGTGAGTTTTCGAGCATGGACGCCACCAATCATCTGCTGCCGAACCGCCGTGACTTTTCCGGCGACGATCTGATCTTCACGCTCAACGCCGCCGCGCAGAAGCGCGCCGCGACGGGAGCGAGTGTCATCAACGCGACCATTGGCGCGCTGTACGACGATCAGGGCAAGCTGGTGGTGCTCGACACCGTCATGGAGCAGTGGAAGCAGCTCACGAGCGCGGAGATCGCGCCGTACGCCCCCATTGGTGGCGACCCCACGTTTCTGCTCAACCTCGCGCAGCGGCACTGGCCGTCGCTCACGTCGCTCGGCGCGGGTGTCGCGACGCCGGGCGGGTCGGGTGCGCTGGCGCTGACGCTCAAGAACCTGCTCGAGCGCGGCAACACCGTCCTCACCGCCGCGCCGTACTGGGGGCCGTACTCCACGCTGGCCATCGAGGCGGGACAGACGCTCACGACGGTCCCGTATCCCGATGTGCACACGGGCCTCGACCTGGGCGCGTGGGAAGCGGCGTGCCGCGACATTCTCGATGCGCAGGGGCGGCTGCTCGTGTGGCTCAACGACCCGTGCCACAACCCCACGGGGCGCAGCTTCAGCAAGGCCGATCGCACGGCCCTCATGGATGTGCTGCGCGACGTCGCATCGCAGGGGCCGGTCACGCTCGTGCTCGACCTCGCGTACCTCGACTACGCGCGCGACCCGCAGGAAGTGCGTGACGCGCTCGACGAGTACGCCGCCTTTGCGGCCGAGGGGAACGTGCTCGTGGGCGCGTGCCTGAGCCTGAGCAAGGCGTACACGTTGTACGGAGCGCGCGCCGGTGCGCTCGTGTTTCCGTGGACGCCCGACAAGGCGCTGCAGGGTGCGCTCATCACGAGCTGCCGCGGCACGTGGAGCAACTGCGCGCGCGCTCCCATGAGTGTGCTCAATCGCATTTCGAAGGACGGCGCGCTGCAGGCATCACTGGAGCAGGAGCACGCGCAGTGGCGCACGTTGCTCGCCGAGCGTGCGACGGCGGTGGATGCCGCACTCAAGGCCGAGGGGTTCCCCGGCGCGGCGTATGACGGCGGATTCTTCGTCACGCTCGACGGCGGCGCGAACCCCACGGCCACCTGTGAGCGCATGCAGGCACACGATGTGTTCGTCGTGCCGATGCCCGAGGGGCTGCGTGTCGGGATCTGCGCCATGAAGGCGGCCGACGCGGGCAAGTTCGCGGCCGCGTATGCTGCGGCGATGCGGGGGTAAGGCCCCGCCGTCGTCCCCACCCAAAGGACTCTGACCCCAAAAGGGGTCAGAGTCCTTTCGAGCCCCGAAGTGTCGGGGGAGCGGGAGGGGTCAGAGTCGTTTGGGTTGCGCTGAGTGCCGGTTTCTACGCCTAGTACGTCGTGCCGAGCAACACCGCATTCGCAAACAACGGCAGCGTGCCACGTAGCTGATCGCGATATACCGGGTCCTGCGCAAACAGAATTACTCGGCCGCGTCCGGCGGACTCCGTCCACAGGTACGGTGAGCCCGCAATGCGCGCGGCGCTTTCGGGCCAGTAGAAGCCGCTCAGCTTCACACGGTCGACCGGCGCGAAACGAATGAGCGCTTCGCCGGCGGCGAGATCGCGCGGAATGGTGAACACCGTGCCACCGTTCGCGAACACCGGGATTTCTCGCGTGAGCATGCCGGCGGTGAGCGGCGACAATGAGTCGACGGTGGCACGCGCAATCACCCCGGGGAGTCCGCCGGGGAGTGGCGCACCGCCGGTGCTGTCGGCGCGGGCGCTGTCACGCTTGACGCGCGTGCGCACGAGTCCTACACGTTCCTGCGCGACCCACGCGCTCGCCCCTTCCATGGTGATGAGCACGCCGCCGTTGCGCACCCATTCCACGAGGCGCTGACGGCCACCGTCGCCCAACAAGCGGTCGAGCGCACCCGCTTGCACACTGGGCATGACAATGGTCGTGTACTGCGACAGATCGCCGCCGGCGATATAGTTGGCGTCGATCATGCTGGTGGGAATCCCGATGCGCTGATCGAGCGCGTACCAGGCAAAGCCGAACGGCGTGCCGTTCACCGGAGCGCCGCCGAGCAGCGCGATGCTGGGGCGCGGAATGGGGACGACGCTGTTGCTGCCAAGGTCGGTGCCTTCGTCGACGCCGGCGCTGGCAATGGCCGCGAGCGTCACGCCGGTCTGTGACGCGCGCCGCATGACGACATCATGCACTTCGGCGCGGTTGGGCTGTACACGCACGATGAACGCGCCGTTGGGAAACTTCTGTCCGCGGCTGGTGAAGCCGTACGGCGCATACCACACCTTGATGCTGTCGGTGAGCAGACCGGCGAGCAGTCGGATGCTTTCTTCGCTGCCCGGTGCGAACGCGTAGCCGTACTGCGCGCGCGCGACCGCCGGTGCCGCGGGCTTGGAGACGTCGGCCTTCGCGAGCCCCGCTGGGATAGCGGATACCGTGTACGCGTCGACGCGGAAGGTGTAAGGCAGCGACCAGCCGGTGGCGTCGTAGAAGCGATTGCGCTGGCCGGTGCGACGCAGTTCGAGCTCGAACTTCACGTACGCCGAGTCGAGATTGGCGTTGGGTTCGAGCAATGCCTTGGCGAGGTGTCCCTGCGGCTGCGCAAAGTCCACCACGTAGCTGCCGGCCTTGAGCGACAGTGCGGCGGTGTTTCCGGTCATGTACGACGTGGCCGCGGGGAGCGACGCGTTGCCGGTGAGCTGCTGCACCTCGATGCCGTTCGCGAGGAGCTTGGCCGCGAGCGAGTCGGCGCGCCCCTGAATGTCGCGCGTGAACACGATACCGCGCATGGGGCCCTTGGCGTGCACCGTAATCGCATACGAGCGCGCCGCGGCATAGTCACGCAGTAGCTCGGTACGACGGCGCGCCGACGTCTTTACGGTGTTCCATTCGGCGGTGTAGTGCTCCCACGCGGCCTGACGCAGCGTGCGAATGGTGCCGTCGCTGCGACGCACGGCGCCGCCGCTGCTCGAGGCGCTTTCGAAGAGCATGCCAATGGAGCCCGTGAGCATGGGCCACCCTTCGCCGTAGCCCGGGTAGAACGAGTCGTAGCCTTCACGACGGAAGTAGCTCCAGCCATGCGTGTCGAAGGCCGCGCCGTGTGCTGCCGCGAAGATGTCGAACCACTTGGGGAGATGCGGCGGGTTGTTCTGATTGTCCGGCTCGCGCGGCGGCGCGAAGTAGAACGACGCGCTCGACCCCTGCTCGTGCAGGTCGACGGCCACGTGCGGCATATACTTGAGGAACGTCTGCGCGCGCCCGCGCGTCTCGGGGTGCGACTGTGCGTACCAGTCGCGGTTGAGATCGAAGTAGTAGTGCGAGGTGCGCGGGCCGGGCCACGAGCCGGCGTTGTTCATCGCGCCCGGGTCGTTGGAGAGGCCGTTCACGCTGCGATACTTGTCGACGTCGTGCACATGCCGTTCGCGCCCGTCGGGATTCTGATTGGGGTCGATGAGCACCACGGTGCTGTCGAGCGCGAGCTTGGTGTCGGCGTCGGTACCGGCAGCCAGCTGATAGAGGAGCGCGAGTCCGGCTTCCACACCGCTCGCTTCGCCGCCGTGTACGCTGTGCGCGAGCCACACGATGCTGGGGAGCCGCTTGATGGCCGCGTCGATATCACCGGGCGCGGCGCCGCGCGGGTCGGCAATGCGCTGCGCATCGCGCTGAATGTCGGCGAGGCGCGCGTGATTGGCTTCGCTCGTGACCGTGATGACGAGCATCTCACGTCCTTCGAATGAACGCGCGACGGTGTCGACCTTGACGCGCTTGCTCACGGCGGCAATGCGCTCGACGTAGCGCATCATGCTCTTGTGCGAGGTGAAGCGGGCGCCGAGTTCGTAGCCGAGGATCTGCGCCGGCGTGGGCACGCGCGGATCGAAGGTGGCGCCGGGTTCGGCGTAGCTGTGCTGGGCCGACGCGGTGGCTGGCGCAGAAAGCGTGAGGGTGATCGCCGCCGCAGCGACTGCGGCCAAAGACAACCGGATCATGAAGCGAAGGGGCTCGTGGTGACGAAAGAAGCAGCAGCCGGGAGCAGCCGCTTCAAACTTACCGTCGTGCTGGCCGCCCGTATTGGTGAACCGGTCGAACCCGAAAAGCGATTCACGCGCGAGGCCAGAGACTCGCTAGCGGCACGCGAAGGTCCCGGAGGACGGGTGTTCCGTCGAGCAATCCATCGGCACTCACCAGCAGGTCGGGAACGCCCTGCAGAATCCCGTCGGCGAGCTGTCCGCTGGCCAGTCGCACCGTCGACACGAAGGAAAGATCCGGCGCCCGCACGGTATCGGGATCGCGCGCCAGCCAGAAGCCGGGATCGCCGTGGGTGAGGCGATCATGACCGCGATACTCCGCTGAATGGACGAGGTCACGCGCTCAACGGAATGACGTGACGTCATCGCGCCGTCAGCGCGTGCGTTGGTACGACACGCGTGTTGCTGGCTGAGAGTCCAGCAGAACTGCTTTCACAGAGACATCCGAGGAACACAGGCCACAGAGGGTGCGCGTCGGTTCGCCTCTTCGAACGCCGTGAACACGCGCCTCAGTGACCTCTGTCCCTCGGATGTCTCTGTGTGCGCAGTTCACCGATCTCGCGGAACTTCCGAAAGCACGGAAACGACTCCGGAAACGACTCTGACCCCTCGCGGGCCCGCGAGGGCCGCCTCGTGAGAAGGACTCTGACCCCTTTGGGCTCGAAGCGTTACTGGAGGACTCGTTCCACCTGCTTGCCGCTGGTGGTATACAGCGCGACGCTGAGCAGTCCCTTGCCGAAGGCGTCGCGATCGCGCGCGCTCAGTGGCAGCGACCCACTCGCGGTGCGCACGTCGGGGCCCATGAGACGCGCTACGACACGCACGGCGTTGTCGGGGACGGTGATCTTGCTGACCGGCGGCGCGCTGCCGGTGGTGGACGCGGCCACGCCGCTGATCGTTCCGCCGCCAACGCGTCGTAGCACGACTGCGCTCACGGCCGTCGGTGCACCGACGTTGGACACGGTCCAGCGCAGTTCGTTACGCACGACGTCGATGGTGATTTGCGCGGCCACGCTGGCGGTACCGCTCGTGAGCGTACGCGCCACGACACGAGCGGCGGGTGCCTTGCCGGCGACGAGCGCGGGCGTGGTGGTGGGCGCACGTCGACGCGAGCCGTTCTGCTCGAAGGCGTACGCGAACGACACGAGCTTTACGTCGGTCATGGCTTTACCGAGCAGCTCGACGCTTACGGGCAGGCCGTCGGCGGTGAAGCCGGCAGGGAACGCAATGGAGGGGAGTCCGCTCTGCGCGCCCAGCTGGCAGGTGCTTCCCGCCTGGATTTGGCCCGGAAATACCGGCGGCTGACGCACGGTGGGGTAGGCGATCGCGTCGAGCTGCAGGCTGTCGAGCAGACGCTCGACGCGCGCGCGCAGTGCGGCCTGCCGTGACAGCGTGAGGGTGTGCGCGGCGTTCTCGAGGTCGGGGACGGTGTCGAAGCCGCGGAAGCGCACTTCGAGTTCCTTGTCGAACTGGCCGCGCGCGAGAATCTCGCGCAGCGACTTCACCGGCGCGTTGGGAATCGTGGCGAAGTAGGCAGCGAGATCGTGCTTGGTTTCCTGGTTCGTCACGCCCGTATTCACCATGAGCGTGTCGAACTCCGGCATGGGCACATCAATCACCGTCGCGCCAAGCGATTTCATGGTGGCGATGGCGGCGCGCACACTGTCGGCAATCTCAGCGTCGGTGTCACGGAAGTACGGCGCAAAAACCCCAATGCGCGCGCCTTTGAATGCACCGGGCGTGAGCGCGTCCATGAACCGGGGACGCTTGTCCTTCACGAGCACCGTGACCGGGTCGGCCGGGTCGTAGCCCACGGTGACATCGAGCGCGATTGCGAGGTCGGTGACGGTGCGCGCGAGCGGGCCACCGGTATCCTGCGTGTGCGACAGCGGAATGATGCCGGTGCGGCTGGCGACGCCCACGGTGGGACGCAGACCGACCAACGCGCCGAACGCGCTCGGAATGCGAATGCTGCCGCAGGTGTCGGAGCCCCAGCCAACCGCCGCAAAGCTGGCCGCAATGGCGGCGCCGGTGCCGCCGCTGGAGCCGCCCGGGCAGCGCGCGGGATCGTACGGATTGCGCGTCTGTCCGCCTAGAGAGCTAATGCTGGTGATGCCGGCAGCGAGTTCGTGCATGTTCGACTTGGCAATGAGCACACCACCGGCGTCGCGAATTTGCTTCGTGATGAAGCCATCGCGCGCCGGCTGACTGTTGGCCAACGCCAGCGAGCCCGCGGTGGTGGGCATGTCGCCGGTGTCGTAATTGTCCTTGAGAATGAACGGAATGCCGTGCATGGGGCCGCGCACCTTGCCGGCCTTGCGTTCGGCATCGAGCGCGGCGGCTTCGGCGAGTGCGCGCGGGTTGAACCTTATGATTGCGTTCAGGCGCGGGCCACTCTGATCGTACGCGGCAATGCGCGCGAGATAGGCGCGCGTGATGCTCACGCTCGTCGCGCGTCCCTCGGCCATGGCTTGCTGCAGCTGCGTTACGCTGGCTTCGGTGACTTCGAGCGGTTTTGCGCTTTGTGCGGCGGCGGCGGATGTCGTAGTGGCCGAAAGCAACAGGGCAAGGATCAGGTGGCGCATGAGGACTCGTTGCAGGCGGGTGGGGTTGAACTGCTCACACAGAGGCCACAGAGGGACAGAGGCCACAGAGAAAAGCACATGTTGTTCTCTGTGGCCTCTGTCCCTCTGTGTCCTCTGTGTGAGCAGTTCATGCTGGCGTTCACGCGATCACGATACCGGCACGAACACGTCGCCGTACTTCACGTTCGTGCGCGGTTCGGCCATCATGGGCTCCACGGCGTCACGCCAGCGCGCGTAATGCGCCGTCGCTTTATGTGCCGCCGGGGCGTCAGGCGTCGTATACGCTTCGATCAAAGTGAAGCGCGTGGGGTCGTCCTGCTGCTGCAGCACATCGAAGCGGACGATGCCGGGCTCCTGAATGCTGTGGGTGGCGTTGTCGAGCGTGGCGGCCTTGAAGGCGTCGACGAACTCGGGCTTCACGACCGCAAAGACCTGAACGATGAGCATGGGCGGGGCGGGTGGAATGTGGATAGGAGAAGCTACGGTTCGCGCGCACGCTCCGCATATTGACACCGGGCGCCCGTTCCCGCCGTACACTTTCCTCATGAACCACACGTCCAATATGCCGGCAGCCTTGTCGACGTGGTCGCCATGGCTCGTTCGCACGGGGGCCATCTCAGCGGCTCTCTGCGCCATGAGTCTGGTCGGCCTGCTCATCGATGACCGTGTCATCGCGGGGGCGCCCGCGTGGCTCAAGCCCGCCAAGTTCGGAGCCTCCGGCGCGGTCTTCCTCTGGTCGATGGCCTGGATGACGCAGGAGCTGCGTAGTACGCGTGTGCTTCGCATGTCGGAGGCACTGATCGGCAGCATTCTCGTCGCGGAAATCCTGGTCATCATGGTGCAGGCCGGTCGAGGCCGACTGAGTCATTTCAACGTCGATACGCCACTGGACAGCACCCTGTTTGCCGCGATGGGCGTTGGCATTGCCACGGTCTGGGTGCTGACGATGCTGGTGTTCGCGCTGCACGTGCGCGCCCCGCATACCGACCGCCCCCTCGCCTTTGCGTTCCAGGCCGGTCTCCTCCTGCACATCGTGGGCGCGGGCGTGGGGTGGGTCATGACACAGCCCCGTCCCCAGCAGTTGGATGCCATGCAGCGTGGCGCGCATCCGTTCGTGGTGGGAGCGCATACCACCGGTGGACAGGATGGCGGTCCAGGGCTCCCGCTAACGCGCTGGAGCCGAGAGCATGGCGATTTGCGGGTGCCGCACTTCGTGGGGATGCACGCGTTGCAGCTGTTGCCGCTGCTACTGCTGGGAGTGCGCGCCGCGCGCGGGCGCCGCACGGACCGGCAGGAGCTGGTGGTTCTGGGCGCGGTCGGCGGCGTCGCCTATTTGCTCTTTGCCGGCGCGCTGTGGCAAGCGCTGCACGACTATCCGCTACTACGAATGGCCGGAGCCATAACATGAGCGACGCGCAGCTGTTCCAGATTGCCAACACCACCGCGTTGTGCTGCTGGGTGATCCTGCTGCTCATCCCGCGGCGAGCGGCGCCGGTGTTGCGCGTCGTGGTCCCCGTGGGGATGGCGCTGCTGTACATCTGGGCGCTGACCACCGCGCCTGCCAACCCTGACGGTGGGTTCGGCTCTCTCGCGCAGGTGAAGGCGCTGTTCACGCAGGACCGGGCGGTGCTCGCCGGCTGGGTGCATTACCTGGCGTTCGATCTGTTCGTGGGATGCTGGATGGTGCTCGATGCCGCCGAGCAGAAGCTGCACCGTCTGCTGGTCGTGCCGTGCCTGCTGCTGACGTTCATGTTCGGGCCGGCCGGGCTGCTGTTGTACTATCTGCTGCGTCTGGCGGCGCGCCAACGCTCTGTAGCGTCCCAGTAGGCAGCATGGCGGAGAATGGCGCCGCATATTTGCGCCATGATCCGATTCGTGTGGGTACTTGCCGCGGCGTTGCCGCTCGTCGCGCGTCCAGTGGTGGCGCAGTCTGCCGATGTGGTGTACGTCAATGCTCGCGTCTGGACGGGCGATTCCGGGGCCCCCGCCGCCGAAGCGCTCGCGGTGCGCGACGGACGTCTCATGGCGGTGGGGAGCGACGCCACGGTGCGCGCGCTCGCCGGAGCTGCTACCAGGGTGGTCGACCTTGGCGGCAAGCGCGTGGTGCCGGGGTTCATCGACGCGCACTGGCATCTGCCAACGGAATCACGCGCCGATCTCGTAGACGCGGGGAGCGTGCAGGAGATCGTGAAGCGGTTGCAGCGATGGGCGACAAAACTGCCCAAAGGCGCATGGGTGGTAGGGCGCGGATGGACGCCCACGGACTTTCCGCAGAACGCTGCGCACAAGCGCTATCTCGACGCGGCGTTTCCCGACCGGCCGGTGATCATCAGCGATCGCGACGGGCATCAGTCGCTCGCCAACAGTGTCGCGCTGCGTCTGGCCAAGGTGACGGCGAGCACGAAGGACCCCGCGCAAGGGGTGATCGAGCGCGGCGCCGGCGGTGACCCCACGGGGTTGCTCAAGGAGAGCGCACGAGGGCTCGTGTCGCGCCTGGTGCCACCACCAACGCGTGCCGATGTCGCACGCCGCATTCACGAAGAAACGCAGGCGGCCGCGAGCTTCGGCATCACCATGGTGCAGGAGGCGTCGCGCCGCGCACCGAGCGGGGCGGTGTTCGACGCGCTGGCCGACGCGGCGCGCGCGGATACGATGCGGCTTCGCTGGTATGTGTCCATCCCATTCGACCCCAATGCAACCACGGCGCAGCTCGCGCGCTATGTGCAGCTCAAGCAGCAGTTCAGCGGTCCATGGCTGCGCTACGGCATCGCCAAGGGAATGCTCGACGGTACCGTCGATGCGCAAACGGCGGCAATGCTCGAGCCGTACGCCAACACCGATGCCACGGGGCTCCCGTTCTGGAGTGGGCCGGTGCTCAACGCCGGCGTAGCACGCTACGACAGCGCGGGGCTGCAGGTGGAGCTGCACGCCATTGGCGACAAGGCGGTGCGCATGGCACTCGACGCGTACGCGTTGGCGCAGAAGAAGAATGGCCGCCGCGACAGTCGTCATAGGGTGGAGCACATCGAGGTGCCGCACCCCAGTGACTTGCCGCGCTTCAAACAGTTGGGGGTGATTGCGAGTACGCAGGCCATCTTTGCCACGCCCGACGTCACCACGCTCACCAACTACGCGCCGCTGTTGGGCCCCAAGCGTTCGGCACTCGCCAACAACTTCCGGCAGTTCGATGAGGCCGGTGCGCGTCAGGCGTTCGGCAGTGACTATCCGGTGTTTCCCATGGATGTCATTCGCGGCATGTATACCGCGGTGACGCGCATGACGCCCGAGGGCACACCCAAGGGCGGATGGTATCCTGCCGGCCGCATTACGGTGGAAGCGGCGCTGCGGCATTACACGCGCGATGCTGCGTATGCGGGGTTCATGGAGAACGACGCGGGGATGTTGCGCGCGGGGCTGCTCGCGGACTTCGTGGTGCTGAGCGAGGATCTGCTGTCGGTGCCACCCGCCGAATTGTTGCGCGTGAAGGTGGAGCGCACCGTGGTGGGCGGGCGGGACTCGTACGTGCGCGTACCGTAGCCAACACACGCGCACGACTCAGAAGCGACCCCACTTCGTGAGCGGCACCACCCCCGACCGCTTGTGTTCGGTGGTTCCCGCAGCAGGTTGTGCGCATGCCGTTGTCGCGATCACTCGTTCCGCTGTTCCGATTCGTCCTGCGCACCGCCGTCGAGCTCCTGGCAACGGCGCTGGCGGCGGCGAGTGTCGCGTTCGTGCTGCTCACGCAGGCGGCAGGGGAACCGCAGGCGCTGGTGCAGGCCGTGGCGGCAGGCGGTATACAGCTCGATGCCGCGGCACGTAGCGCGTGGGTCGGCGGGTTCGACGCACAGGCGGCGCCGATGGACCGGTGGTGGCACTTCGTACGCGGCATGCTGCGCGGTGACTTCGGCTGGTCGTGGTCGCAGCAACGTCCCGTCATGGACGTGCTCGCAGAGACCGCGCCGTATACCATCGCGTTGGCGCTGCCGGCACTGAGCCTGGCACTGCTGGCCGCGCTGTGGCTCGGTGGACGTCACGCGCTGCGCCCGAATGCCAACGCCATGCAGCAGCGCGTGTCGCGCATCATGCGCGTGCTGGGCGCGGTTCCGCCGGCGTGGCTGGCCCTCTTTATCGCGCTGCTCTTTGCCGGCACGTTGGGGCTGCTGCCGCTGCAGGGGGCGTGCAATCCGCGCCTCTGTACGCCGTTGTCGCTGGCATCGCCACTCACGTGGCTCGCGCGTGTGCCGTACGTGGTACTGCCAGTGTGCACGCTTACGCTGGTGCTGCTCCCAACCCTCACGCGATTGCAGCTGCAGGCCACACAACAGGTGGTGCATCGGCCGCATGTGCTGGCGGCCGCTGCGCGTGGTGTGCCACCGGCGCGTGCGCGTGCGCGGCACGTTGCACGACTCACGCGACTGCCGCTCGCGTCGGCCGCCGCGCTCATGGTCCCCGTGGTGTTGAGTGGCGCCGTGTTCATCGAACGCGTGTACGCGTGGCCAGGCCTCGGCTCCACGCTGCTGCAAGCGGTGGCCCTGCGCGATTACCCACTGGTCTCGGCGATTGCCGGCATGGTCGCGATCGCCGGCGTGGTCGCCACGCGCGCGCTCGAGGCGGTCACGCCGCTCCTCGATCCGCGTCGACAGGGGGCGCCGTCATGATGCTTTTGGCGTTGCCGAGTAGTGCCAAGCTCGCCATGCCGAGTTTGTCGCACCCTCTGGGTACGGACGTGTTGGGGCGAGACATCGCCGTGCGGTTGATGACCGGCGCCCAGACCACGTTGCTGGTCGTGCTCACGGCCGTACTGGTGTCGTGTGCCATCGCCCTGTGCCTGTCGCTCACGCTTGTCTCCGCGCCCGGCACCCATGGATGGCTGCGCTCGGCGTTGCATGGTGCGCACGCGGCACTGCTTCGTGTGGCAGACACGCTTCGCGCGATTCCGCGCGTGGTGCTGGTCATTGCCCTGGCGGGCTTCCTGGCGCGTGGTGCCGGAAGCGCCGGTGCAGACGACACGGGCGCTCTCTGGCGGTTGGCCATTCTGTTGGGGGTCACGGGGTGGATGCCGCTCATGCGCCTCCTCAACGACCTCATCCTCGACGCGCGCACCGAACCGCACCTGCAGGCGGCTCAGGCCCTGGGCGTTCCGCCGTGGCGGCGCTTCTGGGCGCACGAGGCCCCGGCCATCTGGCCGCTGCTCGCCGTGTGGCTCACCGCGTCGGTGGCCGATCTCATCGTGCTCGAAGCCGGGCTGTCGTACCTGGGGGTCGGCGTCCCCGTCACCATGGCGAGCTGGGGGACGGTGCTCCGCGACGTGGGCGACGTGTTCGGGAGCGCGCGCTGGCTCATGCTGGGGCCTGGCATGGTCATTGGGGGCACGGTGGTAGCGCTGCAATGGGCCGCCGACCGGTTGGGTGGGCGAACTGTCACGAAACGATACACGGTCTAACGAAACGGGACAGCCGCGCGCGGTGTCGGATGCCGGAGCAGTACCGCAAAGCGTTGCACCACATATATTTAGACTGTAGTGACGAAGCGCGCACGCCGGTGCGACCTTTGCAACAGACCGGGCCGTGCGCACTCCTACCCCCGCGCGAAGCGCCTTCGCCACCCCCCAACGTGCTGGCCACGAAATAGCGGATTCGTTGCTTGGGCAAGTATATTCCCGGCAACACTCCCCTGTTCGTTCCGCCTCGCGCGTCCAGCGGGGCCCCGCCAAACGCTCCGTGCCACACAGGACCGCGTCCTCGCTCGACGTTTTACGGCTCAGCCCGTCGTTCAGCGCCCTGTGGGATGAGTGCGCCGCCGAACTCGGTATTCCCTGTCGCGCCGTCGACGACGTCGAGCACTTCCCGCCGCGATCGGGGGGGCTGCAGATCATCGCCGCCGGTGGCGAAGAAGCGCGCGTCGAAGACCTGCTGCGCCGTCATGGCGCGCTCTTCGAGGACGCGATCGTGGTGGGCGCGCTCGCGCAGCACCGGGTCGCTGTCGCGGCGCTGCGTGCCGGCGCGGTCGAATACTTTGCGCTCCCGGCCGACATCGACGCGCTCAAGTCGTATCTGCGCGAGCGCGTCGAACGTGCACAGCGCGCTCGGCAGGCCACCGCCTTCGCCGACCAGGAGCGGAGCAAGTACACCTTCGACGGCATCCTCGGCGATAGCCCCGCCCTCCGCGCGGCGCTCGACCGGGCGTCGCGCATCATTCCGCGGGCCGGCGTGACGGTGCTCATTACCGGCGAGACCGGCACCGGCAAGGAGCTGCTCGCGCGCGCCATTCACTACAACGGCCCGCGCCGCGACGCGCCGTTCGTGGACATCAACTGCGCCGCCATTCCCGAGCAGCTGCTCGAGAGCGAGTTGTTCGGACACGAGAAGGGCGCCTTCACCGACGCGTCGAGCACCAAGCCCGGCCTCTTCGAAATGGCCGACGGTGGCACGCTCTTTCTCGACGAAATCGGGCACCTCGCGTTGCCGCTGCAGGGCAAGCTGCTGCGCGCGCTCGAAGAGCGACAGATTCGTCGTCTGGGCGGAGCGCGCAACATTCCCATCGACGTGCGCATCATTGCCGCTACGCACGTGAATCTCGCCGACGCCTCTCGTCGTGGCGCGTTCCGCGAAGATCTGTATTACCGCCTGAACGTCATGCCGCTCGAGTTGCCCGCGCTGCGTGATCGCCGACAGGATGTCGGTCCGTTGGCCGAGCACTTCGTGCGCCGCTTTGCCACCGAGTACGAGATGGAGATGCCGCGCCTGACGCCCGCGGCCATTCAGGCACTCCGCCTTCACCGGTGGAGCGGCAACATCCGCGAGCTGCGCAATGTGCTCGAGCGCGCGGTGCTGCTGTGTGACGGCGCGCGCATTGACGTGACCGACTTGACGATGGATACCGGGAGCACGACCGCTGCTGCTCCCGGCACGTTGCCGTTCCCCGCCACGTTGCGCGTTCTGACGCGCGCCGCGGTGGAGGAAATGCTCCGGCTCACCGATGGCAACAAGAGTGAAGCCGCACGACAGCTGGGCATATCACGCCCACGACTGCTTCGCCTGCTCGACGATGCATCCGATACGGATGCCGATTCCGATCACGATTTCGACCCGGACCATACCCATGTCTAATCGCTCCCTGCTCCGTACCGCCGCGACGGGCGTCTCCGCGCTGCTCCTCACGCTCCTCGCCGCGTGCGCCACGAACGAGCCCACGCTCACCAGCCCGGATGCCGTCGCATCCGGCTCGGGCAACGACGCGCCGACCTTCCTGTCTGCCTCGTCGGGCGTCGCCACGTCGACGCCCGTGAGCTTCTGGGCCAAGCAAGGCGATGACCGTACCGGTGAAATCTTCGCCGTTGGCGGCAACTCGGGTGGCAACGGCGATCGCCTCGTGCGCCTGCGCGTGCGCAAGGACGCACAGATCGTGCTCCCCAACGGGCAGAAGCTCGCGAAGGGTGACTCGGTGCTCATCACCATGCAGATCATCGATGCGGTGACGCTCAGCACGCAGTTCGAGCCGTCGGGACTGCGATTCCAGGGCAAGCAGGCCGCGCAGCTCACCATGTGGTACGGCCATACGAACGCTGGCGGGAGCACGTCGCTCGAGAATCAGCTGGCCATCTACAAGCAGGAGTCGTCGACCGACCCGTGGAACAAGCTGTCGAGCACGGTGCTGTCCGCGACCGACGAAGTGCAGTCGTACATCGGTGGCTTCACGAACTACGTGATCGCGTACTGATCACGATCACTCCGCGTCCCGATCGCCGCTCGCCGTTCGTGCTCCTCACGACGGCGTAACGCGCTTCCGCCGATGCTGCGCTTCTCCCACGATCTGCTGCTCGATGAATGTCGCACGCTGGCCTCACGGTCGGCGTGGGGCGAGCTTCGTGCGGCCGTCGAACAGTGGATGACGGTTTCTCCCGAGAAACCGGCACCGGTGGGCGCTGCGCTCGTGCCGCTCTACGCCGAAGCGCTCATGCGCGAGGGGCATCCGCAAGAGGCTCGCGACTGGCTGACGGATCGTGACCTTACGGTGCGGCTGAGTGGTGACCGCGCGACCATTCGTCGCGTGGCCAACCTGCTTGGCGCGGCCTGTCTCGAGCTGGGCGATCTCGAAGCGGCGGTCACGGTGTTCGAACACGCGCTCGACCTTGCGCGCGCCGATGGCGACGACCTGCTGCTGGCGCGCGCCACGAACAACCTGGCCGTGATCGCGAGTATTCGTGGCCGACTCACGGAGGCGCTGGGGTTGTACAGTCTGGTGGTCCCCGCGTATCAGCGTGTCGGGAACGTGAGTGGCATTGCCGAGAGCTATCACAACACCGCCATCGCGCTGCGCAAACTGCAGCGCCTCGACCAGGCCGATGAACACGAGCGTCGCGCCGCCGAGTTTGCGCGGCAGGTGAAGAACCGCCGGCTCGTGGCCCTCACGTTGGTGGGGCGCGCCGAGATTTCGCTGTTGCGCGGAGATGCGCAGCTGGCCGAGGCCACAGCAACGCGTGCCGCGTCCGAACTGCACGCGGTGCACGACCCCGCGCGGCAGGCTGATGCTATCCGCTTGTGCGGCGTGGCCCGGCTTGCGGCTGGCAAGACCGCGCAGGCGCTCGAGTCGCTCGACGAGGCGGTGAGCATGGCCGTGGCACACGGCAACCGCCTCATCGAAGCGGAGTCCCGCTGGGGGCGCGCGCAGGTGCGGCATGCCCTCGGGGATCGCAACGGCACACTGGACGACGGGGGAACCGCCGTCGCACTCTTCATGCAGCTGCGCGCCGAGGCCGAACAACAGTCCGTGACGACCTGGCTCACCGAGCGCGGCTACCACCTCCCCTGACGAGGGTATAAGGCCCTCGCACCCACCACGAGTGCCTGAGTCGTGACTTCTGCCAGGATCGTTCGTACCGCGCGCCCGCTTGCTCTCGCCGTTCTCACCACGCTGCTAGGCGCCTGTACTCAGGGCGACGCCCCCACGGCCGATGCGCCTGCGGTTGGTGGCACGATGGTGATCAGCAGCGCAGCCGACGCTGACCTGCTGTTGCCACCGGTGGCACTCACGGGGACCGCGTTGCAGGTCGTCGATGCGCTGTTCGACCGTCTGCTGCAGCCCACCATCGACTCCGCAGGTGCGCTCTCCGTGGCACCGGCACTCGCCACGCGTTGGCAATACACCGCCGATTCCAGCGCCATCGACTTTACGCTCGAAGAGCGCGCGCGCTGGCACGACGGCACCGCCGTGACGGCCAACGATGTGCAGTTCACCTTTGTCGCGTATCGTGACAGTGTGGTGGGCTCGCCAAGCCGCGAACTGCTGTCGGTGGTGGACAGTGTGCAGGTGACAGGCCCGCACGCTGTGCGCGTGTGGCTCGCGTCACGCTCGGCGCGTTCGCTGCAGGTGGCGGGCACCGAAATGCGCATTCTGCCGAGACATTTGCTCGACAGCATTCCGCGGAGCGCATGGCGCAGTTCGGCGTTCGCGCGACGTCCGGTGGGGAGTGGGCGCTTTCGTTTTGTATCGTGGCAGGCCGGTACGCGCATCGAAGTGGCGGCCGATAGCAGCAACTACCGCGGACGTCCGCGCCTCGATCGTGTGGTGTGGTCGATCGCGCCCGACCCTGCTGCCGCAATTGCCCGCATTGGCAGTGGTGATGCCGACTTCCTGGAGAACGTGCGCCCCGATGCCGTCCCCGCGTTGGCCGCTGCGCCGGGCGTACGGCTGTTGCGGAGTCCGGGGCTCGCGTACGGCTACGTGCAGTGGAACCTGCTGGCGTCGCGCAGCGAGACCACGCCGCACCCCGTGTTCGGCGATCGTGCCACGCGTGTGGCGCTGTCGCGCATCATCGACCGCGCGGCAGTAGTAAAGATGGTCTTCGACAGCCTGGCGCTGCCGGCGGTCGGCCCGTTCACGCGATGGCATCTCGCTACCGCCGGTGTCAGCGAGTCCTCAATGGTGAGGGAAGGCTTCGACACGCTGGCCGCCGCGCGTACGCTCGATTCCCTCGGCTGGACGCGCGCCGCCAACGGCATGCGTGCGCGTGGTGGGGTGCCACTCGCGTTTACGCTGCTGGTGCCGGCGTCGAGTACGGTTCGGGTGCGACTGGCCACGCTCATGGAACCCATGTGGCGCGCGGCCGGTGTGAACGTGCGCGTCGAGTCGCTGGAGTTTCCGGCGTTCATGGCTCGTCTTGGTGCCGGTGACTTCGATGCGGCCGTGATGGCGCTTGGTGCTGATGTCGAGCCGCTAGGCATTCGCGGTGTGTGGGGCAGTGGTGCAGCGCGGCAGCAGGGTGGTCCCAACTTCGGGAGCTATCGCAGTGCGCCCTTCGACTCGGCGTTGGCACTTGCCGCCGCCGAGCGCAGTGACGCGGGGATGCAGCGCGCGATGGTGAATGCGTGGCGCATCATTCTCGACGATGCGCCGGCGCTGTGGCTCTTCGAGCCGTTTACCGTGAGCGCCGTGCGCACGGACATTACGCCGGTGGGCATCCGCCCCGACGCGTGGTGGTCGCAACTGGGCGACTGGAGCCGCACGTCGGGGACGACACGCTAACCGTGTGAGACGGTCGCGTACGCGATGCTCAGAACGCGCCGCGTACGATGACCGCACCGGCCGCCGTGGAGGCGGTGACGATGCCACCGGCGGTGACCATCGGGACCGTCTGACGGAGCTTGGTGTTCACGTTCACGCGCGCCTGTCCAAGCGCCGATGCCGCGGCCGTGCCGAACGGTACGCCGTTGTACGCGAAGGTGATCATCGTGCCGGCGGGAATGTCTTCCACCTCGACTTGCAGTTCACGCTCGCCCGACTTCGCGGCGTACTTGGCCTTACCCGTGGCGGCGGCAAACGGCGACATGGCGTCGCGCGTCAGCACGATTTCGATGCGGCTGCTTGTGCTCGTATTGCTCGAACTCCCCGACGCCAGCGACGCGGATACCGACGGCTCGAGCGGTGAGTTTTCGGTGCAGGCGGTGAGCGCAACGAGTGACGCGGCAACGGTGATGGCGCGAAGCATGGAACGGGTCATGAGCGACTCCTCAGTGGGTGAATGCGGCGATACCGGTGCATCGCCATGATCCCTGACTTCGCAGAGTCGGCGCCAGCGCCGCGCGCCACGTACCATGGCGCGCAACTCACTCAGCCCAATGCAGTTACTGCGTTGCACGCGACACGCGTCGCGATTGTGCAGACTGTCCTACCTCGTAGCAGGCTGTATCGTTTCGTTCGTGTCGATGAACGGCGCGTGTGATGTCGGACACATACGTCGTGTCAGCGCGCGAACCACGTGAGCGGCTCCACTCCCGATCGCTCCACCACCCACGCCATGGCCGCGAGTGCGCCGCCACCGGCCAGCGTGAGACGCAGCGCGGCATAACCACGCGGCGTCTGGTGGAGCAGTAGCAACAGCAGTGGCAACACGGCGGCCACGATGAGCAGTTGCATGGCTTCGATGCCGATGTTGAACGCCAGCAGTGCCTGCGCATGCTGCCACGCCGACAAGCCAGCGCCATTGAGACTGCTCGAGAACGCCAGTCCGTGAATGAGTCCGAGCCCAAGCGCCATGGCCGCTTCGGCGCGTAAGAACAGTGGGCGCATGGCGTGCATGGCCGCGAGCACGATGGTCACGGCCACACCCACTTCCACCCACTGCGCCGGGGGCGTGAGCAGCCCCGTGCTCCCCAGAGTGAGGGTAATGCTGTGCCCCACCGTAAAGCCGCTCACCACGGCGAACAGTGCGCGTCGCATGGTGCGCGCATCGCGACGTTCCCCCCAGCGGCCATGTGACGACGTAATGGGCGCCACGAGCAACAGCATGAGCAGAAAGAGCAGGTGGTCGGTGCCTTCGGCAATGTGCCATGCACCGCCACGCAACAGACTCGCCCACGCGCCGCCGGTGCGCGGCGCATCGAGCGACACGTCGAGCGTGCGTACTTCGTAGCGAAGCTCACCCAGCAGTTGTGGCGTCTGCGCGGCGATTCCCGCCGACCAGTCGTTGCGGAGCAGCACTTCTACACGGTGTGTACGCACCTCGTGCGTGACCGCGTCGTACAGCAGCGTGAAGTCGCGCGCATCGACACCCGCCGGCGCGCGCAGCTCCATGTTCGCGACCAACTCGGCGCGACGGTCTGTGCCAATGACCGTCAGCTGCGGCGCCAGCACTTGCCACCCCACGTTCCCCGAGCGCGCGCCAATGTGCTGCAACAGGTAGCGCGACAAGTCGGCACTGTCGCGTTGCATGAGAGAGCCCGGGTGATCGGCCAACGGCCGACCCACCGCGAACTCCAACCGGTTGAGCGGAATGTGCAGCAGCAGCCGCGCGCCCCCCGGCACGATGTCGAGCCAGGCACGTGTTTCCGGGAGCGGGTGCGCGTGTGCGACCCGGCTCACGACGGCGAGCGCGAGCAGCGCTGATGCGAGTCTCGCCGTCATGAGCCTGCGGCGGAGCTTACTGGCAGCTGCCACCGTAATCTCCCACCTTGTCGCGCCAGATCGTGTGGTAGTGCACTTCGTTGCCAATGATGATGCCGCGCTGCACCGAGAACTCGATCCACACGCGCGGCCCTTCAATGCGGAAGTAGTTGCCGTTGGCGAGCACGGTGCCTGTGCCGCTGAACGCCACGTTCGTTGCCGCGAGCGCCGCCGTGCTCAGGTAGTTCCCCAGCAGTTCACTCGCATACTCGGCGGCCTGCGTATTCACGTACGCCGCGATGACCGCCTGCACGAGCGCCTGGTCGCCGCTCGCGAGTGCGCTGTAGGAGAGCCCGCGATCGGTGACGGTGCCGTAGGCCCGTGGACAGGTGTTGTCGATACCGCCCGCGCCGTTCGCACCAAAGAGCAAATCGGCGTAGGTGCCACTGAGGCGCGCGCCCGGATAGTTGAGCAACGCCGCCCCAAGGCTTGCCATGGCCGTGCGTTGCGTGCCCATGGGGTCGTAGGTGACACCGCCCTGCGTGAACGACGCGCGTGGCTCGACACCGAGGAACAGCGGCGTGGGCGTCTTGTACGTCCCGTTGAACGAGATGTTGAAGGTGAGATGGTGTCCGGTGAGCTGCAGCATCCAGAAGCTCGATGCCGACGGCGTGCCCAGAATGACGATGTAGTACTCGCCGTTGCCGTAGGTGGCGCCACCGCCCACCGAGCTCAGATAGTCGTCGGCGGCCTGCATGCCTACCTGCAGCGAATTGCCCGACGTGCTGAGTGCGGTGGTGATGAGCGTGCGCGCGGCGGTCTGCTGCGCGGTACTCAGGCTGCCCCACTTGATGCCATTCCGCGCCGACATGGCGGCGGGAAGGTTGGACCAGCGCCGAGCGGAGGTGACACTGAAGTCGATGCGCGCAGTGGTTTGCTGCGATGCGCTCAGCGTGTTGAGGAACGCTTGCGCGGCGGCGGTGGCCTGTGTGCTGAGCGCGCCGCCGCTGATCGCGGTGACCGTGAGTGTGGCCGCGGGGCTGGTAATGGTGCCCGCGCTGTTGGTGACGACGACATCGAAACTGCCCGCATCGGTCGCGGCCGCGCTGGCAATGGTGTACGTGGCCGACGTGGCGCCGGTGATATTCGCGCCGCCTTTCCGCCACTGATACGTGAGCGGCGCGCTGCCGGTCACAGCGACGCTGAAGGTGACCGGCGAGCCCACGGCGACCGACTGCGACGCGGGCGCGGTGACGATTTGCGGTGCGCTCGACCCGCCGGTGACCGTGAGTGTGGCCAAGGCACTGGTGACGCTGCCCGCGCTGTTGGAGATCACGACGTCGTAGCTGCCGGCGTCGGCGACGGCGGTGGTCGCAATACTGTACGCGGCGGCGGTAGCGCCGGTGATGGCGGTGCCGCCCTTGCGCCACTGATAGCTGAGCGGGTTCGTGCCCGTTGCCGCAACCGTGAAATTGGCGCTGCTCCCGAGGGCGACGCTCTGCGATGCCGGCTGTGTGGTGATGCCGGGCGCCACGGCAGGGGTGGCGGCCGTGGTGGCGCCATCGCCGCCGCAGGCAAAGAGAAGGGCTGCGACGCCGACATGCGCGGCGGTGCGCAGGGATGCAAAGATATTGGGGAGTGGCATGTGGGTCCTTGTACGTGGCGGGGCGTATTCCCCGGATCTATGTCGCATGGTCAGATCAGGAACGCTTCAAGGGCGGCGCACCCCATGTGATGCACAAACATCCGTCACGCTTGCCAAGCACCGGCCCGTGTGGTTGCGTAGGGAGTTGTACCCATTCCACCCGAGTCCCAATACCCGTGCGTATCTCCTCCTGCCGTCTCCCCGCGGCTGCGTTGCTGGCGTGGTCCGTGACCGCCGCCGCTGCTGCCCAGGCCCAACGTGGTGGGGGCAATCGCCCCGCCGCTGCCGCCGACACTTCCTTCGACGTCAAATGGCGCAACCTCGGCCCCAATCAGTCGGGCCGTATGGTCGCCGTGGCCGGCAGCACGTCGCGCCCTGACGAGTACTACATGGGCACCACCGGTGGTGGTGTCTTCAAGACCACCGATGGTGGCAAGACGGCGTTCCCCGTCACCGACGCGTATTTCGGCGGCACCATTGGCAGCATCGCGGTGCAGCAGGACAAGCCCGACGTCGTGTGGGTAGGCGGCGGTGAAACGCCCATTCGCGGCAACGTGAGCCACGGCGAAGGCGTGTGGAAGAGCACCGATGCCGGCAAGACGTGGCAGTACATGGGGCTCAAGGAAACGCAGTACATCTCGCGCGTGCGCATCAACCCGGAGAATCCGGACATCGTGTACGTGGGCGCGCTGGGGCATGTGTTCGGCCCCAACAAGGAACGCGGCGTGTACCGCACGACCGACGGCGGAAAGACGTGGAAGAACATTCTCTTCCGCAACGACTCGACGGGCGTGGCGGACATGATCATGGATCCCACCAACCCCAAGATCATCTACGTGAGCTTCTGGCAGGCCGGCCGCAAGCCGTGGCTGCTGGTGAGCGGCGGCATGGGGAGCGCGATCTTCAAGACCACCGACGGTGGCGACACGTGGACCGAGATCACGCGCAACAAGGGGCTGCCGCAGAGCGGACCGTTGGGCGCGATCGGCATCACGGTGAGCCCGGCCAAGCCGAGCCGGTTGTGGGCGATCATCGAGCACGAGCCCAATGGTGGCGTGTATCGCAGCGACGACGCCGGCGCGACATGGACGTTCATGACCGCCGACCGCAATCTGCGTCAGCGCGCGTGGTACTACAGCAAGCTGTACGCCGACCCGAAGGACACGAACGTCGTGTACGGCCCGCAGGTGAGCCCGCTGGTGAGCAAGGACGGCGGCAAGACGTTCGTGCGCGGCTTTGGTGGCGGCGACAATCACGATATCTGGATTGACCCCACCGACCCCAAGCGCATTGCCGTCGCGCACGACAACGGCGTGATCATCACGAAGGACGGCGGCACGAACAGCGTGCGTGTGGCCGCGCCCACGGGGCAGTACTACCACGTGCACCTCACGAACCACTTCCCGTACCATGTGTGCGGTGCCAAGCAGGACGCGGGCTCGAGCTGCGGCCCGGTGCGTGCGGCGGCGCTCGGTGGTCGTGGTGGGTTCGGTGGCTTTGGTGGTGGCGCGGCTCCCGCGGCGCCGGCGAGCGCGTTCGCGGAGTTCTACGGTGTGGCCGGCGGCGAGAGCGGCTACATCAGCAGCAACCCCAAGGACCCGGACATCATGTACGGCGCGAACTACGGTGGCAGCATGGACATGCTCAACCGTCGCACCGGCAAGACGCTGTCGCTCGATCCGTGGCCGCTCAACCCCATGGGTCACGACGCGAAGGACAGCAAGTATCGCTTCCAGTGGACGTACCCCATCGTGCATTCGCCGCACGATGCGAACACGATTTATGTGGGCAGCAACGTGGTGTTCCGTTCGCGCGATGGTGGCATGACGTGGACGCCCATTTCGCGTGATCTCACGCGCAACGATCCGCGCACGCTCGGCGCCTCCGGCGGCCCGATCACGAAGGACCAGACCAGCGTGGAGTACTACGGCACGGTGTTTACGCTCGCCGAGTCGAAGCTGGTGAAGGGTGTGATCTGGACGGGTAGCGATGACGGGTTGCTGCACGTGACGCGCGACAACGGTGTGACGTGGAAGAACGTGACCCCCAAGGGGCTGCCCGAATGGATGCGCTGGAGCATCATCGAGGCCGGTCAGCATGCGCCGGGCACGGCGTATGTGGCGGGTAATCGGTATCAGATGGACGACTTCGCACCGTATCTGTACAAGACGACCGACTACGGCGTGACGTGGACGAAGATCGTGAACGGCATTGCGGCCGATCACTTCACGCGCGCCATTCGTGAAGACTTGCATCGTCCCGGCATGCTGTACGCGGCGACGGAGCGTGGTGTGATGGTGTCGTACGATGCCGGTGAGAACTGGACGTCGTTGCAGAAGAATCTGCCGCCGGTGCCGGTGCACGACATGATGCTGCGTGACGACGACCTCGCGATTTCGACGCATGGTCGTGCGTTCTGGGTGCTGGAGAACCTGACGGCGCTGCGTTGGGCGCCCGAAGTGGAGAAGGCGGCGGGGAGCGCGCCGTACCTGTACAAGCCGGTGCCGGTGTATCGCCTGAACGGTCAGACGCAGCCGACGTTCACGTATCGTTTGCCGGCCGACAGTCTGGTGGTGAAGTTCGAGTTCTACGATGCCGCTGGAAAGCTCGTGGGCACGGCCGCGAGCAACGATACGACGAAGGCGCCGGTGGACCCGCGCTTCGAGGGCATGGGCTTTGCGCCGCCGGCGCCGCCCAAGCCGGCGAACAAGAAGGGCGTGAACCGCTTCTCGTACACGATGAAGCACGACGATGCCAAGACGTTCCGCGGCATGATCACGTGGGCCGGTCGTGGCAACGGGCCGAGCATGGCGCCGGGCACGTATCGCGTGCGCATGACGGCGGGGAACAGCGCGCCGGTCTCGTACGATTTCCGCGTGTTGCCCGACCCGCGCAGTGAAGCGACGGAAGCGGATTTGAAGGAGCAGGTGCGCTTCGCGTTGCAGGTGCGTGACAAGATCACGGCGGCCAACCAGGGCGTGATCGAGAGCCGCAACATCAAGAGCGCGCTCACGGATCGTGCGCCCAAGATGGCGAGTGTGCCCGCATTCGCGCCGTTGGCGAAGAGCTTTGCCGATTCGCTGCTCGCGGTTGAGGATTCGTTGTACCAGACGAAGAACCAGTCGGGACAGGACCCGCTCAACTTCCCCATTCGCCTCAACGATCAGTTGGGCGGACTGATGGGTTTTGTCACGAGCGGCGAGCGTCGTCCGGCGAAGCAGTCGTATGACGTGTGGAACGTGCTGGCGCCCAAGACCGACGGTGAGCTGGCGCGCTTGGAGCGCGTGATCACGACGCAGCTGCCGAAGGTGAACGCGTTGCTCAAGGCGGCGGGTCAGCCGGAGATCGTGCGGAGCAAGACGGAAGGCCCCGCGCCGCGACCGATCACGCCGTGAGTGTGCGTCGTCGGTTGTACTGACGATTTCCGCTACACACTACAAACTCCTCGCCATGTGCGGGGAGTTTGTCGTTTCCGGGGGTGCGGGACGCGCGACACGCCCCGTCGGCTCCCGCTCACCCCGTTCGCTGCTCTCTTCGGGGGTGGCCGTGCGCGCGCCGTCGCTACGCTCCTCTGCGCGCCGGCGTCACCCCCTCAGGGATCCGCTCACGGGGCGGCGGGAGCCACGGGGCTGCATCGTGGTGTGCGCTGTTGAGATGGACCGACAAAGGGGTCAGAGTCGCTTTACGACTCTGACCCCTTTGGCACTCAATGCTGCTGAGCGCGGCGGACGCGCGCGCACCGCCGTCAAGTCATCGGCGGCGACAGATCCATTCAAATGTTGATCATGACGGAGTGATTTTATGAATGGAACTTACGGTGCGGGCGGTGCTTAAGAACGTGTTTCGCGCGCGTCATTCTGACGCCACTCGCCACCAGTCATCACCGTATGAGAATTTCCCGTTGGCTTCGCTCGAACGTTGCTTGTGCGTTCGTCTTCGCACTCGTCGTCACGCCGCGCCTCTCGGCTGCCCAGTCGTTGATCGTCGGTATTCCCAATGCGGAGGCGACACCGAAAGGCGCGTGGTTCTTTACGCACGAAAGCCAGATCGAGGCCGGGGAACGCCGTGCGTGGAACACCTTTCAGTTTCTGACATACGGGATGGGGCATCTCGGCAAGGGGCTGCTACCGGGCGGCATCGATACGGAGGTTGCGCTCTCCTTCGTGAACTTTGGCCGACCGTCTACCGGGAATCGTACGATTGCCGCCGGGTTCAAGTCCGTCTACGAACTACCGTCAACGACGGGAAAGCGGTGGCAAGCGCGCGGCACACTGGGGGTCTTCGTGCCTGTTTCTCTCGACGGCAAAGGGGCCGGCAGCTGGGTCTTTTCGTCGGCCAGTGTGCGTCTGCCGACGCTGGCGACGCGCCTGACGGTCGGGCCGACCTACGGCACCCCGCAGCTCTTCGGCAAGGAAAAGGCGGGGATGATGGCCGGCATCGAGCAGCCGCTCGGCGGCGTGTTTCAACGGCGCGTGAGTGTTGTCGCCGACTGGTATTCGGGGCGACATGATCTGGCGGCGGCGATCCCCGCCATTCAGTTCAATTTGCCGCGGGACTACATCTTCATCGCGGGCTACAAGATTCCCAATCGCGGCGCCGCCACGAAACCCGCATTCGTCGTCGAGGTGGCGGGCATCCTATCGCGTCCCCGGCATTCAGGGGGCAATGCACACTAGCCGGCCACGGGACGCATAAAGCCAAAAGGGGTCAGAGTCGTTCTTGGACTCTGACCCCTTGAACCCGAACAAGCCTCGCGAGACGCTGGTTGCGTTCAGCGTGCGCTGATCGTCGCGAGATCGCGGGCGGTGGCAGCGTCTGCACAACAATCGCGTCGCCGCATTTGCTTGCCGGTCAATAGACGTCAACCGCACACCGCGGGAGTGAACACAATGGGTATGGTGATGGTCCTGCATCAGGCGTCGGACAACACGATCGACCGCCTCCTCGCCGATCCGCCACTGGTTTGGCAGTTTCTTGCCCCTGACAATCCCGAGGTCTATACGGAGGCGCGTCGCGCGTCCCGCGGGCTGCTCACACGGCTCCTTGGCCGGCGTGCCGAGGTGCCGCCGCTGGAGTTGTCGGAGGATGAAGGAGAGTTGCTCGATCTCGACAAGTCGTGGCATGGGATTCACTTCCTGCTCACCGAAACCGCGTGGGAGGGTGAGGCGCCGCTCAACTTCGTGGTCGGGGGCGGTACCGAGATTGCCGGCCAGGATGTCGGCTATGGACCCGCGCGCGCCTTCCGAAGCGACGAAGTGCGAATCATCTCGCAGGCACTCGAGCGCGTCAGTACCGAAGAACTGTGCGCCCGCTTCGATCCGGACGCGATGCGAGCCGCCGAAGTGTATCCCGACATCTGGGAGAGCCCGTCCGTAGACGATGGACCACTCCTCTTTCTCACGCAGCATCTCGAGGACCTCCGGGGCGCGCTGCGAACACTCGTGGCACGCCAACGTGGCCTGGTCGTAACGCTCAGCTGAAATGCGCGGTCAAAAGGGGTCAGAGTCGTTCAACGACTCTGACCCCTTTGAACCCGCCACACGCCTGCTGGACAAACGACCGTCAACGCGTGACGCTTCAGTCCATGAAGACATCGCTCCTCTGCTCGATGCCGCTGGGCCTCTGTGCCGCCCTGCTGGCCAGTGTCACGCCCGCCCGTGCGTATGCGCAAGCGCAGCCCGGCATTCTCTCGATCAGCGTGACGCACTCCACCCTCAAGAACACCGTCAAGCCCACGGGCGAACTCAAGGCGCAAGTCGACTCACTCGATGCGCTCATTGCCAGCGCGTCGAAGTTCGGTCGCACCTCGGAGTTGCGGCGACTGTATGCGCATTCGATCGCCCTGCTGCAGAAGCGTCCGTGGACGCCGGAAGCGGAATTCGCGAGTGCACTGCTGGTGCGTACCGACCGCTTGGTCGTTGACCCGGCTCGCCGGTGGACCATGCGGCTCGAGCAGAGCTTCTCCCCGTCCATCGCGCTGGAGCGCCCGCTCACGGCGCGCGTGGCGCTTCGCAAGCGTGATCCCGCCAACCCGCGCGCGCCGCTTGCCCTGGTGAAGGAGCTTGGTGTCTTTGATGGTGTGCCGCGTGACTTGCGAGATACGCCGTACGCCGTCAACGCCGACCTGCATGATGTCGCCGATGGTTCGTACATCGTGACCGTCGAGATGTCGGATAGCGCCCGCGCGCTGGGGACGGCAAGCGTTGGCATCGTGGTGCGCACCGGACTCGACGCATCGGTACGCAGACTGGAAGCCGCGGCCGCCAAGGCGCCGGAGCCGCAACGGTCGGACTTGCTCTTCCCCATCGACCGCATGCGCAACGTCAACGCCAGTCGTATTGCGCTCGGCACGTTCAACGCGACGCGTGATTTCGCGGCGGCAGAGTCGCTGCTCAAGTCGGTCGCCGCCGGCAAGGATCCATGGGTCGGACGCACCGGTGATCTCAAGCGGCACTATCGACTGGATGCCGCCGACGAGATCATGCCGTATCGGCTGTACATCCCGAAGGCATACACCGCAAAGAAGCCACTGCCGCTGATCATTGCGTTGCACGGACTCGGTGCCACCGAAGATTCGTTCTTCGAAGCGTACGGCGGCACGTTGCCGAAGTTGGCCGAGCAGCGCGGATACCTTGTGGCGGCGCCGCTCGGCTATCGGGTAGATGGTGGCTACGGCGTGGCGCTGGGCGGTGGGAACGATCCGGCTGCCGCTCGGTCACGCGCGTTGAGTGAGCAGGACGTGTTGGAAGTACTGGCGGCGGTGCGCAAGCAGTACGCCGTGGACAGTACGCGCGTGTATCTCATGGGCCACTCGATGGGCGCCATCGGCACCTGGGCGATCGCCGCGAAAACGCCCACGCGGTGGTCGGCGCTTGGCGTCTTCTCGGGCTTCGGTGTGGCGTCGACGGCCAAGACCATCGGCACCATTCCCCAGTTCGTAGTGCACGGTGATGCCGACCCCACGGTGCCGGTGGGCGGATCACGCGTGATGGTGGCGGCGCTCAAGAGCGCCGGCGCCGAGGTGCAGTACATCGAGGTGCCTGGTGGCAACCACACCAATGTGGTGGAGCCCAACTTCGCGGCGATGTTCGATTTCTTCGATCGGTTTCCGCGACGGTAGGGCAAAAAGGCGCGGAGGAGCGACTACGAGCCGAGCTGTGCTTCGATCACCGCCGCCAATCGATACGCCGACAGCGCCAGCCGGTGCCGCGCGATGCGCGTCCCCTGCGCCACGTACGCGTCGGTGAGGACGGGCGGTGCGCTTCCCGTGCGCGGCGGAATGTCGTACGCCACATACCGGGCCAGCGCGGCACTTTCGTCGGCCCAGCTGCGAACCGTGGCGGCGAGCGCTGCGCCCTGGGGAATGGTGAGGGCGTCATCCGGCTGACCGTCGGCCACCGGGAGGTCGCGCGCCAAGGCGGCGGCGACGTCGTCGAGTGGCAGGGTGCGGGAGGGTCGGCCGAGCCAGCCATCCCACACTGCGTGCAGATTGATGGAGTCGCGCTCGAAGCCCGGCAACTGCACCCACACGCGGTTGGCGCCAGCATCGCCCTCCGGATGCGCGACCGACGAGCGTGACGTGCCATGCACGGGTTGGTGCAGATCGCCCACGATGTGAATGATCCAACTCAGATTGTACGCGCGCACGCTGCTCGGCACGGCCTTGTCGCGCAACGACTCCGCCATGGCCGGAAACGCCGTGGTGACGTTGGGCTCGGTGAGCGTGAGCGTCCGCGTCCCGTCGGTGGAGAACGACCGCGTGAGGTAGTGCCATCCGTCGCGACTGGCCATGGTGGGGAACCCGGGCAAGAGCGGCGTGGCGGTCGCGTTGGGGTCCGTCTCCCGCCAGAATCGTGCGTCACCACGAATGCGGTCCGGCCAGACGGACGTCCGAAGGAACACTTCCCGAATGCCGGCAGCCGTGTTGATGTCGACGTTTTCGGCGAGTAACGCAATGTCCGGGTGCACACGCAGAAGCTCATCCACGCGCCCGCGGGTCGTGGGGCGCAGGCGGTCGTAGGCCATGGCTGCCATGGCGCGGTGGCCAATGGCGTCCCAGCGCCGGGCAGCGGGGGCGAACGCGCCGCGCGCAGGGGCCGTAGGAGCAGACGACGACAATGTCGCCGCGGTGAGTAGAGCGATTAGGCGAATCATGAGATGAGCTTACCGTGTGCGGCGGTGCGTCGGGGGGGTCGGGGCACGTTGGATACGCAAATGAGACAGTCACACCTGCGTGATGGTATACCGCAAGTCCGTTGCGCCGCGTATCCCTACACGCGGTGCTATCATTGCCGCGTGATATTCCCCGAGCATCGACTCGATAGCCGCTCAGCCTTGGACGCCCCCATGCACTTCTCCGCGTCGCGCTCCCGTCGTCGCCTGCTGCTCGCGACCGCGCTCATCACGGGCTTGGTGAATGGCGCCGGTGCGCAAAGTTCGCGCCCGCCGCAGACGACGGCCCAGCGCGTGGACCGTGTTCCTCCGCCCCCGCTCGATCAGCGCATCGATATCGTGACACCGCTGGCGCCGGAGCTCGCCGCCTTTGGCGCGTATCCGATTGGCGTCCGCACCATGACGCTCACCGATAAGAATCGTCGCGACATTCTGCGCATGATCGCCGGCGATAGTTCGGCGCGATACGATCGCGCACTCACGGTTGAGGTGTGGTACCCGGCGGCGGGCGCGAGTCCGTCGCAGCTCGGGGAGTACCGCGTGCTCATGCGTGATCCGTCGGTTACCGTGTCGCTCTACGGCCAGGCGCAGCGCGATGCCGCACCGCGCGACGGTGAGGCGCCGTTTCCGCTGCTCATCATTTCGCACGGCTACCCCGGGAATCGCTTCCTGCTCAGCCACCTCGGCGAAAACCTGGCGAGCAAGGGGTACGTGGTCGTGTCCATCGATCACACCGAAAGCACGTACGACAATGCGCAGGCGTTCGCGAGCACGCTGTACAACCGTCCGCTCGATCAGCTGTTCGTGTTGCAGTCGATCGCGGAGCTCGGCGCGCGCGCGTCGCGCAGCTTCCTCGCGGGTCGAGTCGATGCGAGTCGCAGCGGAATCATTGGCTACTCGATGGGCGGCTACGGCGTGGTGAACGCCATCGGTGGTGGCTTTCGTACTGCGGCGGCCACACTGCCCGGCGCGCCGCCGCGCGCGCTGTTGCTGGAGCGGAGCGCCGACAACGCAGCGTACCAGCAAAGCGGTGGCGATGCGCGCATCAAAGCGGCGGTAGCGATTGGTCCGTGGGGGATGCAGGCGGGCTTCTGGGACGCGGCGGGGCTGGCCGGCATTCGCACGCCCACACTGTTCGTGGCCGGCAGCGCCGACGAGGTGTCGGGCTACGAGAACGGAACGCGCGCGCTGTACAAAGGGGCGGTGAACGCTGACCGCTATCTGCTCACCTTTGTTGGAGCAGGGCACAACGCCGGGGCACCCATTCCTGCTCCCCCACAAAGCTACGCGTACTCCGAGACGCTCAAGTCATTCCCGTTCACGCACTACGCCGACCCCATGTGGGATACGCGCCGGATGAACAACATTCTGGCGCACTTCGTTACCGCGCACTTCGATGCGCGGCTGAAAGGTGACAGCAGCAAGCTCGCGTATCTGCAGGTGGTGCCCAACGGGAAGGACGGCGTGTACGCGATGGACCGGAACGGCACGCCACAAGCGACACACAGCTACTGGAAGGGGTTCAAGCGTGGGACCGCGGCGGGGCTCGTGCTGGAGCGTGAGCGTGCGGGCGAGGGGCGTGCGCGGTGAGTGTGTCGTTTCCGCGCACGCCGACGCCTTGTCGTTGGCGACGGCGATGACTCTGACCCCTTTTGCTCGCGATCTCCTCGAGCGCTCGAGTCCGCTGCTCGTTGCATCCTGCGTTTGCGACACGAGATAAGCAGACCCATACTTCGCGTACTCGATCAGAACGCTCGACGATCCAGACCGCGCTGGGTGCACATCATCGCACATTCCGTTGCCGCAGACTCGCGCGCGCCGGTCTTGTGAGCACCCGCGGCAACAACGAGCGACAGCAGGTGCGAGGTGTAATGTGATCGAAAGAGCCATTGAGCCGGACGCGCCACTCTGGCGGGTGTTGATCATCGACGATAGTCCCGACGATTGCGCGGAGGTCCGCCGGTTGCTGCTCAAAGGATCTGAGCGGCGCTACAGCTTTTCGACCGCCGCAACCGGCGACGCGGGGGTACAGGCCATTCGTGATGCAGACCGTGGGCCTCCGGACTGTGTGATTCTCGACCACAACCTCCCCGATCGCGATGCCGTCGGGATACTGGAAGCGATTCGAGGTCCCTATGGCCTTCCAGTCTGTCCGGTGGTGGTACTGACGGGCCGCGCCGAATCGGAGATCGGCCGCCGGGTACTGCGGGCGGGGGCGCAGGACCTTTTGGGCAAGGAAAACATTACGCCGGGAAGTTTGACCCGCGCGCTCGAGAACGCCTCCGAGCGGTACACCATGGCGCGAGAACTGCGCGCGAGTGAGGCCGCGTTGCGCGCGAGCGATCAACGGTTGCGAGTGGCGACTCGGGTGGCGGGGCTCGCGGTCGCCGAGATCGACTACGAAACGCACTTGATTCATCTCTCGCGCGAAGCGGCTGTGCTCTTTGGCATGCCGGCCGTGGAAGTCGCGGTGCCGCGCGCGTCGATTCACGCGTTGTTTCACCCCGACGACCGCCCGCAGCTGGAGCGAATGATCGCCGCGTCGCACGACCCGAGCGGCCACGGAGAGTTCGCGCTCGAATTCCGGGTGATCCTTGCCGACGGTACCGTTCGCTGGCACAACGTGCGCAAGCAGGTGTTCTTCGCCAACGGTCGGCCAGAGCGTGCCTTGATGGCGCTCTTCGACATCACCGACCGCAAAGAGTTCGAGGAGCAGCTCAAGCGAAACCACGAGTCCTTCGTCAAGCTGGTGGAGAACAATCCGTTCGGGCTGTACGTGGTGGACAGTGACTTTCGGATGCTGCAGCTGAGCCTCGGGGCACGAAAGGTGTTCAGTAGTGTCAGCCCACTCATTGGACGGGATTTTTCAGAGGTGCTGCGCATCGTGTGGCCGGAGCAGTTCGCCGAGGCGGTCACGGCGCGCTTCCGCCACACCCTCGAGACGGGAGAGCCGTACTTCGCCCCCAGCACCGTGGAGCGGCGTGCCGACGTCGGCGAAACGGAGGCCTATGAGTGGCGCATCGAACGCGTCGCCCTTCCCGACGGATCGAATGGCGTGGTCTGTTACTTCTACGACCTGACCGAGCGGCAGCAGTGGGAAGCGGCGCTGTTGGCCAAGGAGCAAGAGCTGCGGTCGCTCGCCGACAACAGTCCCGATATTCTGACGCGCCTGGACCGCAATTTCCGGCACGTCTTTGTGAACGCCACCATCAAGCAGGCCACCGGGCGCGTGGCGGCGGAGTTTCTCGGCAAGACGCACCGTGAGCTCGGGATACCGGCACCACTGTGCGCACAATGGGAAGCCGACCTTCGCAAGGTGTTCGCGTCCGGTTATCAGCGATCATTCGAATTCATCAGCGATACACCGAACGGCTCGCGCCACTATGCCACCCAGCTCGTGCCCGAGTTCGATAGCGACGGGGCGGTCGAGTTCGTCCTCGCGGTGAGCCACGATGTGACGGACAGCAAGCGGGCTGAGGTCGCCATTCGGGAGAGTGAGGAACGGCTGGCGCGAGCGCAGCGTGCGGCCAAAGTGGGCACGTGGGAGTGGGACCTCGATACCGGTCACTCCTCATGGACGCTGGAGGCGTGGGAGTTGTTCACCGGGTCCGCTCCGCTCGACGCCGCGGTCAAGTTCGAATTCTGGCTGGCGTGCGTGCATCCCGACGACCGCGACCGCGTAGCCACCTGCATCGTCTCCGCTGATGCCGGCGCGTATCGGGACGAGTTCCGGGTTCGCTATAACGACGGCCGAGAAGCGTGGTTGGAGTCTGCTGGCGAGACGATCCGTGATCAGCACGGCCGGGCGTTTCGCATGCTGGGCACCGTTCGGAACATCACCGATCGCAAGACGGCCGAGAAGGAGCTTCGTGATGCGGATCGTCGCAAGGACGAATTTCTGGCGACGCTCGCGCATGAGCTGCGCAATCCGCTGGCGCCAATTCGCACGGGGCTGACCACGCTCCGAATGACGCACTCGCCAGATCAGGCCGGGACACTCATCGACATGATGCATCGACAGGTCGAATACCTGGTCAACCTGGTGGACGATCTGCTCGACGTGTCGCGTGTGCGCACCGGAAAGATCACTCTCCGTGTGGAGCGGAGCTCGGTTCGTGAGGTCGTGCAATTGGCGATCGAAACCTGCGCCACCATCATCGAGGAGCACGCCCAAACACTCACGGTGGCGCTCCCGGAGGAAGAGTTGGTGCTGGTTGGCGACAGAACCCGGTTGGTCCAAGTGTTCGCCAACCTGCTTTCGAATGCGGCGAAGTACAGCACGCCGGGGGGACACATTCGCGTGACGGCGCGTCGCGATGCCGGCGAGATTCTCGTGCAGGTGTCGGACAGCGGCGTCGGCATTTCCGCCGATCTGCTTCCCACGGTGTGGGACTTGTTCACGCAAGTGCGCAACACCGTCGACAAAGCCCAGGGTGGGCTCGGTATTGGCCTGTCGCTCGTGAAGAAGCTCGTGGACCTGCACGGCGGATCGGTGACGGCGGAAAGCGCTGGTGTGGGACAGGGGAGCACCTTTTCCGTCCGACTGCCCGTTGCGCCGGTGGTTGAAGACAATGCTTTGCCGGTGCCGCGTGTCGAGGGCGACGCGGCTGTCACCGTATCGCCGGCCGGACGCCGGGTTCTGGTGGTCGACGACAATGTGGACGCAGCCGACAGCCAGACGATCCTGCTCGGCATTGCCGGCTACACCACCGCGACTTCCTACAGCGGGCGGGATGCGGTACAGTGCGCGCGCGCGTTCAGACCGGACGTCATCCTGCTCGACATTGGGCTCCCGGACGTCGACGGATACGAAGTGGCGCGACAACTCCGTGCCGACCCGCTCACGGCGGAGATGGTGCTCGTGGCGTTGACCGGATGGGGAAGCGACGATCACAAGCGCATGAGCAAGGAGGCGGGCTTCGACTGGCACCTCACGAAGCCGGTCGAGGCGAAGGCGCTGACGGCGGCGCTTTCGTTGCGGCACGTTGCACGACTCTGACCCCTTTTACCACATCGTTTCCGGGGGTGCGGGACGCGCGACACGCCCCGTCTGCTCCCGCTCACCCCGTTCGCTGCTCTCTTCGGGGGTGGCCGTGCGCGCGCCGTCGCTGCGCTCCTCTGCGCGCCGGCGTTACCCCCTCAGGGATCCGCTCACGGGGCGGCGGGAGCCACGGGGCTGCATCGTGGTGTGCGCTGAATGAGACAAAGGGGTCAGAGTCGTTTGTTGACTCTGACCCCTTTGACCCCAATGCGGCTGACCTTACCCTCGCGCGAGCTGGCGGATATCGTGTTCAAAACATGACTCGATCAATCCATCCCGACTTCGCGCGCCTGCTGCAACACAAAGAGGCGCCGCTCGTCGCGCTCTTTACCGAGCTACGCGACTTCGTGCTGGAGCTCGCGCCAATGAGCAACGAGCTGCTGTATCACACGCACGCGCTCACCGCGGTGTTCTCCGTGACGGACAAGCTGTCCGATGCGTTCTGCATGCTGCCCATATACACGAATCACGTAAACCTGGGCTTCAACAAGGGGACGCGGCTCCCAGACCCGCACGGACTGCTGACCGGGACGGGGACGCTGATCCGGCACGTGCCGGTCGCGACGCCGAAAGACTTTCGGAACGCGCGCGTGCGCGCGCTGGTGACCGCCGCGTTGCGTCATGCCGTCAACGATCTCGAGTCACCCTCGAAAGTGAGCGGGCAGACGATCTCCAAGATCAAAACCTGAGGGCGGTATCGCGACGGCGGCTGCGGACCCGGTTCTGTCGGCAAAAACTTCGCTGAGACAAAGGGGTCAGAGTCGTTCAACGACTCTGACCCTTTTGAACCAGACCCTTTTGAACCATCAGAGCGCTTCTGTCGGCGCGGGCATTTCGAGAGGCGGCCACGCTGAAGAGCGATGGCGTCCGGCTGGCGACGCTAGATCGTCCTTGATCTAGCGTATCCGAACGGATACATTCGGAGATGACCGTTTTTCTTCAGGACAGCTGAGTTCGATGCGTGGTTGAAGGCCCTCCGTGATCCGATCGGGAACGCGCGTATCCTTGCTCGGCTTCGTGCCGCAGAGCTCGACCATTTCGGTGATCACGCGAGTGTGGGCGATGCGGTCTTCGAGCTTCGGATTCATACGGGGCCGGGCTATCGCGTGTGCTACTGGCGGCAGGGCAGCGTGACGTACTGGTTGCTGTGCGGCGGTGACAAGTCCACGCAACGTCGTGACATTCAGAAGGCCAAAGCACTGCGTACCCAGTTGGAGACTGAGCGATGAAGAAGCCTGTGGTATTCGATGCGGCGGACTATCTCGATAGCGAGGAGGTCATCGCCGAGTATCTGAACGTAGCGCTCGCAAGCGAGCATCCCGATCTCTTTCTCCAGGCCATCGCGGATGTGGCGAAGGCGCGAGGGATGGCACAGTTGGCTAAGGACACGGGCCTAGGTCGCGAGAGCCTCTACAAAGCGCTGGCCCCGGGTGCGAAGCCGCGGTACGACACGGTCCTGAAGTTGATCCGCGCCTTAGGCGTCGAGCTCCAGATGACGCCTGTCCCGCGCAAAGCCTAAGAGTCAAAGGGATCAGCGTCGTTCAACGACGCTGATCCCTTGAACGATCTCCCCTCGCGCCGCAGCTTCTGCCCCGACCTTCCAGCCGCACGCGCGACTGATCTCCCCTTTCGAAACAGCGCGGAGTGCCTCCAGTGAAGATTACCGTGAGCACGGTCGTCGCGGCCGACATCGCCGAGGTGTGGCGGGCCTACAATACCCCGGCCGACATCATGGTGTGGAACACCGCCTCGCCCGATTGGCACACCACGGCCTCGACGGTCGATCTGCGGGTGGGTGGCGCGTTCTCCTCGCGCATGGAGGCCAAGGACGGCTCCTTTGGTTTCGATTTCGCCGGCGAGTTCACCGCCGTGGACGCGCCGCATCGTTTGGCGTACGCCTTCGGCGATCGGGAAGGCGTGGTGGATTTCGTAGAAGGCCCTGCGGGCGTCACGGTCACGGTGACGTTCGACGGTGAGACGACGCACTCCGAGGAGCAGCAGCGCGCGGGGTGGCAGGCGATTCTGGACAACTTCGCGCGCTATGTGCAGGCGGGGACGGCGTAAGGCGCCGTGCGTACTGCGCCAGGCCATTCCTTCCCACTCTCCCTAGCTCGCATGCGCACACTCGCGCTCGCCTCTTTGCTGGTCAGCTCAGCCGCATGCGCACGGGATGCGGTGCCCAAGCCCGCCGCCGCGCCGTCGTACCTGTATGTGTGGGCTGGCGACTCGGCCAAAGCCGCGAGCGACTTCCTCGCCGTCATCAACAGCGATCCCACGTCGCCGGAGTACGGCGCGGTGATCACCACGCTCCCCACCGGGGAGCTCGGCGCCAATCCGCATCACACCGAAGCCGCCATGCCGGCCAACGGGCATCTGCTCGCCAACGGATTCAGCGCGGGGCGCACGTATCTGTTCGACGTGACCGCGCCGACATCGCCCAAGCTGCTCACGGCCTTCGGCGACAAGAGCGGCTTCAGTCATCCGCACACGTACATTCGCCTGGCGAACGGCAACGTGCTGGCCACGTTCCAGTACGCCGCCGACTCCAACGCTGCGGCGCCCACGCACCATCACGACGGCGCCAAGCCGGGGCCCAGCGACTCGGCGCCGGTGGCTGTACACACCACCGGCGGCCTGGTCGAGATGGACGAGCGCGGCACCGTGGTGCGCGCCGCGAGCGCGAGCGACCCGGCCATACGCGACCGGTACATTTATCCGTATAGTGTGCTCGCGCTCGCGCCCATAAATCGCGCGCTCTCGACCACGACGGACATGGACGAGAAGAATACCAAGAGCACCGCCGAGTGGATTCAGCTGTGGCGGTTGTCCGACCTCACGCTGCTCAAGTCCATCGCGCTGACGCCCGGCCCGCGCGGCGATGAGCATCGTTTTACCGGCGAGCCATTTCTGCTCCCCGATGGCAAGAGCGTGTACATCCACACGTTCAACTGCGGGCTCTATCTCGTGCGCAACATCGAGAGCGGCACGCCCACCACGCGCTTCGTGAAAGGCTTTGCGGGCACGGGGTGCGGTGTGCCGCTACTTGTTGGGCACTTCTGGATTCAAACGGTGCCCGAGTCGTTCTCGGTGGTGTCGCTCGACATCAGTGACCCCGAGCATCCGCGCGAGGTGTCGTCGGTGAGTATTGGGAAAGACGAGTATCCGCATTGGCTCGCCGCCGACCCGACCAACACGCGCCTCGTGCTCAACTCCGGCGGCAGCACGGGCAATCGACTGTTCATTGTGAACTTCGACAAGGAAACGGGCGCGCTGGCGATCGATAGGCGCTTTCGCGATGTGAACGACAGTGTGCCAGGGCTCAAGATGTCAGCGCGTCGGTGGCCGAATGGATGGACGGGGACGGTGTGGCCGCATGGGAGTGTGTTTTCGCGGTGAGTTTGGGGCGGTTTGTTCGAGGCGCTGGTCGACTGGTGCTTCGAGGGCGCCGTGATCACAAGGTCGGTGACCGCGCTACCATGCGCTGCTATCGATACGCGCGATCAGTTCGCGCGCTTTGATTGCACCGTCCTCCAGGCTTCCAACGTGCAGACCATACTCTGCTGCGAGCCTGCCGAACTCGTCGCGCCAATGCTCGTGTACCGCTAGCATCGGTGGCCACTCGTGGGTGCCTCTCGCTTCAAACACGCGCACACAGGTCTGCCGAAGTTCGGCCAGTTCTCCCAGGAATTCTTCAATCAGGAGAACATCTACGAGATCCTTCGCTCGCTCGTTTCGCCTTCCCTCTTTTGGAGGTTGGGTCATCCCGTGAATCTTCTGTGCCAGCTGATGGTTCAGGGGCAGGCAGGGTATGACGTCAGGCCCGGGGAGAAGCAGCGCAGAGAGATCTATCGCGTTGATGTACTCAGGCGCGACGTCCGGAATTTCCTCCCCAGCCACGTCCACTGAAATGGTGTTCCAGGCAGTGCCCTCGTATCGAACCGTCATTTCGATGCGCCACGCTCCATTGAGGAGATCACGCGGCTCGCCCTTTCGCTGGAAGGTGAACCCGCCATGCACTCGCGGCTCATCATTGTCCGAAAGGAGTGAACGATCGAAGGCCTGCATGAGATTCTCCGCACCGTGAATGACCAGATCCATATCATCAGTCGCTCTCGGCGTCGGGTGAAGTCGTAATTCCAGCGCGACCCCACCCTTTACCGTCATTGCCGCACCTCCTTCATCCCGCGCGACTTTCTGGAGGAGACCCGAGAGCATCATGTACGCGACCCAGCTTCGTACGCGTCCATCCGCAGTTCCCATCGCCTTCGCGTGAGCGCGGACGGCTTTGGTAAGCGTTCCCGCGGACATATGCCGACCGTCCTTGGTTAAGCGGATCGGCGTCATGGCGCAGCGGCGACTCCTTCGCCGCTCAGCATTTCATCCGCGAGCCTTTGTGCCTGGCTTGGGCTCAGGTGGCCGCTTCTCGCACCATCTTCAATTGCCTGACGGAGCAGCGACCGCCCCAAGTGCGCTGCCGCCGCATCACGGAGCGATCTCTCAGGGGTCGTCACCAGAATTCCATCGACCTTCCTGACTTCGGCAGGTTGCAGCGTCGCTCGGTGAATGGTCAGGTGTCGAGGCAGCTCGCGACGAATGCGCGCATCCATGGGAACCGTAATGTGTATCCGCGAGGGGCTGACTTCAGACATGCCGTAGTAGGCCAGCGCCGACTCGTGCGAGATGACCCCGATCGGAGCGCCGCTCTTGGCTTGTGGCCAAAGCATGGCCTCCATGAGCGAGTCGAGTGCCGAATTCGGGTACCGGCTGAGTCGGTAGACGCCTCGGCTGACGCGCTCGAGGGCTCCCCTGTTCGCCAGCTGCGCCAGATTCACCGGATTCAAGCCTATCTCGTGGGCCTGTGACGCCGTGAAGTATCCCAGCTGGGCCTCCGCGATTGGGTAGAGCTCATCGACAAAGCGGTGCCGGGTTTTCATATCTTATGCTCCAGTATCATATCATAATAATATATTATCGGCAGGCGTAGAATGGTAATATTATATTATTTTGATATGCTATTATCAAATTCAACATCAAAACGAGCTTATTGTGCCGATAGTTTGTCAGAATGATATACTATTGCCACCTTATCTCCGACGGTTCGGCGGCGACCGGATCCACTCGTAACGGGTCGTCCCGATCGGTTCTGCGCTGAACGCTGACAGCGTCTGACAGGAGGTCGCTGCTTGCGGGTGCTGCATTCCGCCAAGGGCATGCTGAAGTGAGGAAAGTGCCCGGCCTGTTGCCAGTTGGTGACGTACGAGGGTGAGGTGCACATCCCTGCGTGAATCAACACGGTTGGCCATGAGAGTGTCTGGCCGCGCTGCCTCTTCATTGTTTCTGTTTATGCTGCGAGCGCTGCCGCATAACGGAGGGGCTGTACTTGCCCATCGTCGATGCAAATCATTGGCATCGCAAGTCTTGCGCGATTGGGCGCCCGAAAGGACATTCGCGTTATCTTGCGTGGTGGTGCAGTGTAGCGGCGGCCCTGCAAGAGTTTCCTGCAGGCTAATGAGCGTTAGCCAGTGAGAAGGAGCGCAAGATGACAGCATGGCACATCCCAATCTCGGAGGGCCAGCTTCGACTGCTTTCGGGCAATCAGCAGTTCCGTGACACGCTACTGTTGGCGCGCGCAACAAATGCAGTTCGGTTCGCAGTCGCAGCGGGGCTAGACACCGGCAGCAAAGACGGACCAGCTGCTTTCCGCCAGCGGATCGGCTCGTACTTCGTTACTTCGGCGGCTCTATTCGAGGCAGAGAACGTACTCAAACGTGTGGGACGATCGTTTCGCACCTTTGAGTCGTGGTCAGCTCTGACTGCTTGGAGGCGCGCTTCGAGTACCGAAGCACTGCATGAGCGCGTACTCAAGCCACTACGGAATAAGGCCGCCTTCCACAACGACGACGAGGTCATCAGCACAGGTCTCGATCTTCTGGGTGCCGCTGACGTAGTCTTCGCTGAGTCCGAGAACCCGTCGCTGCTTGATGTGCATTATGACTTCGCGGACAGAGTAGCTCTGGCGTTCGTTTTCGAGGAGTTCGCTGCTGGCGACGGCAATGCGATGCCTGTGCAGTTGATAGACGCGTCTCTAAGGCTGGCGCAGTCGTTTCTGCAATTCGCCGATGCCGTCATTGGAGAATCGGCAGCAGCGCTCGGACTCGACCTCAAGTCGGGGGCGGCTCCCGGCTAACGATCGCTGCTGCGGACGGGGCGAGCTATTGATTGCGGCTGGCTCGCTTCGCTCGCCTGCCGCATTGTTAAGTGGCCCCGCCGCAGGGCGGGGGCGTTAGGCGCATTCAGTCCACCGTCACTCCGATGTTCGATCTACCTCCCACTCTCAACCAGTGCATCTATTGCGGAACCACAGATGGGCCGCTGTCGGACGAGCACATCATTCCTTACGGACTTAACGGAACTTGGAAGCTTGCGAAGGCGAGCTGCCGTGACTGCGCGGATCGCACGTCGCGCGTTGAGAGAGAGATCCTCAGGAATGGCCTTGGCGCTCCAAGAGCAGCACTGGGAATGCGCTCGTACCGCAAGAAGCGTCGTCCGACATCCTTCCCACTCATCATTGACCGCGGCTTCGGCGATGAGAGCGTCAGTGTTCCCGTCGAAGAGCACCCGGCCGTTGCGGTACTCCCGAGGTACGCTTCACCATCGTGGTTAGAGTCTCACAGGCGCTCGACTGGTATCGAAGTCGTCGGGGCAAGCACTGTGTACTTTGGGCGCCTGCCGCTTTCTGACTTTGTAAAGAAGTTCAAAGGCACGCGTCTAACAGGCACCGTCACGTACGAGCCGACTGCGTTCGCGAGGTTGGTGGCGAAGATCGCTCTTGGATATTGCGCCGGTCGTTTCGGATTCGACGCAGTTCGAAACGCCTACGTGACCCCTGCGATACTTGGCATCTCTGATGACGTGGGAACATGGGTCGGCTCAACTGAGGGCTATCGCTTAGCGCTCTCTCCGCAGCCGGCTGACCGTGTCACCCACGCGGTGGGTACGGACGTCTTGGATGGGGACATTGTCGCATATGTACGCCTTTTCGCGTGGGCAGTACCTGATGAGTACATCGTGGTGGTCGCTCCTGTGCCGAACGGACACAACGATCCCCACGAGCAGCGGAGAGACCAACCGCCCCGAAGCACCTAGCGATTGCACTTTCCCCGCCGCAGAGCATGGCATTAGGCAGCCCACATCCACTTTCCTATTGAAGCATGCAAAATCTCGTTTTCTGCTACAACCATCCAAACCTGCGCGGAGCTGCCTCACATCTCACTCAGCGCGGAGACTACCCGAACCGTACTGACACAGTAGACGTGATCGAGCGGGCTGTGTTGGCACAGACAGTGAAGCGGTTTGAGCTGGCCTACCGTGGCAAGCCACTCACCGTACCCTTACTCTCAACAGGGGAGCTGCACGGTGGCGTCCTATGGCGCGGGGTCGCGTGTACCTTTTCGCCCGCTGGAATGGGTAACTGGACGCGGCACCAAACCGACTACGCTATCCTCGAGGGAAGCTCCGTAGCAGAAGTATCAGTGACATGGCACCTCACACCCGGCGAACAAAGCGAGAATACGGTCGATACGCAGATCCTGGAGGACCTGATCGCCTCGGTTGAATCCGCTGTCACGTCCGCTGACAAGGGCGACTCTTTGGAACGTCTCGCGAAATACGTGTTCAGCGGTGTCCCGGGCTTCACGTTATGGAGGCAGAACGAACGCACCGCGACGGAGGAGATCGATCTCGTGTTCGAGAACAGTGCTGATTCACTCTTCCCGCATGACCGGCAATACGTTCTGGTAGAGTGCAAGAACTGGTCAGAAAAGTGTGGCAAGAATGAAGCTGTTCTGTTCAGAGATAAGGTTCAGAACCGTCGTGGTAGAAGCTCGCTCGGGTTCCTGCTTTCGTGGAATGGGTGGACTCGGACTGCGGAGATCGACGGGGTACGGCACAGCTCAGGTAACATTGCAATCGGCTTCCTTTCAGGGGAAGACATCAAGCGAATGCGGCGCGACGGGCTTGCCGCTGTTCTGAAGCAAGCTGTCTCAGACGATGTGTTCCGCTAGCCGTCAAAACAGGGCCGCTTAAGGAGACGTTGCAGCAGACGAAGCGGCCCGATCATCATCGGAAGATCAGCGTGGCGTGGGCCGCTTCGGTGCTGCATTTTGGCGTTATGTGGCTGAACCAACTACCGGGAGAATTCATGTCGATCACGTTTTCGGTTGAGAAGAACGCAGAATGGAACGCATTTAAATCGAGCGGAGGAACAATCGTATTCGAGATAGACGGCACGGATATCAATCGCGATCTCGCCTTCGAGAGGGAGCCATACCTTAAAGATCGACTCTCAACGGGATTTGAGATTCCACCGACTCCGTTGATCGAGACACCTGCGCTTCAAGCACTCATTCAAGTACATGGCTCAGAGTGGGACTTCATCCTTTGCCGCATCTATCTAGCGGGCGGAAACGTTGTGTATCGCCAGCTTGAAGGTGGAAAATACGAAGCCACATGCACGGTTCCGACGTCCTGACGGAACAACTCAAAAAGGGCACTGAGGCCTCAGCGCCCTTACCTCATTGTGTTCAGATCTTGGACGTCAGAGATTGCGCGCCACATGACCATCGCTGCTGCCGGCAGGGCGCTAAGCAAGGCGGCTGGACCACTGCGTTCGCCTGCCGCATTACTATGAAGCCCTGCGGCAGACCCTCGCGCTAGACAGCACGAAGGAATTCCTGAGCCGAGGTGATTGGGATGTTGGCGCAGACCTTCGAGGAATTCGGTGCGCTCCTGTCCGAGCGTCTGGCACTTCCGATTCTCACGACCGAAGACACCGTCCGATACACGTTCTACTTCGCGCTCACGGCAACAGGAGCGCTACGGCCGACCGAACTGACTCTGGAATATCCGCATCCGACGATCGCGGGGGCAAGGATCGACACCGTTATCCGCTCGAACGACGGGAGCTGGACCGCTGCGTTCGAGTTCAAGTACGATCGTGGAAATCCTGGAGGCACGAATCAGAACCGCACCCAGCGCGCGGCGAAAGTACTCTGCGACCTCTTCCGGCTCGCTCGGCTCCCATCCTCTGTTGCGTCAGATCGCGTCTTGATCTACGTAACGGACACTCAGATGGCGCAATACTTTCGCAATCCTGCCAATCGCCTCGACTGGCTTTTCTCGCTGTCTCCCGGCGAGTCGTATCGCTTCGAAGCAAGCTCGCTCGCAACATACTCCGCAACTCTGAACCAGACGGTGGGAATACTGGCTACCGACTGCGAAGTTCGCGCCATACACTCGATGGCGCTGCCCAACAATCACGTGCTAGTGGCCTTTCAAGTCAGCGACATAGCCAATGCCATCTAACCTTACGTTAGTGCAGGCGGCCGCTCAGAGGAGCGCCGTGTAACTGCGGCGCTGGCGTGCCTCCGTTTACGGCTTCCTATTCCGAGCGGCCGCTGCACAACGTAAGCATTAGCCATCCGATACAGCACAATGCCGCTAGATCCAAGCTTTCTCGAAGCGCTGCAGTCGAAGACGGCTCGAGCGACAATCACTTCGTCCAGCATGCGAGGCCCCGGGTGCGGCGCCGCGATTCGAGTCGCGCGGGCATTCACCCGTGAGCTAAGCCTTGAGCGCTTTTCTGCTCGAAGTCGCATTGGCTACGCGCGCCAGCTCGATGCTGCAACCGAGGAGCTATCTGCTGCGATGCCGCGCGCGGTTCGCGCCTGGGGCCTTGCCCGCAAGGGACTGAACCTCTTCCTGAGGGAGTGTTTGTATACATCCTTTCTCCGCGATGCCTACAGACTGCAGCGCTCAGAGAGCCATCTTGAGTTGCCGCTAGACTCGCTCACCGGAACAGCGCTCAGAAAGATTGACGCGTCACTCCCGCGATGGGATTCTGTGCGCCGAATGACCCCAGAGATTAGCGCTCGCTTCCAGCAAGTGGCTCGTTGGGAGGGCAAACGCAGAAAGCTCGCGGCAGTCCACCTCGACGTGTTCTGGTGGGGACATCGTGGTGTCGATGGCTAACGGAAGGTTGCTGCTGGAAGCCCGAGGCGGTGTGTGGCAGGCGGTCGCCGCGTTGGCGCACATGCCCCGTCCATCCGCATTCTATTTTGATGCGCTGCAGAAGAACGTAAGGCGTTAGGTGGTAAACCGGGAACTATAGATGGCCAACACCACAAACTGGCGCTCACTTGACGGAGAGCGAAATGCGATTGCAGTCCAGACACTTCTCGCGACTGGTTTCGAGGCGATCTCGGAGATCGACCGAATGGGACACCTCATCCTCTTTCGCGCAGGCAAGAAGAGCACGCCTGCGAGTCTTGAGGAGATTGTCGGAGTCGCTCTCCTCCGTCGGGCCGTCACCGTGTATGCAAGTCTCAGACAGCTTGTGGAGCAGTCGTTGGCCGATCCCGCGCGAGCCCTCGCGAGGGCGCAGTTCGAGATTTGGCTCAACTATCGGGCCCTCGCCTACGGTAGCCTTCGCACGATCTCCCTGGACACACCGACAGTGCCTGAGGAGCGTTCGACTCGGGCGGAGTACTTCTTCCTATCCTCGGAACGACGTGGCCTTTTAAGTCGCGCACTCATCCTTCATCCGGCGTCGCCGTACCGGCCAGGCGGCCAACCCGCTCTCGACGCGGTCGAGAGAGAACTTGCTGAGGAGGTGGTTCGTCTACGCTCCACCTTCCCAGCTAGTTGGTCATGGTTCGGTGACACCCCTTCAGACTCGATCGCCGTGAAGGCCGCAGTTCTTGCCGATCGCGAGTGGTTTGCCCACATGTGGCCCGACGGCAGCGTGCAGAGCATTCGTGCCCTGGCACATGCGTTCGACTATCAGTGGGAATACGATTTCATATACGACGCATTCTCTGCGTTGGTCCATGCGCGAGGCGTTCGGTACGACGTCGAGTTCGATGGTGCTTTTTGCAACGTTAGGCACCCGCATGACGACTCTTGGCTTCGCACAGTCGCACACAACGCGACGTTCTGGCAATTCTTGATCCTGATGACAGCTGCAAAGTGGCAAGTTCCGGAGATGGTATTGCAGCTACAAACTCTACACCTGCGGTTTCGAGCTGCCCTCCAGTCTCTCGAACCCGATGAGCTTCCGCCTGGGTTGGGGTAAACGAGGCGGCGCTACGCCACATAACATGCATTGATGCTGACAGGGGCTCTTGCACCAGTTTCGTGTACACTTCCACCTAACGAGAATGGGAGTCACACGTGCCACGATCCGGCCCTCGCAAGCTGTACAAGTACACGGACGAGTTTAAGCAGACGGCTGTTCGTCTGAGTCATCAGC
>JAIXTI010000095.1 GCA_027484025.1 bacterium
GAATCCGCTGCTGTCGCCGCTCGGTAACTATGACGGTCCGACATCGACCCTTGCGTTGTTGCCGGGCAGTCCCGCCATCAACGCCGGCAATAACAGCGGCGCCCCGAGTACCGACCAGCGCGGCATCACCCGACCCCAGCAGGGCACGGTGGACATTGGTGCCTTCGAATCGCGCGGCTTTACGCTGACGCGGTCTTCCGGCAACGCGCAAACCACGGTGGTCAACACGGCGTTTGCCGATCCGCTGACGACCTTGGTGGAGAGCGCCAACGGTGAACCTGTCGAAGGTGGCGTGGTCATTTACACAGCGCCCGGCTCAGGCGCCAGCGCGGTGCTGGGCGGCGCGACGGCAACGATCATCAACGGTCGCGGGATCACCAGCGCCACCGCCAATGCGACGGCTGGCAGCTATGCGGTCAGCGCCAACACTGCAGGTAATCTCGGCAGTGCCCTGAGCTATAACCTCACCAACCGCAACCTGTCGGCGGATCTGTCGATCAGCAAGACCAACGGCACGACCACCAGCATTCCGGGCGGCAGCACGACCTACACGATCACGGCGAGCAATGCCGGCCCGGATCCGGTCACCGGCGCGACGGTGGCGGACAACTTCGAGCCCAGCCTGAGCTGCACGTGGACCTGCGTGGGCGCCGGCGGTGGCAGTTGCCCGGCCAGCGGCTCCGGCAACATCAACAACTCGGTGAACCTGCCGGTGGGGGCTTCGGTGACCCATATCGCTATCTGCTCGATCAGCGCGGCGGCCACCGGTTCGCTCGGCAATACCGCGACGGTGAATGCATCGATTGCCGACCCCACGTCGGACAACAACAGCGCCACCGACACCGACACGCTGACCCCGCGGGCCAATGTGTCGATCACCAAGACCGACGGCCGGACCAGCGTCAACGCCGGCACCAACACCACGTACACCATCACCGCCAGCAACGCCGGCCCGAGCAACGCGCCGGGAACGACCGTTGCCGACAACTTCCCCGCGGAGTGCACCAGTGTCAGCTGGACCTGCGCGGGCGCCGGTGGCGGTACCTGCCCGGCGAACGGCACCGGCAACATCGACCAGACCGTCAACCTGCCCAGCGGCGGATCGGTCGCCTTCAGCGCGATCTGCGCGGTCAGCACGACGGCTACCGGCACGCTGAGCAACATCGCGATGGTGACGCTGGCGGGTGGCATCACCGATCCGGCGACAGGCAACAACAGCGCCACCGATACCAACACGGTCAACGATTTCCCGACGCTGTCGATCAACGACATCACGATCAGCGAAGGCATGGGCGGCACGCAGACCGTGAACTTCGTCGTGACGCGGACCGGGACGACGGCTTCAGCGGTGGGCTTCAGCTTCGCGACCGCGGACGACACGGCGACTTCGGGCAGTGACTATGTCACCGCAACCGGCACGGGCACGATTCCAGCCGGGGGTGCAACGGGATCGACGCAGGTCAGCGTGACGATCCTCGGCGATGCGGTGTTCGAGAACACCGAGCGCTTCTTCGTCAACCTGAGCGCGCCAAGCAACGCCATGATCGGCGACGGCCAAGGCATCGGCACGATCAACAACGACGACACGGCACCGACGCTGTCGATCACCAATGCCGGCGGGCTGGAAACCAACAGCGGCACGCGGACGATGGAGTTCGTGGTGACGCGCGTCGGATTGACGGCGCTGCCCGCGACGTTTACTGCGACCACGGCCGATGGCACGGCGACGGCGCCTTCGGACTATGTGGCGGCGCTGGCTGGATCGACCACGATTGCGGCCGGCGGTTCGGCGGGCACGACGACGCTGACGGCAACGATTCTGGGCGATGCGGTGGTGGAGCCCGACGAGACCTTCACCGTGACCCTGAGCGCGCCGGTGAACGCGTCGATTGCGCCGGGTGTCGGTACCGGCACGATCACCAACGACGACACGGCCGGCGTCACCATCGTGCAGTCGGGCGGCTCGACCGCGGTGACCGAAGGCGGCGCGACCGACAGCTACACGCTGGTGCTGACCAGCCAGCCCACCGCGAATGTCAGCATCGCGCTGACGCCGAACGCGCAAGTGACGGCGGCGACCAGCCCGGTGGTGTTCACCGCAGCGAACTGGAACACGCCGCAGCCGGTAACGGTGACGGCAGTCGATGACGCCATCGCCGAGGGTACCCACAGCGGCAGCATCGGCCACACGGTGACCAGCACCGACGCGATCTACAACGGCCTGACAGTGGCCGGCGTGACCGCGACGATCACCGACAACGACATCGCCGGCGTCACGGTGACGCCGACGGCGGGTCTCACGACGACCGAAGCGGGTGACACGGCGACCTTCACGGTGGTGCTCAACACTCAACCGACCGCAAACGTGGTGATCGGGCTGGGCAGCAGCGACACCACCGAAGGCACGGTCAGTTCGACCAGCCTGACTTTCACCAACGCCAACTGGAACATCGCGCAAGCGGTGACCGTGACCGGCGTCGATGACCCGGTCGTCGACGGCAACGTGGCGTACTCGATCCTGACCGCCGCGGCGACCAGCACCGACACCGCCTACAACGGCATCAACGCGGCGGATGTGAGCGTCAGCAACACCGACAACGACATCGCCGGTGTCACCGTCACCCAGAGCGGCGGCACCACGGCGGTGACCGAGGGCGGCGCGACCGACACGTATACGCTGGTGTTGAGCAGCCAGCCGATCGCGAACGTGGTCATCGCGATCGCGGGCGGCACGCAGCTGACGGCGACACCGAGCCCGGTGACCTTCACGGCGGCGAACTGGAACCAGCCGCA
>JAIXTI010000060.1 GCA_027484025.1 bacterium
ACCGGCCCCATGACCGTATGTCGCACGACACCGGCGCGATCGATGAGAAAGCTGGTGGGGTAGCCTCGAACGCCGCCCAACGCGGCCAACACGTCGCCGCCGATGATCGCGACCGGATACGTGATGCCACGCTCGGCGAGAAAGGCGTCTACCTTCGCCGCTGCGCCACGATCGACGGACAACCCTAGTAGGACCATCCCTTCGGCCTTGTACGCCTCGGAGAGCTGCTGCAGCGCCGGCATTTCGGCACGACAGGGGCCACACCATGTGGCCCAGACGTTCACGAGCACCACCTGTCCCCGCAGCGAAGCCAACGTGAGCGTCTCGCCGGTACGCGTCGCCACGGCGAATTCGGGGCGCCGGGCCTCCCGCTGTCGCACCCCGACCAACGCTTCCACGTGCGGCCAACAGCGCGGCGCCGCCCAGAGCATCACCACTGCCGTCACGATGTTCGGCAGTGACAGCCAGCGCACGGCGCGCTGACGCCAGCCGACCGGTGCGGCGTCAGGCACGACGCACGGCGCCGATGACCTTGAAGCGACGCCCGTCGTGCGCGGTGCGCACTTCGCCAAAGCACTCGTCGATGAGCGACTCGTACGGCAGGGTTCTGTTGGCCACCAGGTAGAGGCGCCCGCCGGGAAGCAACCGCGCGTAGGCCTGTTCGATGAACGCGCGCGGAATGGCGAGATCAGTCCCCTTGCCGAGGTGAAAGGGCGGATTGCTCAGCACGACATCGAATGCCTCGTCGGCGACGGCATCAGTCACGTCACTCGCGCGGACCTCGACGTTGCTGCACCCCGCCGCACTGGCAGTGCGGCGCGCGCAGCGCACGGCGTCGGCATCGGCGTCGAGGAGCACCACGCGTCCGGTGCGCGACTGCCGGGCCGCAAGCACCCCCAGCACGCCCGAGCCGCAGCCGAGGTCGAGGACCGACTCGCCGGGCGCAACGCGCATGATGTCGCCCAGGATGCCCGACGCTTCGTCGAGATGCTCCCACGAGAACACGCCGGGACGCGTGGACAGCACGAGACGATCATCGGCAACGGTAACCGGCACTTCGTGGAAGCGCTGCTGGTCGAGCCACGGCGACGAGATGCTCGACGCGTCGACCGGTGCCTCCGCCAGTTTCGTCGCCACGAGCAAGCGGCAGCTGCTATGCTGCGCATCGAGCCGCGCGTGGCCGAAGACCTGCGCGAGCAACTTGGCCGCGGGCTTGGCGCCTTCGTCGTTGGCCCCGGCAATGAGACACACTCCACCAACGGCGAGCGCGCGGAACGCCTCGGCAACCGCCTGCTGCACACCGTGCTTGTCGGTCGGGATGCGAATGGTGGCGAGTGCACACGACGCGGCCGGCACCAGTTCATTCGCGAGCACCTCGTGGTGCACCGCGTACGCCCCTTCCACGACACCCGGCGCGGCAGCGAGCGAACGGCGTGTACTCTCGGCGTTGGCCTTGTAGCGATCGAAGGCATACGGGGCGAAACCCACGGCCATGGCGACAGCGGGCACGAGCCCGTTTCCGCTCGCCAGGTGCAGCGAGCGGGCGCCGGCGGCGGGGGTGTCCATCGCGGAGATCCACTCGGCCATCATCATGGCAGGCGTGTCGATGCTACCGTGGGCCATCACGCCGGGCTTGGAAGCCACCGGCACGCTGCGGTCGCCTACATGCGCCGGTCCGATCTGCCACGTTTGGTACGCCGAACTCGACACGCTGACTACTCCGTTTACGCCAAGACGAGAAGAAGAACCCCTGCCGCGCGGGGATGCCGGAAGCTACCGATGCCGGTGCCGAATGGCAGGGCATCGCCTGCCGGCGCGTTGGCTCACTCGCGAACCCAGACGACGGCGGTGCGCGGCGGCACGCGCAGCACCCCGCGCGAGGGGGACCAGGTGGACGCGCGTGGCCGGACGTCTGCGGCGTCGGTGGCGAGATGTACGGGGTGAAGCTGCAGCGCCGTGCCTGCGAGCCACGGGACCGTGACCTCATGCGCCACGGTATCGGCGTTCACGGCATACACCACGTGGGCATAGCGCGCGTTGGGGAGTCCGCGCCCATCGATATGCGCGGCAACGACGGTGGGTTCCTGCGTAGGCCCGGTGTTGGCGAATCTCAGACGCTGCACGACCTGCGCGGTGTTACTCAGCCGGAAGAGCGGCGTGCTCGTGCGAATCCGCAGCAGGTCGAGCACGGCATCGCGCATGAAGCGCACGTTGGCTGGCGTTGGCACCACGCTGGAATCGGCGAGCGGTCCGCGCATGATGGGCCAGCTCTTCGCGTTGTCACGGCGCGGCGGCAGTCCACGGCCGAAGCCGTGGATGGCCCCAGTGGGATCGTAGCTGTTGAACCAGTCACCGGAGTCGAAGCTGTTGCGATCGAGGCTCTTGCTTCGCAGCAGCTCCTGTCCCGCATGCAGATACGCGACACCCTGACTGAAGAGGACGAGCGCCGAGGCGAGCATCTGCACGCGGGCGCGTTCGTCGCGGGTGGTGTGCCGTGGCAGCTTGAGGACGTTCGCATCGAAGAGCGTGAGGTTGTCGTGATTCTCCACGTAATTCACGACTTCGGTAGGAGAGGCGACATATCCGGCCGGCTGACTACCGCCGTACTGGATCTCCGAGAGGGGCACGATGACCCCGTCGGCGCGCTGCATCCGGTAACTGCCCAACGAGCCGGCAAGCCCCACGCGCACCATGTCGGCGGCTGTAGACGTCGCGCCACCGTTCACGTAGCCCAGGTTTTTCGCCTGCGCGTCGCCATCGTCTCCCGGGCTGCCACCGCGGATGGCGTCGCGCGCGCGATCACTGAACGTGGCGATCCCGCTGCCATTGAGTGACAGCTGCGACGCCTGGACGAAACGTGCGCCGTTTGCGACTTCGCCGAAGTTCCACCCTTCACCAATAAGCGGTACCTGATGACCGGCGGCGCGGTTCACCGCACGCTGCAGTTGCTCCATGACCGCGCGCGGCTGATGCCCCATGAGATCGAAACGGAACGAGCTCACCCCGTACTGCGTGACCCACGTGACCGCCGACTCGATCATGAGTTTCGCCATCATGCGATGCTCGGTGGCGGTATTGGCGCAGCAGGTGGAGGTCTCGACCATGCCGGCCGCATCGAGTCGCTGGTAGTAGCCGGGCACGATGCGATCGAGCACCGACTGTGGGTGCTGTCCCGACGCGCTGGTGTGGTTGTACACCACGTCCATGCCCACGCGGAGCCCGCTCGCATTCAGCGCCTGTACCATGCGCCGGAACTCGCGTATGCGCGCGGCGTAGTCGGATGCCACGGAGGCATAGCTCCCCTCGGGCACCGTGTAGTGCAGCGGGTCATAGCCCCAGTTGAAGCAATCGGTGGCCGCCTGCGCCACCACGGCCTCCTGCTGCTGCTCGCTGTCAGGGGCGCCGCGGACGATCGGCGTGGTGCACCCGACTTCGGGAATGGTGGCGATGTCGAAGACGGGCAGCAGGTGCACATCGGTGAGGCCGGCGCGCGCCATGCGGCGCAGATGCTGCATCCCCGCCGACGCTGTGTCGGTAAAGGCGAGATACTTGCCCCGATGCGCCGCGGGCACCGTGCTGTCCTGCACCGAAAAGTCGCGCACGTGCAGTTCGTAGATCACCTGATCGGTCGCCCGCGCGAGCGATGGGACCCGCCGGGACCGCCAGCCAGCCGGACGCAGCGATGGGTGATCGAGCTGCACGGCCACCGAGCGCGCCGAGTTGGCGGTGAGGGCAAGGGCGTAGGGGTCGGTCACGCGATTGCGCACCACCCCGACGCCGGGCACGAACACATCGACCAGATACACGTAGGGCGTGCCGTGGCGGGCGCACGCGACGCGGCCGGTGTGAGTGTGGTCTGCCAGACGCCGCTCCGGGCGTCCCGCTGCAACGCCGCGACGCGCGCGTCGCGCTCCGGTTTCGCGTGGTCATTGGCATGCTCGAAGACACACACCTGCACGCGCTGTGCGGTGGGTGCCCAGAGCCGGAAGGTGACCGCGCGGGCGCTGACCTGCGCGCCCAGGGTGAGCGGTTCGGCGGCGGTTGCGTGCAGATCATCGAGCGCCAGCGCGCGCTGAGTGCCGGTCGCCTCGAGCACGCGGCCGGAGGCGTCCTGGCGGACGAGGACGAGCTGGCCGGTATAGGCGAACGGTAGGCGCGATGCCGGCAGCTGCAGTGTGGGGCCCGGCCCGACGTGACGGACGCGCGCCAGTGTCCCTGCGGGCAGCGGCGCGGTGCGAGGCAGAAGCGGAACCGTATCGGTGGCGCCCTGCACGAGGGTTCCCGGGCGTACGGCAAGTCCGCCGGAGCGGCTGCCATAGAGCACATAGCGCCCCGAGGCCGACGGCGGTGTGGTGGCCCCTGCCTGAGGCCATCGCACGGTCTTCGCATCGAGCCAGATCGCGCGAGCATCCCGCGGGCTGTCTGGCGAGGCGGGATGCAGCACGCTGTCGGGGCGCGTGGAAGTGCAGGCCGCGGCGAGGGCGGTGTCCGTTGCCGGTGCGCGCATTTGTGCCGTGGCGGTCGATGCCACCAGCGATACAACGAGGGCGGAGACAGCGCGTGCGCTCCGATGAACCACCAAGTCCCGAGTCATGCTGCACGCTGGCCCGCCGCGCGGTCCCGCGCCAGCCTTGGCCACGCATCCCGGAAACAACCAAGCCCCCGCCACGGATACCGTGACGGGGGCTTGTGAAGTGGGCCTGAGAGGAGTTGAACCTCTGACCTCACGCTTATCAGGCGTGCGCTCTAACCACCTGAGCTACAGGCCCGGTGCCAGGCAGCGCCAATGCGCCACCGATCCACCAGAGCCGCATAATGTATCCCGTCTGGTGCCCCACGTAAAGGGACATCCGCGAATTCCTCGCGCGTAGCCAGTCGGGACCCGAGCTAGGCGCACTCCGCGCCGGTCCGGAAATACACAACGGGCGACCCACCGGGCCGCCCGTTCCATGAACCGTCCTGACCGCACTCAGGCGTCAGGATCGTCTTCGTCTCCGTACCCCAATCCTTCATCGAAGTCGAAGTCGTCGTCCTCTTCATCCTCGTCGTCGTCGTCGAGATCATCCTCGTCGTCGTCATCATCGAGGTCATCGTCATCGTCGTCATCGTCGAGATCGTCATCGTCGAAGTCGACGTCATCGTCTTCCTCGTCTTCGTCGAGATCTTCCTCGTCGAAGCCCTCATCATCGAAGTCATCGTCGTCGGCGAGCATGAATACCGAGGACTGCACCTTCTCTTCGAGCGCGTCCAGCGACGACGACCCGAACAGCTCCAACATGGGACGATTCTCCTGCGAGTGTGAAGAAAGGGTACTGCGTTGTCGTATGTGCGTCAGTATCGGCAGGACACCGCCGCAACGCAAGCCGAAAGGCCGCACGATCACGCAAAAAAACGCACCCTTCCTTCAGCGGAGCGGTTACGCTCCGGTTCGCTCGCGCTTCACTTCGCGGCTGACACGCTTGCGATCGCTCACCGCGAGCATACGCTTGCGGAGCCGGATGCTCTGCGGGGTCACTTCGATCAGCTCGTCGTCCTCGATGTACTCGAGCGCGATTTCGAGCGTGATCTGACGGGGCGGCTCCAGCGTGATCGCTTCGTCCGCGCCCTTGGAGCGCATGTTCGTCAGCTTCTTTTCCTTGCACGGGTTCACGTCCATATCACCCGGACGTGAGTTTTCCCCGATGACCATGCCCTCGTAGACCGCGTCGCCCGGCGTCACGAAGAGCGTGGAACGCTCCTGCAACGAGAACAGGGCGAAGGCGATGATCGTCCCGTTTTCCATCGAGACGAGCACACCGCGCGAGCGACCCGAGAGCGGACCGGCCCACGGCCCGTACTCGAGGAACCGGTGGTGCATGATGCCCGTACCGCGCGTGTCGGTCAGGAACTCCGAGCGGTAGCCGAACAGACCACGCGCCGGCACGCGATACAGCAGGCGCACCAGCCCCTGCCCCGGGTTCTTCATCTCGATCATCTCGGCCTTGCGGGGCCCGAGCTTTTCAATGACGACCCCGAGGTAGTCTTCGGGCACGTCGATCGCGAGTTCTTCGAACGGCTCGAGCTTCTGGCCGTTTTCGTCGGTGCGCATGATGACGCGCGGACGCGACACCTGGAATTCGAAGCCTTCGCGGCGCATCGTCTCCATGAGAATGGAGAGGTGCAATTCGCCGCGGCCGCTCACGCTCCACGCATCGGTGGTGTCGCTGTCTTCGACGCGCAACGCGACGTTCCGCTCGAGCTCCTTGTACAGGCGCTCACGGATCTGACGCGACGTGACGAACTTGCCTTCCTTGCCGGCGAACGGCGAGTTGTTGACGACGAAGTCCACGCTGATCGTGGGCTCTTCGACGCTGATGCCGGCAAGCGCTTCGGGGGTGCCCGGATCGGTGAGCGTGGTGCCGATGTCGACGTTTTCGAAGCCGGCGAGCAGCACGATTTCTCCAGCGGACGCTTCCTGGATTTCGATGCGCTCGAGTCCTTCGTAGCCGTACAACTTGGTCACGCGGCCGCGCACCGGCGGCGCGCTGTCGTCGGGCGTGACGAGCGTGATGCTGTCACCCATGTGCACCGTGCCACGCTCGATACGGCCGATGGCCATACGGCCGAGATAGGCCGAATAATCGATGGTGGAGACGAGCATCTGGAACGGGCCGTTCGCGTCGGTCGGCGGGGGCGGCACGGTCTTGACGATCGTTTCGTACAGCGGCACGAAGTCCACCGCCTCGACATCGAGGTCGAGGGTGGAGATGCCGTTCTTGGCCGAGCAGTACACGACCGGCGACTCGAGTTGTTCTTCGGTGGCTTCGAGCTCGATGAACAGCGACAGCACTTCGTCGTGCACACGCAGCGGATCGGCGCCGGGCCGGTCGATCTTGTTGATGACGATGATGGGGGTGCGGCCAAGTTCGAGCGCCTTGCGGAGCACGAAGCGCGTCTGCGGCATGGGGCCGTCGAACGCGTCGACCACGAGGAGTACGCCGTCGACCATGCGCAGAATGCGCTCCACTTCGCCGCCGAAATCGGCGTGACCGGGGGTGTCCACGATGTTGATCTTCGTGTCCTTCCACCGGATGGAGGTGTTCTTGGCCAGAATGGTGATTCCGCGCTCTTTTTCGAGCGGATTGGAATCCATCACGCGTTCTTCTACGACCTGATTTTCGCGGAAGGCTCCGGCTTGACGGAGCATTTTGTCGACGAGGGTGGTCTTCCCGTGGTCGACGTGCGCGATGATGGCGACGTTACGAATTTCCATAGCCTTAGAAGCTAGCCTAGTTGGGGTTCCGTATACAACGGTCCGGACGGGCCAGATGATCCCAAAGGCCCCTGAAAATGCACAAAGCCGAAGGGGTCAGAGTCGCAAAACGACTCTGACCCCTTTTGGGCGCTGACCCCTGAACGCCTAAACGACTCTGACCCCTTTTGAGGTTTTTGAGCGGCGGGCGACCATTTCTACGGCCAGCTGCATCGCCAGCACGAGGCTTTCGGCGCTCGCGACGCCCTGCCCTGCGATATCCAAGGCGGTGCCGTGATCGGGGGAGGTGCGCACGAACGGGAGCCCGAGCGTGATGTTCACCGCACTCCCAAAGCTCGCCACCTTGATCGCCGTCATCCCGACATCGTGATACGGGGCGATCACGGCATCGAACTCGCCGCGCATCGCGCGCACGAACACCGTGTCGGCCGGAAACGGCCCCGCCATCCCGCAGCGGCGCGCGACCGGCGCCAACAGATCGTCGTCTTCGGTCCCGAAGCGGCCGCCATCGCCGGCGTGCGGATTCATCGCACAGAGCGCGATCCGGGGCGTCGCAATGCCCACATCGTCGCGCAGGCCGTCACGCGTGGTGACATACGTCTGCTCGAGCACGGCCGCCGTCAGCGCCGCCGGCACCTCGCGCAGCGCGATGTGTGTCGTGGCGAGCACCACCCGCAGCCGGTCGCTCGCGAGCATCATGGCGGTGGGTACTCCGGCCAGATGGGCGAGCATTTCGGTATGCCCCGGGAAATCGAAGCCTCCCGCCTGCAACGCGTGCTTGTCGAGCGGCGCCGTCACCAAACCCTGCAGCTCACCCGCCAAGGCCATGCGCGCCGCCCGCTCGACCGCCACGCCGGCGCACCGTCCGCCCTCGGCTTCGTCTGCCGTCGGGTTACCACTGGGGGCCCACGTACCGATTTGCTCCTGTACCTCGACGCCCGTCCCGGCAGGGCCGACCACATGCCACAAAGCGCCCAGTGCCGCAATTCGCGGATCACTGAGCGCCTTGGCGACGATCTCCGGCCCGATCCCCCGTGGGTCGCCGAGCGTCAGCCCAAGCCGGATCACCGATCGCTGCCCAACTGCTTGTCGGGGTCGTAGCGCACACTCACATAGGTCTTCTTCTTCAGGTTGTCGATGAGGCGGCGCATCTTGCGCTCCTCCGACAACTGCTCGCGAATACGGTCGCGCGCTTCGGCCAGCGTCCACTCGCCCGCGTCGTCGAGGAAAGTGACCTGCGCCACGACGAACTTGTTCACGCCCGCCGCCGGATCAGGCACTGCAAACGCGTCGACGATCTCGTTGAGCTTCTTCCCTTCGAGCGCGTTCCGGTACGGCTCCGGCAACTCACTGCGCGGGAATTCAGGAATGGTCTTGTCTTCGCCGCTCGCATTGTCGTGGAACTTGACGCTCAGCGAATCGAAGCTGCCGCCGGCCCGCCACGCCACAGCGATGCTGTCGGCAAGGACCTTGGCGCGACGTTCGTCAGCGCTGTCGAGCTGCGGACGAATGAGAATGTGGCGCGCCTTCACCTCGGCGGGCTGCACGCGATCGACGCGAATGATGTGAAAACCAAACGCCGTTTCGACCACCGGGCTGATGACTCCGGGGTTGAGCGAAAACATCACGCGGTCGAACTCGGGCACCATGCGGCCACGACGGTTCCAGCCCAGATCACCACCCAACTCACGCGTACCGTCCATCGACTCACGCTTGGCGATCAGCTCGAAGTCTTCGGGGCGCTTCATGAGCTCCGCGTACAGCGAATCGATCTTGGCCTTCGCGCGCTTCTTCGAGTCATCGCTCGGCTTGGTGGCCACGACGATCTGCCGCAAGCCAACACGCGCCTCCTTGGGCCCGACGCGCAGCTTGAACACGGCAAAGGCGTCGGCGATTTCGGCCTCGCTCACGTTCACCGAGGTCACCTTGCCGTCACGCTGCAGCTTCTGCATGACGCCCTGCTGCAACTTGGAGCGCTTCACCTGATCGCCCTCGAGCTTGCGCCACTCTTCGAGCGAGCCCATGCCGGCTTCCTTGAGCGCCGCGCGGAACTCCGCGTCGCTCTTGAACTGCCCCCGGATCTTCTTTTCGCGCTCGTCGACGGAGGACGCGATTTCGGCGTCGGCCACTTCGACCTTTTCGTCCTTCGCTTTCTGCACGAGCAGTTCGGCGTCGATCATCTGATCGAGCACATCCTTCTCGAGCCGAGCCAGGTCCTTAGCCGATTCCACCTTCGCCCCGCCGGCACGCGCCTGGTTCACGGCGGTCATGACCTCGGAAACGAGGATGATCTGATCACCGATGATCGCGGCGATCCCGTCGAGCGGCAGTCCCTTGACGGAATCGGACGTCGCGGGCGGCTTGGCCGCGCCCGTAGTCTGCGCGCCAGTCTGCGCGTGAACGAACGAAGGCGCCGCGGCGAGCGCGGCGCCGGTAAACAGCGCACGGAAAGCGAGTCGAGGCATCATCCCGGTAAGTACCCGAGGGAGAGAACAGGGTTGCACAGGCGGACACGCTGGCCCGGAACGACACACCCCGGCCGGAGATCGGCCGGGGTGTTGGTCATCCGGTGCTGCAGCTTACTTCTTGGTCGTATCGGGCGTCGGCTGCGGCGCCGCCGGAGCGGCACCCGGCGCGCCCGGCGTCGCCGGCACGCCGTTCTTGGCCTTCAGCGAATCGGCCGTCGCGCGCACCGTCTTGGCCTTCTCGAGCACCTTGTCGAGACCGGCTTCGTTGATGGCGAACGAGTACTTCTTCTGCACCGCACGGGCGACCGGGTACGGCACGTCCACGAACGGCACTTCGTTCTTCACGAGCTTGCCGAAGAACTCGTCGATCTTGGTGCCGACGAACTTTTCCTTGTCGCCGCCAGCGGCCTTGGCTTCGTCGGCCAGCTTCGCCGGGTCGACGCCGAGCGAGTTCCATGCCTGCGAGACCGCGTTCTTGTAGTTCAGGAACAGGTTCGACATTTCCGCGGTGTCGACCGTCGCCTTGGCGCTGTCGGCCTGACGGAGCACGAGCTCGTTGCGCACGATCTGCGAGACGAACTTGGTGACGAGCGAATCCGGCGCCTGCACGAGCTGCGGGCGGATCTGCGACGACGGCGGATACGCCGCCAGCCATTCGGCAAAGCGCGCCGCGGTGAGCTTGCCGCCCTTGTAGGTAGCGAGCGCCTCGTCATCCTTGGCGTAGCCGAGCGGGTTCTTGGCGATGGCCTTGGCCTTCACGTTGGCGTTGCTCGCAACCTTCACTTCATTCCCCGACTCGAGCTTGGCGAGATACGTGCTCTCGGCAATCGCGACGTTCCGCTGCTTGGCGACGGGCGCGAACTTTTCGGCCACTTCGGCGAACGGCGTGCGGTAGATGATGTGGAAGCCGAACGACGTCTGGCACAGCTCCTTGCCGACGGTGCCGATGTCGATCGTCTGCACGCACTTCTCGAACTCGGGCACCATCATGCCCTTGCCGAAGAGGCCGAGGTCACCACCGCGCTCCTTCGCGCCGGGCTCGTCCGACTTGGCGGCGAGCGAGGCGAAGTTGGCCGGCGTGGCCTGCTTCAGGATGCCTTCCGCCTTGGCCTTGGCCGCGGCGATCTGCTCGGGCGTAGCGCCCTGCTCGGTCTTGATGAGGATGTGGCGCGCCGCATAGGCCTCGCCCTTCTTGTAGCGCTCTTCGTCCGTGCCCGGCACCTGGGCATCCCAGCCCTTCGACACCTGGTCGTAGAACTTCTTGACGCGGATGTTGTCGAGGTTCGACCACAGGGCGTCCTGCATGACCTTGGGGTCGTTGAGCGAGTCGCCCTTGGCCGCGGCCACGCCGACGAGCTGATAGTTGACCCACAACTCGGCGATGGAACGCGCGACATCCTTCTCGAGCGGCGCCTGGGACGAGCCCAGAATTTCCGCGAGGCGCGCGGTGGAGAGCTGCTGATTGCCGGCCGTCGCCGCCACGTCGGGATTGGACGCCGCACCACAGGCCACGGCGAACGCGACGGCAGAAAGCACGGTCAAACGATACGATTTCATCAGGTCAGACTCCGAAAGCGGAGTTGAAGGTGAGTGTCTTGACTGGGACCCGGCTGGCGCCGGATCCGTTGCCGAGGGAATCTGTCAGGGAACGAGAGCCTTCAAAGCGCGGATCAGTCCCTCGAGCATCTCCGCGCCACCCAAGCGGGTGAGCTTGAGGGCCAAGGGCTGGGCCCGCCGGACGTCCACCTGGAATTGCACCCCGTGGAACGCCGCCGAGAGCCCCTTGAGGCGCGGAACTGCGTCAGCCCTGAAAGTAACACGGGCCTCCGAGGCGCGCACAAGCACCCCCTCCACTCCAAGGGACGCTCCGATGACGCGCAGCATGGCGCTGCCAAAAAGGGCGTCGGCCGGCGCCGGCAAGGCCCCGAAGCGGTCGCGCACCTCCCCCTTGAGTGCCTCGATGGCGTGCGGGTCCCGCAACGCCGTGAGGCGGCGGTACACGTCCAGCTTGGCTTCCTGCGACGCGATGTAGTCGTCCGGGAGGTACGAGGGGAAGTCGAGCGTGACGTCGGCCGGAATCCAGGACTTCTGCCCGCCCCCGTCCGACAGCTGGCGCACCGTCTCGTCGAGCAATCGCAGGTACAGGTCGAAACCCACCGAGTGCACGAAGCCCGACTGTTCCGGCCCAAGCAGGTTACCCGCCCCGCGCAGTTCGAGGTCCTTGAGGGCCACGCGGTAGCCGGCGCCGAGCTCGGTGTGGTGCTCGAGCACGGCCAGGCGACGCTCGGCGTCCTCGTCCACGCGGTCGGGGACGAGCAGGTAGCAGTAGGCCCGGCGGTGCGACCGGCCGACGCGACCACGCAACTGATACAGCTGGGCCAACCCCAAATGGTCGGCCCGGTTGACGAACATGGTGTTCGCGTTGGGGACGTCGAGCCCGCTTTCGACGATGAGTGTGGACACGAGAATGTCCACCTCGCCCTCGACGAACTGGCGCATGACCTTCTCGAGCTCGCGCTCCTTCATCTGCCCGTGCCCCACCGCCACCTTGGCGCGCGGCACGATACGCTGCAAATGGTCGGCAATGGCCGTGATCGTTTCGATGCGGTTGTGCACGAAGAACACCTGTCCGCCGCGGTCGAGCTCGCGGGAAATGGCCTCCTCGATGAGCGCATCGTCGAACGGCTCCACAAACGTCAGCACCGGCGACCGGTCGCGCGGCGCGGTCTGCATGAGCGTGAGGTCGCGCAATCCGGCCAGCGACTGGTGCAGCGTGCGCGGAATGGGCGTGGCCGTCAGCGTGAGCACGTCGGTGCTGAGCTTGAGCTGCTTGAGCCGTTCCTTGTGCTTCACGCCAAAGCGGTGCTCTTCGTCGACGATGATGAGTCCCAACTCGGCGAACTCCACGTCGGGGCTGAGCAGCCGATGCGTGCCGATGATGATGTCGACCTGTTTCTTCTTGAGCTTCTCGACGATGACGGCCTGTTCCTTGGCCGTCTGAAAGCGGCTCATGACTTCGACGGCCACGGGGAAGTCGGCCAACCGATCACCAAAGCTGCGCGCGTGCTGCTCCGCGAGAATGGTGGTGGGCACGAGTACCGCGACCTGCCGGCCACTCTGCACCGCCTTGAAGGCGGCACGAATGGCGATTTCGGTCTTCCCGTAGCCCACGTCGCCTACCAGCAGACGGTCCATGGGGCGCTCGCCCTCGAGGTCCCGCTTCACATCTTCCGTAGCCTTGCGCTGGTCCGGCGTGTCCTCGAACAGGAAGCTGCTCTCGAGCTGACGCTGCCACGCGCCGTCGACACCATGCGAGGGACGCGTGGTCACCTTGCGGCGCGCGTACAGCTGCAGCAGCTCCTGTGTCATTTCGAGGATGGCCATGCGCGTCTTCTCGCGCTGCGCCTTCCACTTGTTGCCGCCCAGCTTGTGCAGCCGCGGGGCCGGTGCGTCTTCCGAGATGTCGTTGGCGCTGCGATACCGCTCGATCTGATCGATGCGATAGAGCGGCACGTTCAGCCGGTCACCACCTTCGTATTCGATGACCGCGCTTTCAATCGTGCTTTCGCGATAGAAGATCTTCTCGATGCCGCGATAGATGCCGATGCCGTGCTCGAGATGCACGACAAAGTCGCCGGGCTTGAGTGCGCCGAGTGATTCGAGCGAAGCGCCGGTGGTATAGCGCCGCGTGCGACGCAAGCGGCGATCGCGTCGGAAGATTTCGTGGTCGGTGAGAACACGGACCACGTTGGGCACGATGAAGCCGCCGCCGAGCACCCCAATGGCGAGCGACGCCGCGAGCGGCCCGTCTTCACCGAGGAGTTCTTCGAGGCGTTCGGCCTGACCGGCGTTGTCGCAGAGGATGACCGTGTTGAGGCCATCGCGCTGCAACCGGCGCAACACGCGCAGGTCGCGCGAGATCGTTTCGGGGTTGCGTACCGGGAACGCCACGTCGGGCTCAGGGCCGGCCGGCACCTGATCGGCAGCGTTGGTGCTGGCGGCCTTTTGCGGCGGCGGGTTGAAGCGCAGCGTACCGAAGCGTGCCAGCGTGCTGGCCATGACCGGCGGCTCCACAAAGAGCCGATCACGGTGCGTGTATTCTTCGCCACGGCGCAGTGCGAGCTCGATGTGGTGACGGGCTTCGTCCCACGTGCGCACCAGCTCCGGCAAGACACTGCTGCCGGCGGGCATGACCACGAGCGAATCGGACGGCCACAGTTCAGGCAGCGTGACGCGTTCGTCGGTGTCGTTCGCGGCTTGTACGCGCCCGTCTACCGGCAGAATGAGCGCGACGTCGGCATCGCGCGTGCTGCGTTGCGTGTTGAGATCGAAGTGGCGCAGCTCGATGATGTCGTCGCCCCAGAACTCGAGGCGCACCGGCTCGGCCATGCCGAACGAATAGATATCGAAAATGCCGCCGCGCACACTGAACTGCGCGACGTCTTCCACCATGGGCACGCGCTCGAAGCCGATGCTTTCAAGGTGCGTCGCCAGATCTTCCGGGCGGCGCACATCGCCTTTGCGCAATTCGAGACGCGCGCCGCTGAGCGCCGCCGGCAAGGCCGTGCGCTCGAGCACGGCGCGCGCCGTGGTGAGCAGAATGCGCACGCCGCTGCGTCCCAGCTTTTCGAGCGTTTCCACGCGCTCGCCGGCCACCTCGGCGTGCGGCTCCACTTCGCCGAAGCCTTCGCGCGGCGGATAGAGCGCCACCGGCACATCGTCCACGAGCGACTGCAGGTCGGCGAGCCACCGTTCGGCGTCGCCGACCTGGTCGGTGATGACCACCACCAACCGCTGGGGCATGGCGCGCGCGAGCGCGGCCACCAACACCGCATCGGACGAACCGGCGAGGCCGCCAACACGAAGAGACCCACCCGGACCGGGGAGGGTCTTGAGCACGCGATCGAAAGCCGGGAGGCCGGCGATCGCGTCGAGCAGACGTGGAAGTCCCATCTACAACCTGTTACCTGAAAAGAAACTGAACAGCCGAGCCACGCTTTCTGCTCCCGCCATTTATCGGGAGCGGGGGTTGGTCAGCGCCCGCTGATCCACGCCTCGGCCATCAAGGCCACGAGCGCGAGCGCAAGGAAGGGTAGCAGCAGCGCCTGTCCGGCGGCACGTGAGAACACCGATTTCTGCCAGGCCGATGCCGTCGCGATGGCGACCACATCCTTCCCCTTCACGACGCCCGCCAGCAATGCGGGCGCGCCTGACGTATCGGGTCCGAGTCCGGCGAGATCGGACTCACTCGGCTCGCCGTTGACGACGAGCGCGCCGGTGCGGTTGGCTTGTCGGCGAAGGAAGTAGACCCCCGCCTGCCCCGGCACGACGAGTCGGTCGCCGGAGACCGGCAACAGTGATCCGTCGGGACGCTCGAGGCCGGTGACGTCGCGCATCCCGGTCACCATCTGTCCGGGAACGGCTTCGATGAGTCGGCCGTCATCGCCGAGACGGCGAGCCAAGGCTTCGAGGACCCACGGTACGAACGCGGCGTCGAGCGGCAGGTCGGTGGCGTCGGGATCGATGGGCGACCCCATGAGCACATACCCGTCGCCGGCAACGACCCACGGCGTGCCACCGGCGGTGGCAATGGTATCGGGCGCTGTGGCCGGCTTGCCCCCTGCTCCTCCGGGCGAATACACGAGCGGATAGCGGAGCCGCACGGGCGTGCCATCGAAGGCGCGCGTCGACGGCGCGGCGGTATCGGCGGCACCTCCGCGGGCGGGTACGCGCGCCAGCACCTGTGCCCGTGCAATGGCGCCGAAGCGCCAGGGGATATTGAGCCGTTCGAGATGGCGATTGGCTTCGCCCACGCTGAGCGGATCGCGCGGCGCCGTGAGCAGCACGGGCAGCTTGAGCCCGGCGGCATCGGCGCTGCTGACGGTGACCACCTTCGTGTCACCCTCGCGTCCACGCGCGAGACGTTTTTCGTCGACCAAGGTGGAGAGCGCGGCGC
>JAIXTI010000179.1 GCA_027484025.1 bacterium
CGAGCGCCGAGGCGTCGTTCACAAGGCTTTCGCCTTCGAGAATGACGATGACACGCCTCGGCACCGGTAAGCGCGACACCACCGCGGCAGCGGCAACGGCATCCGGTGGCGAGACAATCGCGCCGAGCGCGACCGCAACTGCCCACGGCATGCCGGGAAACATGGCCCGGGCGGCGAAGGCGACACCGGCCGTCGTGGCCACTACCAGTCCAATCGCCAGCAACCCGATGGGACGCCGGTTGGCGGTAAACTCGCGCAACGACGTGAAGAACGCCGCCGCCCACAGAATGGGGGGCAGAAACACGAAGAAGACGAGATCGGGCTCGAGCGTGGGCATCGCCACACCCGGGATCGTCGCGACCACCAGACCGGCGATGACCTGCAGCACCGGTGCCGGCACCGGCAAGCGGCGTCCAAAGGCCGTGAGCGCCACCACAATCGTGGCGAACGCCAGACCGACGAGAATAGGGGAATGTGATTCCATGGGCTCGCAAGGAAAGTCGCACGACGGTGCCGGGTTCGCACCTGCCGCGCTCATATTTCGTCTATCCGCCAGTCGCTCGATGTCGTCACGAAACGCTTCAGCCCGCGCCCATGTCCGCACTCTTTTCCCCGCTCACGCTTCGCGACGTCACGTTCCGCAATCGCATTGGCGTGTCGCCCATGTGCCAGTACTCGGCCGTCGACGGCCTCGCGAACGACTGGCACTTCGTGCACCTGGGCGGGTTCGCGAGCGGCGGTGCGGCGCTGGTGTTCACCGAGGCCACGGGCGTCCTCCCCGAGGGACGCATTTCCCCCGCCTGCCTTGGCCTCTGGAGCGACGAGCAGGTGCCTATGCTGCGGCACATCACGCAGTTCATCGAGGCGCGCGGCGCCGTGGCGGGTATCCAGCTCGCGCACGCGGGGCGAAAGGCGAGCACGAAGCGGCCGTGGGATGGCGGCGGCGCGGTGGCCGTTGCTGACGGCGGCTGGCCGGTGAAGGGGCCCAGCGCTGTCCCCTTTGCTGACAACTATCCGCAGCCCGAGGCCATGTCGCTCGACGACATCGGCCACGTTATCACCGCCTTCGCGGATGGCGCACGCCGTGCGGTCGCGGCCGGCTTCAAGGTGGCGGAGTTGCATGCGGCGCACGGCTACCTGTTGCACCAGTTCCTGTCACCGCTCGCCAACACGCGAACGGATGCCTACGGCGGCTCTTTCGACCATCGCATTCGTCTGCTGTGCGAGGTGACGCAGGCGGTGCGCGCCGTGTGGCCCGACGGGTGGCCCCTCGTGGTACGCATCTCCGCGACGGACTGGGCGGAGGGCGGATGGAACGTGGACGAGTCGGTGCAGTTGTGCGCCAGATTGGCGTCGCTTGGCGTGGACCTGATCGACGTGTCGTCTGGTGGGCTCGCGGCGCATCAGCAGATCACGATCGGGCCCGGCTATCAGGTGCCGTTTGCGTCACGCATTCGCCGCGAGGCCGGCGTGCGCACGGCGGCCGTCGGCCTCATTACCGAAGCGCCGCAGGCCGAGGCGATTGTTGCCCAAGGCGACGCCGACATGGTGCTGCTGGCGCGAGAGCTGCTGCGCAATCCGCACTGGCCCCTCGAGGCCGCGCACGCGTTGGGCGAACCGGGACCATGGCCCGATCAGTACGTGCGGGCGCGCAAGCGCTGACGTCGAGACGGGTGGCGCGTTACACGCCACCCAGCGCACAGACGTGCGCCCATTCGTCGGGCGTCACGGGCACGACCGAGAGGCGCCCAACTTTCACGAGGGCCATGTCGGCGAGTGCCGGATCGTCTTTCACCTGTTGCAGCGGGACGGGCGTGCGGAACGCCTTCACCGCCTTCACGTCGACCATGTACCACGTAGGCATGTCCGGGTCGGACTTCGGGTCGAAGTAGTCGTGCGACGGATCCCATGAGGTGGGATCGGGATAGCCTTCCCGCACGATTTCGCAGATGCCCACGATCGCCGACGGGTCGGCGTTCGAGTGGTAGTAAAAGGCCAGATCGCCCTTCTTCATGCCGTCGCGCATGAAGTTGCGCGCGCTGCTGTTGCGGACGCTGTCCCAGCAGGTGGTTTTCTTCGGAGCCTTTTCGAGATCCTGGTACGAGAAGACGTCGGGCTCCGACTTGATGAGCCAATAGCGGATTTCCCCGGCGGCGCGCGGTGCGAAGACGTGCGCCCATGCCCCCTGCTCGTAGGGCATCGACTTGGGGGCCTTCTTGCTGGGGGCCTTCTTGGCCGGCGTGGGCTCGCCGGCACGCTGCTTTGGAGTCATGGGAAGAAACCCGTGGGGGCGTGGCACAGTTTCCGTCGAGCTACAAGCATAATCACCGGCGCCGCACCATAGCGTCCTCGCCGCCGCGCTGTAGTTTCGCGCCCATGCGCTCATTCTCTCTCGTCACGCTGTCCGCGGCCGCCGTGGCCATGTCGGCGTCAGCCGCCGCGGCTCAACGGCCCGCCGCCACGCCGGACATCACCGCTGTAGCGGACCGGGTCTTCGCGGCCTGGAACAACACTCACGGTCCGGGCTGCGCGGTGGGCGTGTCCCGCGGCGGCGTCACGCTGCTCGAGCGTGGCTATGGCATGGCCGATATCGCCGGCGAACGTCCCATTACGCCCGCCACGATTCTCGAATCCGGCTCCGTCGCCAAGCAATTCACCGCAACGGCCGTGATGCTGCTGGTGGCCGATGGCAAGCTCAAGCTCGACGACGACGCGCGCACCTACCTCCCCGAGCTCAAGTCGTACGGGCGCCCCATTACCGTGCGGCATCTGCTCACGCACACGAGCGGGCTGCGCGAATGGAGCAATCTCGTGGCGTGGCAAGGATGGCCGCGGGGTACGCGTCTGCATACGCAGAGCGACGTGTACAAGATCATCACCGATCAGTCGGCACTCAATTATCCCGTCGGTGATCACTACTCGTATACGAACTCCGGGTTCCTGCTCACGCGCACGCTCATCGAACGCGTGAGTGGCATGGATTTCGAAACGTTTACCACTCAGCGCATCTTCAAGCCGCTGGGTCTCACGCATACGTCGTGGCGCGGCGACTTTACGCGTGTGGTGCCGGGGCTCGCGCAGGCGTATCGTCGCAACGGGAACGAATGGCGACTGGACATGCCCTTCGACAACATCATCGGTGCCGGTGGCTTGTGGACCACCGTTGGTGACTGGCTGCGCTGGAACGAGCACCTCACCAACAAGACGCTCGGCACCGCCGTGGTCGACTCCATGACGCGGCAAATGCGGTTGACCAACGGTTTGGAGATCGCCTACGCGCTTGGGCTCACGGTGAGCAAGTACCGTGGCACCAGACAGATTGCACACTCGGGGTCCACTGCCGGCTACAGCACGTACCTCGCGCGCTTCCCGGAACTGGGCAACCTCTCGGTCGCGGTGCTCTGCAACGCCGCTGGGGCGCCGGCCACGGCCCTCACGTATGGCCTCGTCGACGCGCTGCACCCGGAGCTGGCGCGCCCCGCGGCGCCCGACACCGTCTCGCTTTCGCTCGCCACCGTGTCCCCGTGGCGCGGCATCTACGAGGACGGACGCTGGCATACCACCTCGACTCTCGATACCGCCGGCAGCGTGCTGCGCTTCAACGGCGCGCCTCTCCGCGCACTGCGTAATGGCACGTATCAGGCGGGCAATCAGGTGCTGCGACTGGACGTATCGGCCAACGGCGCGGCTCGCACAATTCGCGCGGTTACCAGCGACGGTGACAGTGTCGTGCACACGCTGCGACAGGCCGACCCGTGGGTGCCAACCGCCGCGGAGTTGCAGGCCCTCGCCGGGCGTTACCGGAGTGACGAGATCGGCGTGACCTTTACGGTGCGTATGGCGAACGGCACGCTCGTCTTGAGCCCGCGCTCTGGCGTGGAGAGCATACTCACCCCCACGTTCCGCGACGCGTTCAACAGCGACGGCGGCGCGGTGTGGTTTGTGCGCGGCAAAGGTGGCGCAATTCGGGAAATGCACTTCGGCGAGTCACGCGTGTGGGACTTCACCACGGTGCGTGTTCCATGAATGCCTCCACCAACCAAGAGGTCGTGCTCATCACGGGCGCGGCCACCGGGATTGGCGCGGCCTGTGCGCGTGCCTTTGCGCGCGCCAACTGGCGTGTCGCGATCGCAACGCTTCGCGCCACCACGGAAGACGCGGAGCGCGTGAAAGCAGAGTGCGAGGCGATTGGGAGCGCGGCCATGGTGGTCGAGCTCGATGTCACCAACGATGACAGCTGCCGCGCGGCGGCGAATGCGGTGGAAGCGCACTTTGGTCGGCTCGACGGACTGGTGAACTGTGCCGGCGTCACCCGCTTCATTCCGCACGCCGATCTCGAAGCGCTCCCCTCCAGCGAGTTCGGACGCACGAACGATGTGAACGTCCTCGGCACCTTTCAGATGATCCGTGCCTGCCGCGGTGCGCTCGAGCGCAGTGGCGGCGGCAGCATCGTGAACTATTCTTCGATTGCCGGGCTGTCGGGTGTGGGATCGAGCGTAGCGTATGCCGCGAGCAAAGGCGCCGTGATTTCGCTCACGTTGAGCATGGCGCGCGCGCTGGCACCGCATATTCGCGTCAACGCGGTGGCGCCGGGTTACGTGGCCGGTGGACTGCCGAGCCGCGTGCTGGAACCCGAGGCGCTCGCGGCGGTCGAGGCCAAGTATCTCGAAACACAACCACTCAAGCGATTGTTGCAGCCCGACGATATCGCCGCGCTGACCGTGTTTCTCGTCACGGGTCCGGTTGGTATTACCGGCGAAATCATTCGCATGGACAACGGGCTCCATCTGAACGGCTGATCGCCGGGGTCGGTATGCAGTCGCAACACAACACGGCGTCTTCGGCGGTACGCATTGGCTTCATCGGGACCGGCCTCATCGGCGCGCCCATGGTGGAGCGCTTTCTGGAGTGCGGGCGTGAGGTAACAGTGTGGAACCGCACGTCGGCAAAGTGTGACGCGCTGGTCGCAGCCGGGGCCTCGCTGGCCGAATCGCCGCAGCACCTGGCACGCGAGTGCGAACTGGTATGCCTCTGCCTCACCGACACCACCGCTGTACGCGACATGGTGTTTGGCAGCGGCGCGCTGGTGAATGCGCTGCATGCCGACTCGCTGGTGGTGGATCTCTCCAGCATTGCCCCCGATGCCACGCGGGACATGGCCAGCGAGCTCACCACGCGATGCGGCGCGCACTGGCTCGATGCGCCGGTGTCCGGTGGTGTCCCGGCGGCGCGCGCGGGACGGCTCATCGTCTTTGCCGGTGGTGACGCGGCTGATGTTGCGCGCGCCGAGCCGCTGTTCAGCGCACTCGCGCAGCGCGTGACGCACATGGGTGGTCAGGGGGCCGGTCAGCTGGCCAAGAGTTGCAACCAGCAGATTGTCGCCTGCAACCTCATGGTGATCGCCGAAATGCTGGCCTTTGCCGAACGCGCCGGCATTGATGCCTCGCGCTTGCCGGCCGCACTCGCCGGCGGCTTTGCCGATTCGTTACCGCTGCAGATCTTCGGACCGCGCATGGCCGGTAACGTGGATACGCCGCGATTGGGCGCGGTGGCCACCTTTCGCAAGGACATCGCGCAGGTGGTGCGGCTCGCCAACGACGTCGGGGCGCAGACCCCCGTTACCGCGGCCGCGCTCGCGCAATACGAAGCGGCCATGATGCATGACGATATTGGCGGCGATGCCGACGCGTCGCGCCTTATTCGCTTGCTGCGGGAGCAGGCATGACGCGCGTGTTCCGCTCGAGCGCGATTTACCAGGGGATCCTTCGCACCCCCACCCACGCCTTTCTGCAGGCGCTCGGGCAGGACGACGACGAAATTCGTCGGCCGCACATTGGCGTGTTTCACACGGGCGGCGAGATGAGCCCGTGCAACATGAACCTGCGCGATCAGGCGCAGCATGCCAAAACGGGTGTTTACGCCCACGGCGGTATGCCGCATGAGTGTCCGGTGGTGTCGGTATCAGACGGGTTATCGGTGGCGCACCCCGGCATGCGCTATTCGCTGGTGTCCCGAGAGCTCATCGCCGACAGTGTGGAGGCGAGCACCGAAGCACATCAGTGGGATGGCATCTTTACCATTGGCGGTTGTGACAAGAACCTGCCCGGGCTCATGATGGGGATGCTGCGCTGCAACGTGCCGTCGGTGTTCGTGCACGGCGGCGCCGCCTTACCGGGGCATTGGCAGGGGCGCGACACGAACATCGCCGAGACGTACGAAACGATCGGCAAGGTGATCGCTGGTGAAGCCACGGAAGAGACGTTGCGCGACCTCTCGCATGCGTGCTTGCCGACGGCCGGTGCGTGCGCGGGGCAGTTTACTGCCAACACCATGGGCATGGTGTCGGAAGCGCTGGGGTTGGCGCCGGTGGGGTCGAGCATGGTGCCGGCGGTGTACAGTGAGCGCGCGCCGCTCATGCGCCGCGCGGCTGCGGCGCTCATGCGTGCGGTCATGGACGACGCCCCGCGTCCACGTGACATCGTCACCCGCGCCGCGCTCGAGAATGCGTGTGCGGTGGTATCGGCGACGGGCGGCTCGACCAACGCCGCGTTGCACTTGCCGGCGCTCGCACACGAGGCGGGCATCCGGTTCACGTTGGCCGATGTTGCCGCGGTGTTTGCGCGTACGCCGCTCATCGCCGACCTGCAGCCGGGCGGTCGGTATCTCGCGCGCGATCTGCACCACGTAGGTGGCGCGGGTGTGGTGCTCAAGGCGCTGCTGGAAGCAGGCGCACTGCACGGTGACACGCTCACCTTTACGGGGCGCACACTGGCGGAGGAGCTGCGGCACGCGCCGGCACCGGACGGTCGCGTGGTGTTGCCGGTGTCGCAGGCCCGCTCATCGGACGGTGGCGTGACGGTCCTTACTGGGAATCTCTGTCCCGACGGCGCCCTGCTCAAAACCGCCGGGCTGGCGACGCTCGTGCATCGCGGACCGGCGCGCGTGTTCGAAAGTGAAGAGGCGGCGCAGGTCGCGGTCACGCAGCGCGATTATCGCGAAGGCGA
>JAIXTI010000114.1 GCA_027484025.1 bacterium
AGGGACTCTCGAATACATACCGCTTCTTCGCGGATCGCCGGGCGCGCCTCGCGGCCGAGGCGTCGGCGTGAGTGCAGGCGGCGTGATGTTCCTGCTACAACTCTCGACACAGGGCGGCGGCGCCGTACCGCGCGGATTCTTCGAGCTGATTCTGACCAGCGATCCGGTCACGAAGGCCGTGTTGGTGCTGCTCGCCGGGTTGTCGTTGGTGTCGTGGGCGATCATGTTCGCCAAGTGGCGGGCATTCAGTACGGCCGAAAAGGGCGGCAATGCCTTTGTCTCGGAGTTCGAACGCGCCCGCGGCATGGATGACGCCATGTTGCTCGCGCAGCGGTCGAAGCCGAGTCCTTTTACGGCGGTCTTCTCGCGCGCCGTGCAGTTCATCAACGACACGAAGCCGGCACTGGGCGCAACCAACGATCGCACCGCGCGTCTTTCCGGTTCGCAAGTCGAAGCCTTGCGGCTGGTGCTCGATTCGCAGTCTGGGCGGGAACGGGAGGAGTTGGGCAAGTTCATTCCGTGGCTCGCCACCGTGGGGAGTGTGAGCCCGCTGATCGGGCTCTTCGGCACGGTGCTGGGTGTTATCGAGGCGTTCGAGGGCATCGCCACCAAGGGCTCAGGGAACATCGGAGCGGTGGCCCCGGGTATTGCGACAGCACTGATCGCGACGGCTGCGGCCCTCGCTGTTGCCATTCCTGCCGCCTTTGCCTACAACGTGTTCGCTTCGCGCCTCAATCGGTTTGATAACGCGCTGGAAGGATTCGGCTCGGAGCTCGTCGCGCTACTGGTTCGCGAAGGGCGGATCTGACGCATGCGTCGCGGTCGACGCGGGGAGCGCATGGGCGTCAACGGCGAGATCAACGTGGTCTCGCTGATCGATGTGATGATGCTACTCATGATCATCTTCATGATCACGGCACCCATGATGCAGGGAGGCGTGGATATCTCGCTGCCTAGTGCCGAAGTGAAGCCGCTGGAGCCCAAGAACGGTTTGGTCGTGACGATCGATCGGAAGGGGCAGATATTCGTGGATGACACGAAACTCTCGTACGACGAGTTTGCCGGGAGCATCAAGGCGCTCTCCGACCGGAAGGGTGCCGGCGGCGTGTTCGTACGGGCCGACAAGGCGGTCGATTTCGGTACGGTGATCCGTCTCATCGCGGCGATGAAGGCACGCGGGATCACGGACGTCGGTCTCGTGGCCGAGCCAGAAGAGAATCGCTGACGATGTCGACGGTCATGACCGCCCGTCCGCGGCGCTCGTCGAAGAGTACGCTGGGAAGCGGGATGATCGTCTCGGCGCTGGTCCACGCGGCCCTCATCGCTCTCGTCGTGTGGGCAGGTGGGCAGCAGGAGCCGCCGCGCCCCCCGGTGTACCGGGTCGAACTGGTCGGGCAGGCCGGCTTGCGCCAAGCGGGAGTCGAGAAGGCGACGGAAACACCGACGGCGTCGAAGGACGCGGTGGCGGGTGCGGAGCGCGTCGAAGAAGAAAAGACGATGCCCTCGGCGTCGAAGGCGAAGAAGGCGCTTCCCTCACCCAAGGCAACGCCGTCGACCGATCGCAGCAAGAAGGGCGGCGCCAAGAGCGCCACCCCGTCAACGACCAAGTCCACGGCGGCGCCCAAGTCGGGGGCCGGCGCGACGGGCACGAAAGGCGCCGATGTGGCCAACGTGCGCACTGACGGGATCGCATTTCCGTATCCCGGGTACCTGTCGAATATCGTGCGGCAGATCGCGCTCAATTGGTCGCCGCGCAAGGTGTCGGCAGCGCTGGTGACGGAGCTCAAGTTCATGATCCGCCGCGACGGCACGGTGGTGGGCATCGAAGTGGTCAAGCGGTCTGGTGACCGCCTGTACGATCTCGATGCGATGGGCGCAATCGAAGCGGTGGGCTCGACCCGCAGCTTCGGGGCGCTGCCCAGCGGGTGGGCAGACGATGTGCTCGTGGTGTACTTCACGTTCGACTACGCGTTGCGTCCGCAGTGATGCGGGTGCGCGTTCCTCTCTACACGTTCTGTTGATGGCTCGATTCACGATTCGCCAGGTTCTGCTTGCCTCGTGTGCGCTCGCGCTGGCGTTTTCGGCGCCGCCGCGCGCGGTTCGCGCGCAGCCCACGAAAGGCGTGAGTCTTGGGCTGCAGTATCGCCCGGGGCAGAAGACGACCCTGATCGTATTGCCGGTCGCCGGCCCCAATGGCGATTCGCTCACGACGATGATCAGTCGTGATTTTGATTTCAGTGACCGGTTCACGGTGGTCAGTTCCTCGGCCGCGCCCAGCGGGACGGGCCCACTCAACTGGGCGCTTTTCGCAAAGCTCGGGGTAGACGGTGTGGTGCAGGTGACCGTGCTCCCCAGCGGGTGGGTGCGCGTGCTGCTGCACGATGTTGGCCTCAAGAACGTCCGTAACCAGAAGGACTTTGCGCTTCCCTCGCCGGCGCAGTCGGCGGGGTGGCGCCTGGCGGTGCACGGCGTCTCGGACGTCGTCGAAGAATGGGTCACCGGGCAGCGTGGCGTCGCGCAGACCCGCATCGCCTTTACGCGAGGCGGCCGGGTGTGGACCGTCGATAGCGACGGGGCGAATGTGACGCCGGCCACCCCCTCGGGGATGTCGCCCCAGTGGCTCCCCAGTGGCCGTGGAATCGTGTACAGCGTACTGGACGGGGTACGGAACCCCATCATGCTGACCGACCTTGCCACGGGGGCGCAGCGGACGCTCGCCAGTGCTGCCGGGATCGAGCACACCACGCCGGCGGTCTCCCCCGATGGGCGCACGTTGGTCTACGCGCGCGGCTCGGAGAGCGGGACGGACCTCTATGCGCAGGCCATTGAGGGTGGCGCGCCGCGGCGGATAACGGTGGGGCGGGGCAGGGCGAGCGCCCAGCCCTCGTTCAGCCCCGATGGGCAACGGCTCGCGTTCATGTCCGACCGTTCCGGGCACCCTGAGGTTTATATTAGCGATCTGGATGGCACGAACTCGGAACTGCTGACGGCAGCGGCGTTTGGCGATCGGGACTACCGCGCGGGACCGGACTGGTCCCCCGATGGTCGCCTGGTCGCGTTTCAGTCGCGGAACGGCGGCACGTTCCAGATCATGACCATCAATCTGCGGGACCAGTCGGTGCGACAGGTAACCAACGACGGGCGAAACGACGATCCGTCGTGGGCGCCCGATTCGCGGCACCTCGTGCTGACATCCAACCGCAGCGGTGTTCGGCAGCTGTGGGTGGTGGATGTTGAAACCGGTCGCGCGCGGCAGCTCACGCGCGGTCCGGAAACGCGTTTGTCCGCGTGGTCACCACGCCTGCTGGCGCCGTAACTGTCATTGTGCCGATGTAGTGCGGGCGACTGGGCTTCCCCACGAGTTCCCGTTGCCCCTGTTGTCGCTGGTTCCCCTCACCCCTCGGAGTAAGTAGACATGCTGCGTAGCTCTCGTCTGACGCTGGTCCTGATGTCCTCGGCGCTTGTTCTGGGCGCGTGCAAGAAGAAGCCGGTCGCCGTGGCCCCGACGCCGACGCCCACGCCCGCGGAACGCGTGCCGGATCGGACCACGCCGCGGGCGACGCCGGTCGACACCATGGCCGCGTACAACGAGAAGGTTTCGGCGGCCCGCATGCGCCTGCTCGAAACCATTTTCTTCGAGTACGACGCCGACGAATTGCGTGACGATGCACGTGCCTCACTCGACGCGAAGATCGCCATTTTGAACGCGAACCCGGGACTGCGTATCCGCGTGGCCGGTCACTGCGACGAGCGTGGCAGCGATGAGTACAACATTGCGCTCGGGCGTCGCCGCGCCGAAGCGGCCAAGCGGTATCTGACGGACCGCGGTATCGATGCGTCGCGTATCGAAACCTCGTCGTTCGGTCGCGAGCGTCCGGCGGTGCAGGGGACGACGGAAGAGTCGTGGTCGCGTAACCGTCGCGATGAATTCGAGATCACGGCGGGCGGCGAAAATCTCAAGCCGGCCAGCTGACCTGCAGCGCCACACCCGGAGAATCTGACATGTCCCATTCGCTATTCCACCGTGTGTGGCGCGCTCTCCCGCTCGTGGTCCTCGTGACCACGGGGGGGTGCTTTGCGACGCGTGGCGATGTCCGCATCGTGCAGGGCGACATCGCTACGCTGCGCACGGAGCTCCTCAAGAACCAGCAGGACCAGAAAGACGCACTCGCGCAGACGCAGCGGCTGATTCAGGTCGCGAGCGATTCGCTAGCCAAGGTCAGCGCGAGAACGGTCGGTATTCAGGGTGACGTGCGCGGAGAAATGCGCGGCGTGCGTGAGCAGTTGCTCCAGATCCAGACGCTGCTGGGGCAGAGTCAGGCCACGATCGCGCGGCTACGCGCGGAACTGGAAGCACAGAAGATGGCACCGGCGCCGGTCGCGCCAGCGCCGGAAGCGGTGCCGACTGCCCGAGGGGGCACGACGCGGCCGCCCGCAACGGGTGCCGCCACCGCAACGCCATCGGCAGCGGTCGACACGCCGTCCGTGCTGGTCGGTCCGAATCAGCTTTACACGACGGGGCGCGATCAGTTGTTGCGAGGCGCCACGGCGACGGCGCGGATGACCTTTCAGGAGCTGATTTCGAATTATCCGCAGTCCGACTACGCATCCGATGCGCAGTTCTGGATTGCTGAATCGCTCGCGAAGGAGAACAACGTGCCTGCTGCCGATGCGGCGTATGCTGCAGTGGTCAGCGCGTATCCGACGTCCACGAAAGCTCCGACCGCCCTCTATAAGCGCGCACAGCTCATTCTCAAGCAGGGTAACACGGCACAGGCCCGTCAGTTGTTCGAGCAGGTCGTTGCGCGGTATCCGCGCAGTGACGAAGCCGAGCTGGCGACGGAAACGCTCAAGACACTCCGTTGAACCTGTTGCTCACATCGGCACCTCTTTCGCATGACCGGTAGCAGTCCCACCGAAATGCCGTTCCTCGAGCATCTCGAGGAGTTGCGTTGGCGCTTGTTCAAGATCGCGCTGGCGCTTGCGATCGGCATTGGCGCGGCATTCATCCTGATCTTCAGCAAGCAGATCGATGTCGTCGCGATTCTGTCGGAACCCATTCGCCCGTTCATTCGCGGCAAGCTCATCGTGACGCATCCGGGCGATCTCTTCGATATCGCCATGGATGCGGCCATTACGCTGGGGCTCATCGGTGCATCTCCGGTCATCGTCTGGCAGATCTGGGGGTTCCTCTCGCCAGCACTCTACCAGCACGAGAAGAAGATCGTCATTCCCGCACTGGTAGGCGCCGCCATGCTGTTCCTCATGGGCATGGCGCTCGCATTCGAGTATGTCATTCCGGTAACGCTGGCCTTCTTCAGCTCCTTCCAGAGTGATGTCGTGGAAATCATGCCGACCGTGAAGGACTACATGGGGTTCGTGATCTCCATGTGTCTGGCGTTCGGTGCGGTGTTCGAGCTTCCGGTGGTCATCGCCTTGCTGTCGGCCATGGGGCTGGTGCAGCCACAGCTGCTGGCCAAATTCCGGCGCCACGCGGCGGTTGGCTGTTTGGTGGCGGCGGCGATCATTACGCCCGGCAGCGATCCGACCTCATTGCTCCTGCTGACGATTCCGCTCTACGCGTTGTACGAAGTGTCGATCACGCTCTCCCGCATCATTACGCGGCGGCGTGATCGCAGTCTCACAGCCGAGGTCGCGTGACCGACCGCACTTCCCGTCGCGGCTGGTGGCGCGCGGGGCTGGCGTTGCTGGCCATGGTGTGCGGAACGGCCGGGGCTGGCGGCGCTCAGCGGGCGCCCCGCCGCCCGCAGCCGCCGGCGGGCGCGGCGCAACAGGGAGGTCGCGCCGATTCGACGCGCGCGCTCAGTAAGGATTCGCGCACCTACCAGTGGAGCGCTCCCGACTCCGCCATGCGCGCCCTGCTCGACAAGGAAGGCTACAACAAGGTGCAGTACCAGGGCGATACGGTGAAGTTCAACGCCACCTCGCGCCTGCTCACCTTGAAAGGCAAGCCGTCGGCCGTGCAGCGCGACGAAACGTTGCTGCTCGGCGATTCCATTCAGTACAACGATTCGACGAAGAAGGTCGTGGCGACCGGTGATACGGTTCTCCTTCGCGACCCGTCGGCGCAGGATACTGATGACTTTGTGGCGAATGGCCGGATCGAATACGATCTCGAATCCCGCCAGGGCGTCACGGGTGCCTTCTCCACCTCGGTCGTGAGCGGTCAGCGTCTGTTTCTCTCGGCGAAGCAGAGCACGTTCTTGTCGGATACGCTGGCGAGTGGGCGCCACGTCGTCTTTGCCAAGAACGGGTCGTTTACCTACTGCGATCACGCCGAGCCGCATTTTCACTTTACCACTCGCGACATGAAGTTCGTGTCGCAGAACGTCATGGTAGCGCGTCCCGGCGTGCTGTATATCGGCGAAGTGCCGGTGTTCTGGATTCCGTTCTTCTTCCAGGACGTGCGTTCGGGACGTCGGAGCGGCATGCTGACGCCGAACTTCGGCGTGGCCGAGCTCTTCCGGAACAGTCCGTCGTATCGTCGAAGCGTCCAGAACATCGGGTACTTCTTCGCGATCAACGACTACATGAATGCGGAAATGTCGATGGACTGGCGTTCGGGGGCGCGAAGCTCGGAGATCGATCCGGGGTTCCTGCGCACCAACGCGGATCTTCGGTACCGGTGGGTGAATCGCTTCGTCACCGGCGAGCTGGCGACGTCGTACATGGCATTGCGCAACGGCACCACGAATCAGTCGTGGACCTGGAATCACAATCAGGATTTCTCCAAGGCGACCAAGCTCACCGCGCGGTTGAATTGGGTGCAGAATACGCAGATCCAGCGAAACACCACGGTCAACCCGATGGCGGCGAACGCGACGATTCGTTCGCAGCTCAATTACCAGACAAAGGTGGGCCCGGCATCGATCAACGTGGGTGGTTCACGCGTGCAGTATCCGGGGCGTCCACAGGTCGACATGGACTTCCCCCAGTTGAATGTGACCACGGGAACGCTCGAGGCCGGCCCGGTGTCGTGGACGCCGTCGTTGCGACTCGGGATTTCTGGATCCAGTCGTATTGACCAGGGGCTGCAGTTTCCGTTCGTCTACAACGCGCGAGCCGGTGGTGGCGTGGACAGCAGTCGCTTCAATGCAAGTCGACGCAACATGCAGTTCGGGTTCGATACGCCTATCAAGCTGTGGGACTTCCAATGGCAGAATTCCTTCAGCGTGACGGAGCAGTTCCGCGATTACCCCGAGCAGCGCGAGATCATCGGGGTACGCGATACTTCGCAGCGCAGCATTCGGGTCTTTGCCCGGACCTTTGAAACCAACGTCGACTGGACCACCTCGTTCAATCTGCCGCGCTTCTTCCAAGGCACGTGGAATCTGTCGCCGAGCATTTCGGTGGCCAACGTCGACGCCGGTGGGCTGTTCGTGCGCACCGAGCGCAGCGGTGGCAAGTGGGTGATGCAGAGCAAGCGGTTGAGCTACGCCCTCAGCGCCTCACCAACGCTGTATGCGATGTTGCCAGGCATCGGACCCATTGCCAAGCTGCGCCATTCGATCACGCCCGGGATCAGCTATAGCTATTCGCCTGCCGCATCGGTCAGCGACGAGTATCTGAGTGCCATCGGACGTACGCGCGTCGGGTACCTCGGGGCGTTGGCACAGAACCGCGTATCGCTCAGCATGTCCACGAACCTCGAGGCCAAGCTGAAAACACAGGCGGATTCGTCCGCCGAGGAGCAAGCGCGCAAGATCAAGTTGCTCTCGCTCACGTTCTCGTCTCTGAGCTGGGACTTCGTGCGTGCTGACAGTACCGGTAACGGCTTTACGGACCGGACTTTCTCCATCAGCGGGCGTACGGACCTGCTACCGGGGCTCGACTTCCGGACCAGCTACGATCTGTTCCAAGGCGACCCGGCGTCGGACACGGCGACGTTCTCGCCCTACCGAACCGACATGGGCGTGACGTTCTCGTTGAACAGCAAGTCGGCAATCTTCGGATTTATCGGACGCCTGCTTGGGAAGGAAGTCGCCGACCTTGCCGACAGCGCGTCGATCAATCCCCGGCAGACGGCATCTCAGGAGAACATCACGCGACAGTCGCGGCAGATGAATGCGGCGGGCGGCGGCGCCATGCGTGGCATGCAGGCGGCGCTCCCTGGACCCGGCGAGGGATGGAATCTCAACATTCAGTACAACGCGGCACGGCAGCGCGCGCCCCGCGGTAACGGTCTGGTCATTGATGTCGATCCCGTGAAGTTGTGTGAACCGTTTCGTTCGCAAGGCATTGCCGCCTATGAGCGGTGTTTCCTCAATGCGCAGACGTCACCACCGACCGGAGTCGGGAATGGGCAAAGCGCCATTGGCGCGCCATTCGTTCGGCAACCACCAGTTCAGAGTGTGAATGCCAACATGTCGTTCGGCATCACCCAGAACTGGTCGGCGCAGTGGTCGACACAGTACGACTTGGAGCGAGCACGATTCGCGAGTCAGCAGATCGGATTGCAGCGTCAGCTGCACGATTGGAGTGCGGTCTTTTCGTTCTCGCAGACCCCGAGTGGTAACTTCGCCTTCAATTTCTTCATTGCGTTGAAGGCACAGCCCGACCTCAAGTTCAACTACGACCGTCAGACCTACCGGTCGAGCAACTTCTAGTTTCCGCCTTCGCGTCGCCCGAGTGGCGAGGGAGTCTTGCGCGTGCTGTACCTTGACGGGCGTTCGCTGCAACTCACCGACTTGCTCGCTGTGGCCGACGCGCGGCTGCCGGTGGGGCTCGCGCCGGAAGCGCGGGCGCGCATGCGAGAAACACGGTCGGTCGTAGAGCGCGCGGTCGATCGCGGAGAGCCGGTGTACGGGATCAACACCGGCTTTGGAAAGATGAGTGAGGTCACGATTCCGCTGGACCAGCTGACGCTGCTGCAGCGGAACCTTGTCCGCAGTCATGCGGCGGGGGTCGGCGACGCGCTGCCCGAGCGTGAGGTGCGCGCGATGATGCTGCTGCGGGCCAATGTACTGGCCACGTCGTATGCCGGTGCGCGGCCAGAGCTCATCGACACGTTGCTCGCCATGCTCAACGCCGGTATCTGGCCAGTGGTCCCCGAGCAGGGGAGTGTCGGTGCCAGTGGGGATCTTGCGCCGCTCGCACATTTGGCGCTCGCACTCATCGGTGAAGGGCCGGCACGCTATCAGGGGCGCGAGGACCGCGCAGACGCGTTGATGGCGATCGTGGGAATCGCCCCGGCTGTTCTCGCCGCCAAGGAGGGGCTCGCCCTCATCAACGGCACGCAGGCGCATACGGCAGTTGCCGGCCTCGCGTGCGCCGAGCTCACGCGGTTGTGGGGCGTGGCGCACGTGGCGACGGCCATGACACTCGAGGCGCTGCTCGGCACGCCGGACGCGTTCGACGCCCGCATCCAGGACGCTCGTGGACAACTTGGGCAAATGGAATCGGCTGCGCTGTTGCGCGCGTTACTCGAGGGCAGCGACATCCGGGAATCGCACCGCTTCGGTGATCCGCGCGTACAGGACGCGTACGCGTTGCGCTGCGTACCGCAGGTCCACGGCCCGGCGCTCGACGCACTCCGCTTTACCCGCGGCATCATCGAGCGCGAGCTGAATGCGGCGACCGACAATCCGCTGGTACTGGCAACCGGCGAACTGCTGAGCGGCGGTAACTTCCATGGACAGGCCGTCGGCATGGCCAGTGATATGCTCGCCATCGTCACGGCCAACCTCGCCGTCATCAGCGAACGGCGCACCGATCGCTTGGTGCATCCGGACTTCAACCAAGGGTTGCCCCCGTTCCTTGCCGGCCAGCCCGGGCTCGAGTCGGGGCACATGATGTCGCAGGTGACCGCCGCCGCATTGGCCAGTGAGTGCAAGCTGCTCGCGCACCCGGCGAGCGTCGACTCCAGCCCCACCGATGGCAACAAAGAAGGCGTGGTGCCCATGGCCATGAACGCGGCGCTCAAGCTGCGCCGTTCGGTGCGCAATCTGCGACATGTCCTCTCGATCGAACTCATTGCCGCCGCCGAAGCGCTCGAGTACCGGCGGCCGTTGCGAAGCAGCACCGCGGTTGAGGCCGCGCATGCCATCATTCGCACGTTGGTGACGCCGTCGCAAGGCGACCGGTCGCCGGCACCTGATATCGCCCGGCTGGGCGACGCGCTCGCGGCGGGCGCGTTCGAACACCTGACCGCATCGGTGACGGTATGAGCATGCCGGGGGCGCGTGCGGTGCGCGCGGCGCGCGGTGTCTCGATGCGCTGCAAAGGCTGGGAGCAGGAAGCGGCGTTACGCATGCTGATGAACAATCTCGACCCCGATGTCGCTGAGCGGCCCGATGATCTCGTCGTATATGGCGGCACGGGCCGGGCGGCGCGCTCGTGGGAAGCCTTCGATGCCATCGTGCGCACGCTGGAGACACTCGAGAACGATGAAACGCTGCTCGTGCAAAGCGGAAAGCCGGTGGCCGTCTTTCGCACGCACGAAGACGCGCCGCGCGTGTTGATCGCCAACGCCAATCTGGTCGGGCGGTGGGCGACCTGGGCGGAATTCCGGCGGCTCGAGCAGATGGGGCTCACGATGTACGGCCAGATGACCGCGGGTTCGTGGATCTACATCGGGTCGCAGGGGATCGTACAAGGCACGTACGAAACGTTTGGTGCGGTGGCGGCGCGTCATTTCCATGGCACCCTGTCGGGCAGACTCGTGGTCACCGCAGGACTCGGCGGCATGGGCGGGGCGCAGCCACTCGCGGCGGCGATGCATGGTGCCGCGGTGCTCGCGGTGGAAGTCGACGCCACGCGGATCGCGATGCGACTCCGAACACGATACTGCGATCGGTCCACGACCTCACTCGATGAAGCCTTTGGCTGGCTGCGCGAGGCGCAAGCGGCGGGCAGCGGGCTATCCGTCGCGCTCCTGGGCAACGCCGCGGAAGTCCTTCCCGAGTTGGTGAAGCGCGGGGTGACCCCTGATGTCGTGACCGATCAGACCAGTGCCCACGATCCGCTGGTAGGGTATATCCCGGCGGGCTACTCGCTCGATGCAGCAGCACAGCTTCGGACGCACGATCAGGCGCGCTATCTCGCCCTCGTATCTTCGAGTATCGTGGCGCACGTACAGGCCATGCGCACCATGCAGGACCGCGGGGCGGTGGCCTTCGACTACGGCAATAACTTGCGCACCGTCGCGTTCGACGCGGGCTTCGACGAAGCGTTTCGTATTCCCGGGTTTGTCCCGGAATACATCCGACCGCTCTTCTGTGAAGGAAAGGGGCCATTCCGCTGGGTGGCGCTTTCGGGCGATCCTGCCGACATCGCGCGCACGGATGCGCTCGCACTCGAGCTCTTCCCTCATGATGTGCATCTCCGTCGCTGGATCATGCTGGCACAGGAGCGCATCGCATTTCAGGGATTGCCCGCGCGGATCTGCTGGCTCGGACAGGGTGAGCGTGCGCGATTCGCGCTGGCACTCAATGATCTGGTGGCGAAGGGCGAGGTCTCGGCGCCCATCGTCATCGGGCGGGATCATCTCGATACCGGCAGCGTGGCCTCACCGTTCCGCGAAACAGAGGCCATGAAGGATGGCAGTGACGCGATTGCCGATTGGGCGATTCTCAACGCGCTGCTGAATGTCGCCAGCGGCGCGAGTTGGGTATCGTTCCACCACGGCGGTGGTGTCGGTATCGGCAACTCACTGCACGCGGGGCAAGTCATCGTCGCGGATGGCACGGAGCGCATGCGGCGGCGATTGGAGCGCGTCCTGACGAATGATCCCGGGATCGGCGTCGCCCGTCACGCGGATGCCGGATACGACATTGCGCGGACGACCGCCGTTCGTGAAGGCATTCGCCTGCCCATGTTTGAACGCTGAGCCTGTATTCATGCTGTCGAGTCGGTATCGCCCGTATCACGTTCCGATCTTCCTGGCCAAGTACGCCTGGTTGCGACTTCGTCGTCGCCCGGTGCTGCTCAACTTCGAAGTCACGATGCGCTGCAATGCGCGCTGCAATTTCTGCGACTACTGGCAGACGCCCAGCAGCGAAAAGCAGCGCGAATGGGCGAACTTTGCGCAGATAGCCAAACACTTCAGTCCCATGCTCGTCACCTTTACCGGTGGTGAGCCGACGTTGCGTCGGGATCTCGAAGACATCGTGCGCGCGGTGCGTGCGTCCGTGCGATACACGTATGTGCAGTTGATTACGCACGCGGGGATGCTGTCGATCGAGCGTGCGCAGTCGTTGTGGGATGCCGGCGTCGACCAGTTCAATATCTCGCTGGACTACCTCGACGGGCGACACGACACGGCTCGCGGCATTCCCGGATTGACGGAGAAGATTCTCACGTTGGTACCGCAGATGCGCAAAGCCGGTATTGGCGGTGTCCGGTTCAATACGGTCATCAAGAATGACAACCTCGATCAGATCATGCCGATTGTCGAGAAGGCGGCGGCGATGGGTGGCGGGGTCAACTTCTCGGTGTACACGGCACTGAAGAACGGCAACGATGCGCACCTGCTGCAAGATGTGAATCCGGACGAGGTACAGCGCGTCGTCGATGCGCTATTGGCCTACAAGCGAAAGCGCGCGGGCGTGATCACGAACTCGGACTACTATCTCGAGCAGATTCCGCGCTATGTACGTGGCGAGATGACCGAGCCATGCCAGAGCGGGTCGACGACCATCCACATCGATCCGCAGGGGCAGGTGCGGCGCTGTCCCGATTTCAAGCCGGATGGCCCTTGGGAATCGTATCGCGGCTATGCGCCCATCGACTGCAACGCCTGCTTTTATGCCTGTCGTGGTGAGGCGCAGGCGCCGTTGCGTCTCGCATCGCGTGTGCGCGACGTCATGGCCACGGTGACGCCAACCGAATGACCGTGCGCCGGCAATGACGATCCCGACGACGCTTTTCGTCAACGCGGCGCAGACTGTGACGTGCGCCGGTCCCGGGCGCGCCCGTCGCGGCGCGGAAATGCGCGAGGCCGGAGTGTGCCGCGGCGTGGGGCTTGCCGTGCAGGGCGCGCGCATCGTGGCTGTTGCCCCCGATGCGGAGCTGTGGCAGCGGTACACCGGAGCCCGCGAGGTCGACTGCCAGCGCGGCCTGCTCGCGCCCGGCTTCGTGGATTCGCACACGCATGCGGTATTTGGTGCGCCGCGGTATGCCGAGCACGAACTCCGTGCCACCGGTGTCCCGTACATGGAGATCGCGCGGCAGGGCGGGGGCATTCACAGCTCCGTGCGCGATCTGCGGGCGCGGAGCGACGAGGAGCTGTTCGCCCTCGCCGTGCCCCGCCTGGCCCGTCTCGCCGCTGGGGGGGTGACGACGCTCGAAATCAAATCGGGGTATGGGTTATCGGTGCACGATGAACTCCGCTCCTTGCGCGTCATCAAGCGGCTCGCCGACGCGGGGCCGTTGCGGGTCGTGCCGACCTGTCTGGCCGCCCACGAGATCCCCCTCGAGTATCGGGAACGTCCGAACGGCGGCGACGAATGGATCTCCACCATCTGCGAGGAGCTGTATCCGGTGGTGCAGCGAGAGCAGTTGGCGGTCTTCGCCGACGTCTTCTGCGAGCCGGGCGTTTACGGCGTGGAGGCGTCGCGCCGGGTCTTGGAGGGGGGACGTCGGTACGGGCTCCGTCCCAAGCTCCATGCGGATGAACTGCATGATGGGGGCGCGGCCGTCCTCGCC